>JAFGIO010000268.1 GCA_016929555.1 Deltaproteobacteria bacterium | reverse complement strand
GGTCACAGGTTTCATAGTCGAAAATCTAAAGAAGAAGGAGGAAGAACGATATGGCGGATAAAGAAAACGGCAAGGCTTTCTTTGGTTACTGGGTTGTGACCGGCGCCTTCCTGGCGATTCTCGTCAGCTCCGGTGCACAGTTCAGCTTCAGTATCTTCATGCCCGCACTTCTCAAGGAATTCGGTTGGACCCGGGGCAATCTCTCCGTCGGGATGACCCTGGCCATGGTCGTGATGCCTATTGCCGGTCTCGCGGGAGGCTACCTCACGGACCGCATCGGACCCAAATGGACCGTCGTCATCGGCGGGGTGATCGGCGCCATCGCCATGTTCCTGCTGAGCACCATGCAGACACTTACGCAGTTCATCCTGTACTACGGCGTGCTCCTCGCCTGCGGCATCGCCCTTTCCTACCTGATCGCCACGATCTCGACGGTTAGGCGGTGGTTCATGAAAAAGGCAGCCCTCATGGTCGCCATCGCCATGTCCGCCTCCGGGGTCGGCATCGTCATCCTCACCCCCGTCGCCCACGGCATGATCCAGAAGCTCGGATGGAGATCCGCCTATATCTACTTCGGGATCATCCTGCTTGTCGGCGCCGTGATCGGCGGCTTCTTCCTCAAGAAGGACCCCGAGTCGGTGGGTCAGTATCCGGACGGCATCAAGCCATCGGAGGAGGAGATGAAGTTCCGGGCCGATTTCATTTCGCGGGCCGTGAAATGGTCGGTAGGGGATGCCTTCAAGACAGGGGCCTGGTGGCTCGTCATCATCGCCCAGCTCGGCTACCTCGTCGCGGTCATCGGGCTCATCACGCACATGATCACCTGGGGCATGAAGGACCTGGGCATCCCCCTGCCCAAGATGGTCATAATCTTCTCCTTCGTCTTCGTCCTCTCCGCCGTCGTGGGCCGTCTCTTCTCGGGATTCAGCTCCGACTGGCTCATGGCGAAGTTCGGATTGACCCGCAAGCCCCTGCTGTACCTCTGCTGCTTCGGCGTCGCGGTGGGCATGTTCCTCTGTCCCTATGTAAAGGACGCCCAGTCGTTGATCTGGGTATCGGTCATCATCGGCTTCTCCTACGGGTGCGGCCTGGCGATCTTCCCCGTCTATCTGGGCGATCTCTTCGGCGTGGTGAACATGCCCGTGCTCTTCGGCGTCATGGGCCTGTTCGTCGCCGGCTTCGGAGCCCTCGGACCGATCAGCTTCGGGATCGCCTACGACATGATGGGATCCTACAACATGGCCTTTCTGGGGACGGCGATCCTCTGCGTGCTTTGCGGTTGCGCCTTGTACTTCATCAAACAGCCGACAAAAGCCGCTTGAATTTCCATCGTTCTTGCACAAGAGATCCTGGTGCTGCGACCGCCCCCTCGCTGCCCGTCGGAAAAAAAAGGGGGGCGTGCGTCCTACGGGCGACCGCACCCCTTCAACCGCCTGCGGGCACCACAAGGACCATGCGCACTGTTTTCGGTGATCGCAGCGGCCGGCACCCAAGTTGAAACACCCCGAAGGAGGTCGAAAATTGGTTAAGGGAATAAAAGACAAAGTCGCTGTCATCGGTATGGGGTGCAGCGTTTTTGGAGAACGGTGGGACACCGAGGAATCGGGCCTCGTTGTTGAGGCCTTTGAGGAATGCCTCGCCGACGCCGGCGTCGAAAAGAGGGATATCGAGGCGGCCTGGTTCGGAAGCTGCATCGAATCGGTCAACGTGGGAAGCACCGCCATGCCCCTGGCGGATTTTCTCCATCTCCCCTATATCCCCGTCACCCGGGTGGAGAACGCCTGCTGCACGGGTACGGAGGCATTCCGCGGTGCTTGTTACGCCGTCGCTTGCGGAGCCTATGATATCTGTCTCGCCGTCGGCGCGGAGAAGCTGAAAGACACCGGTTACGGCGGACTTCCCGCCAGGGGCTCGGCGGGAGGAACCGGATGGATAAACCTCCCCAACATGTCGGCTCCGGGAATGTTCGCCCAGCTGGCCTCGGCCTATGCCGCCAAGTACAAGATCCCACCCAAGACCCTGAAGGAAGCGATCGGCCACGTTTCCTGGAAGAGCCACCAGAACGGTGCCAAGAACCCCAAGGCCCATCTTCGCAAGGCCGTTTCCATGGAGCAGATCCTGGCGGCGCCCATGGTCGCGGCGCCTCTGGGACTTTTCGACTGCTGCGGCGTCAGCGACGGTTCGGCCTGCGCCATCGTCACGACCCCGGAGATCGCGAAAAAGCTGGGGAAAAAGGATTTCGTCACCGTCAAGGCCGTCCAGCTTTCCGTCAGCAGCGGTGAAGAGCTCGGTTTCAACGAGTGGGATGGAGAGCACTTGGTGACGACGGCAAGGGCGGGCAAGGCGGCCTACGCCGAGGCGGGGATCACCGATCCGGAGAATCAGATCAGCATGATCGAGTGCCACGATTGCTTCTCCATCACGGAGCTGGTGACCTACGAGGATCTTCAGTTTTCCAGGCCCGGACAGGCATGGAAGGACGCCCTGGACGGCAAGTTCGACGCCAACGGAAAGATTCCGTGCCAGATCGACGGCGGGCTGAAGTGTTTCGGCCATCCCATCGGCTCTTCTGGGCTCAGGATGCTCTACGAGATGTACCTGCAGCTCCACGGACGGGCGGGCGAGCGACAGTTGCCGAATCCGAAATACGGGTTGACCCATAACCTCGGGGGCATGCCGTCGCGGAATGTCGCAGCCGTCTGCATCATCGGAAAATATGAAGGCTGAGTGAAAAAGTGGTCGCAATGCCGATGCATCCGAGTGCATCTGCGGCAGAGGGGGTATTTTATCAAAAAAAGGCTGAAAGACCATGAGTGAATCCATCGACTTCGAAAAAATTTTCCGCCCCCGTTCCATAGCCGTGGTCGGGGTGTCCAACGATCGCATCAAGGGCGCCATGGGGTTTTTGCACAGCCTCGTCCGCCTCGGCTATCCGGGCAAGGTCTATCCCGTTCATCCGCAGATGAAGGAGGTCTTGGGTTTCAAGGTTTATCCCAATGTGAGCAGCATTCCCCACACCGTCGATTACGCCATCATCGGCCTCCCCGCCGCCCTGGTGCCGGCTGTGCTGGAAGACTGCATCCGGAAGCAAATCCCCTTCGCCCAGATCTTCTCTTCCGGCTTCGCGGAGATCGGCACGAAAGAAGGCGTCGCACTCCAGGAGGCGGTCGTCAGCACGGCAAGGGGCAAGATCCGCATCATCGGACCGAACTGCATGGGCGTATACCATCCGGGGGCGAGACTCGGCTTTGAACCGGAGCAGCCCCTCGACAGGGGAAACGTCAGCTTCATCTCGCAGAGCGGCGGGCTGGCGATGAGTTTCATCGATCACGTCTCCGACAGGAAGATCGGCGTGAACAAACTGGTTTCCCTGGGCAACGCCTGCGATCTGAAGGTGACGGATTTTCTCGAATATCTCGGCAAGGATCCGGAAACGGCGATCGTCAGCATCTACCTCGAGGGGCTTCAGGAAGGCGAACACGGAAAATTCTTCGCCCTCGCCGGGCGGATGACGCAGAGAAAGCCCCTGGTGCTTTGGAAGTCGGGCTACACGGAGGCGGGCGCCCGGGCGGCCATGAGCCACACGGGCTCCATGGCGGGCAGCTATGCGATGTGGCGATCCATCGCCAAACAGATGGGGATGATCGTGGTGCACAACATGGAAGAGCTTGTCGACATGATTTCCACGCTCAGGCAACCGCCGCTGCCCGCGGGAGACAATCTCGGCATCATTGCCTTCGGCGGGGGGACCTGTGTGACCACGACCGATGCCTGCACCGCCCAGGGGCTGTCCGTACCCCCTCTGGAGGAGGAGATCCAGCGCAAAATCCTCGAATTCGTCCCCGAGGAGGGCACTTTCCGGGTCAATCCCGTCGACCTGACCGCCTGGATCATCAATCCGCACACGACACGAAACGTCGGCCTTCTCGTGGGAAGCGATCCGAAGATCGACGCGCTGCTGTACGTCCTGGACGTGGAGTACATCGTCAGGCAATGCGAACGCCTGTCCCTGGATCCGGAACGCTTGATCAGGGGTCATGCGAAGTGCCTGGCAGACCTGATAAAAAGCACGGGAAAACCGATTGTCAGCGTCCTGCAGAAGATACGCGACGGGAGCCTGGCGATAGCGATGAGAGCGCAGTTTCAGGAAACGGGGGTTCCCGTCTTTCCCACCGTGGACAGGGCGGCAAAGGCCCTCGCCCGGGCCGGCGAATACCGTTCCTACCTGCGCGCCCTGGAAACAGAAAAGGCAAAGTGAAAAGCTGTTCTCACCGGGACGAGTCGCCTCGATCCGCAGCGGATGCTTAATAACCGTACGTCACGACGTTTTTCGGATCGATCTTCCGCCCGAATCGCTTTTCCGCCCCGCTCAGCGCCTGCTCGCTCAGGCTTTGTTTCGGCGTGTGGTGCTGTTCCGCCGGCTTCGGCTCAAGGAACAGCGCCTCCGTCGGGCAGGTCGGCACGCAGAGACCGCAGCCGATGCACCGGTCGTAGTTGATCTCGGCCAGGCCGTTGTCGTTCATCGTGATGGCGGTTACCTGACAGGCGTCGACGCAGACGCCGCAGCCCGTGCATTTCTCGGCATCCAGCACGCAGCGGTGATTGGAGACGACCAGGTGCGCCGGGATGGGCGTCCGCCGGATGGCTCCGAGAAAGCCGCAGCAGCACTTGCAGCAGTTGCAGATCATGAAGGGCCGCGTGACGGACTGCGTCTGCGTCACGAGCCCGGCGGCGTGGCTTTCGCGCAGGATCTTCCGGGCTTCCTCCAGGTTGATCCGCCGGCCCATCTTATTTTCGATGTAGTACTCGGCCATGGGGCCGATCATGATGCAGGTTTCCAGGGGGGCGTCGCAGGCGCGGCCGAAGGGCTT
>JAFGIO010000267.1 GCA_016929555.1 Deltaproteobacteria bacterium | reverse complement strand
GGATCATCTTGAAGATT
The DNA here is from genome assembly GCA_016929555.1 of Deltaproteobacteria bacterium. Taxonomy (GTDB): domain Bacteria; phylum Desulfobacterota; class Syntrophia; order Syntrophales; family JAFGIO01; genus JAFGIO01. The sequence continues at coordinate 6,556 of JAFGIO010000267.1, read as the reverse complement.
CCAACGCATTCACCTGAAAGGGAACGACCGTCGATTCATCTTCGCGGCACGAGCGTGGCTTGTCCGTCGAATCGACATCTTTGATATCGGGGCCGATAACAACGTCGGCAAACCCGCCCGATGGGCCCGGGAAAAAGCTGCAAGATCGGTTTTGAAAAGAAACGCTGCATGTCTGTCACAGATACCTGGAAAAATCAAGCCCGAAGGCTTCTTGTTCTGAACAATTATGTCTCCTGAATCTGAATTTATACAATTATGTGCAGTTCCTCCGCCCCCTATATTTATATAAATATACGTAAATAATCGTGATTTATACTGGCCGAATAATTGCAGAACCGTCCGCAATTCATCAAGGGGGTGGCAATTTCATGGGCTATCAAATCAATACGGGCGACACGGCCTGGATACTGGTGTGCTGTTCTCTGGTCCTGTTGATGACGCCGGCTCTTGCGCTTTTTTATGGCGGTATGGTACGTCGGAAAAACGTTCTGTCCACTTTGACCCTGAGTTATACCTTCATGGCCTTGATCGGAGTCCAGTGGATGTTATATGGTTATTCGCTCGCCTTCGGACCGGACATCGGCGGGATCATCGGGGGGCTGAACTTTGCGGGTTTTCAGGGGGTTGATGGTCTGCCAAATGCGGACTACAGCAAAACCATTCCCCATGGACTTTTCGCAGCCTTTCAGATGATGTTCGCGGTCATCACGCCGGCATTGATTACAGGCGCTTTCGTGGAAAGGATAAAATTCAAGAGCTTCCTTCTGTTCAGCCTGCTCTGGGCGACGTTAGTCTATGATCCTTTGTGCCATTGGGTCTGGGGGCAGGGGGGATGGCTGAAAGGCATGGGTGTTTTGGATTTCGCCGGAGGGACGGTGGTGCATATTGCCGCCGGTTTTTCTGCTTTGGCTTTTGCACTGGTCATCGGGCCGCGCAAGGGCTACGGCCATTCCCCCATGGAGCCGAACAATATCCCCCTGACGGTCCTGGGGGCCGGATTGCTCTGGGTGGGCTGGTTCGGTTTCAACGCCGGCAGCGCCCTGGGCGCCAACGGCGTAGCCGTGAATGCCTTGCTGACCACCAACACCTCGGCGGCGACAGCCGGTCTGGTCTGGATGCTGCTCTCCTGGCTGGACGGTCGGCCCAGCACCCTGGGGATCTCCACGGGGATGGTGGTAGGTCTGGCAGCCGTAACGCCGGCCTCGGGTTTTGTAACGCCGCTGGCCTCCATGGTTATCGGTGCGGTGGCTGCGCCCTTGTCGTATTATACGATGCGTTTTCGGGACAGACGCAGGCTGGATGAATCGCTTGATGTGTTCGCCTGCCACGGCATGGCCAGCACCTGGGGCATGATCGCCCTTGGTCTGTTTGCCACCGTAGCCGTCAATGCCGACGGCGCCAACGGCCTGTTTTTCGGTAATCCCGGGCAGATAGGCATTCAGGCTCTGGCCGCGGCAGTCACCATCATCTTCTCCTTTGGCATGACCTTTGTTTTGGCCAAGATGCTGGACGTGAGCATCGGGCTCCGTGTATCCGCCGCGGAAGAGGAGGTCGGTCTGGATATCAGTTCCCATGGGGAGCGATCCTATTCTTAAGGAGGTTTTGACATGCTGAAAAAGATCGAAGCCATCGTTCGTGAAGATAAGGTCAACGACGTCAAGGATGCCTTGAGTGAGATCGGCATCGTGGGATTGAATGTATTCGAGGTCCGGGGCCATGGCCGTCAGGGGGGGATTCAACTGGTCGGCCGGGCCGGAACCTATCAGGTCAACATGCTGCCCAAAATGCAGGTCAACATCGTCTTGAGTGACCGCAATTTGGAGCAGGCGATTGAAGCCATCCTCAAGTCGGCCTATACGGGCGAACCGGGTGACGGAATCATCTTCGTCTGTCCCGTCGATGAGGTGATCCGTGTCCGGACCCGCGAAAGGGGCCAGGACGCCATGATGTATCCCGGCGACATAGACGCCAGAAAAGCCGGATCGCCGCCGGCAAAGGATTAACGGCATCTTCCTGCAAGAAGAGGGACGGGATAGTCGGTGAAAACAGATAGAACGCCATCATCAAATCCAATCATGCCGCCGGTGAGCCGGTCCGTGATGATTGTTTGGCTGATTTCGATTGCGGTGGTCGTTTACGGGTCCTTGACCCCTCTTGCCGCCGTTCCGGTGGACGTCCCCTACGTGGACAAGATCATACATTTTCTCGCCTATCTTTGGCTTGCCGTCCTGCCCGTCATCGGGTATCGCAGCCCCGGGAAGGCTCTTCTGTTGTCTCTGTGCATGGTTCCCCTTGGAATCGCCCTTGAAATGGGGCAGCTTTACGTTCCGGGACGCGACGGCTCCTTCGGCGATATGGTGACGAACGGGATGGGGGTCCTCGCGGGGACGGTCTTCGGCGGCCTGCTCAAGCGGTCGGGGCGAGCGATGCCATCCGGTCCTCGATGACGGCGATGATGGGTTCCGCTGTTTCGAACCATCCGATATGGGCCGGCTTCGAAAGATTGAGATCCTGAGGACGCAGGTGCCTGCGGATCCGTTGCGCCTTTTCCCGTTTTCCGCGAAGTTGGTCCGCGGCATGCTGGCAGGCTGTGAAATCCCTTTCGAAGAAGTTGGGGCTATATTTCAGGCCACGGAACCATCCTGTAAAAGCTCGGCGATTTTCTGTGAAGAGTAGTTCAAAACCTCCGTTAGGATTTCCCGGGTGTGCTCTCCCAAGGCCGGAGGCGGCAGGACGGTTTCCAAAACTCCTGATATCTTTACGGGATTTCCGGGAGCCTTGACCGTTTTGCCCTTGTGGGTCACGGCGGGCATCATGTTTCGGATTCGGGTCTGGGGACCGTCGATGACCTCCCTGACGGTATGGATCGGGGTGCAGGGAACGTCGTGCCTTTTCAAGATGTCAATCCATTCGGCGGAGGGTTTCGTCTTGAGGATCTCCTCGATCATGGCGGTCAGTTCTTCGCCGTTTTCTATCCTTCTTTCGTGGCTGTCGAAGCGAGGGTCTTCCTGCCATTGCTCCCGGTCCAAGGCCCGCGTCAGGTTTCGCCACATCCCTTCGCGGTGACCACACAGGACAATGGGATGGTCGCCTGTCTCAAAGGACCCCCAGAGCATCCTGGGCAAAGGGTCTCTCCAGTCGGGAAAGTTCGCCTCACCCGTCGTGATGTACCCCAGCATGCTGATGAGCATGTCCTGCATCGCAATGTCCACCTCGCGGCCTTCGCCTGTGCGTTCTCTTTCGTAGAGGGCGGATACGACGCCGTAGGCGCCGGCAAGCCCCCCCACGTGATCGGCCCAGCTCGTGCCCGGATAGCTGGGCGGTCTGACACCATCGGGCAGCATGGTCAGGAGCTGGGCGGTCATGCCTGAGGCGGCTTCGATGATGGTGTCGAAGGCGGGTTTGCGGCTTTCGGGGCCGCTCGAGCCGAAACCGGAGACGGAGCAGCAGATGATGCGCGGGTTGATGCCGCGCAGGGCGGTGTAATCTATGCCGAGACGCTTCGTGACGCCCGGCCGGAAGTTGTCGAATACGACGTCCGACTGCCTGACGAGGTCATAGAAGACGGCCTTGCCGCCTTCCTTCCGAAGGTCGATGACGACGCTCTTCTTCGAGCGGTTGTAGGTCAGGAAATGCACGTCCTCGCCGCCGTGGCTGAAATTGGGGAAGAGCATCTGGCGGGTGTTGACCCCCTTGTGGTCGGGGGGGGTCTCTATCTTGATGACCTCTGCGCCGAGGAATGCCAGAAGCAGCGTACCGTAAGGCCCGCCGGTCGCCCAGGTTAGGTCCAGAACCCTGACCCCCGAAAGCGGCCCGGTTTTCATTGTCTCATCCGCAGGCATGGGCGCTCCCGTCTTTGTAGGATCTGCTTTGCCGGTTCGGAGATGTCGTCTCGTTGTTCATGAGATGGCGGAAGTATAGGAACGCGGGCCTTTAGAGTCAATGAAAAATTGACAACGAAAGATATAGGATACATAATGCATCGGGCCTTTTGGGCAATCGGCTCGGCGGAGGGCGCGGGATTTGGACCTCTTCAGAGATGGGCGTACCGTCGGAAAGGATGAAAAAATCCAGGCACGGCGAATTTGAAGCTTGCAGATGGGTGGGATATGGAAGCGAAAAGTGATCTGGAGGCGAGAATTCAAACACTGGCGCAATTGCTCTACGAATCGCGTTATCCGGTCGTTTTCACGGGGGCGGGGATCAGCACGGATTCGGGACTGCCCGATTTTCGGGGTCCCGACGGACTGTGGACGCGACGCGACAAGGGGCTTCCGGAAAAACCGACGATCAAGAAATGGGATTCCGTGGACCCCAATGCCGGCCACCTTGCCATCGTCGAGCTTCAGGAGTTGGGAAAGATGAAATTCCTGATCTCCCAGAATGTGGACAACCTGCATCTGAAATCCGGCATCAGGCCCGAGCTGCTGGCGGAGCTTCATGGAAACGTAGCGAAGCTGCGCTGTGTGCGGTGCGGAAATACCACGGACAAGACGGAGGAATGGAAGACATGCCGTTGCGGCGGACACCTGTCGAGAAGCGTCGTCGATTTCGGCCAGTCTCTGCCTGAAAAGGATCTTTCTCTATCCTACGAGCATTCCCGGAAGAGCGATCTTTTCGTCGTCGTTGGATCGAGTCTCGTCGTAACCCCGGCGGCCGACATGCCCTGGGAGGCGCTGCACGCCGGCGCCAAGCTGGTCATCATCAATGAGGGCGATACCCCTCTCGATCGGAGGGCCCATCTGAGGTTCTATGAAAGCATCGGTGATGTCCTCCCGAAGGCCGTCAGGGGGTTGAAGAAATTGATGGGCCTTTTCGAGTGAGACTTCGACAGCATCGATCGACCGAGGGCAAGGTTGCCATAGACTCATGGGACCGGTTTTTCCCCGGCGGGATGGTTTGGTTTCAACGCATCGGCGTGAAGGCTTCCGGCAATGAAAGTAAATCGGCGGTTTGGAGACGGTTATGGAAACCGTGAAGTAGCCGAACGAGCATTTTTTGCATTTAAAAGAAAGGGGAAGGTTTATGGCACTGATCACAGCGGAACAGTTTCGGGAGAGCATCAAGGATGACGGCAGGGAATTCTATTGCAGCGGGGAACTCGTCAAGGATTTTGCCACGCATCCCATTGCAAAGGATCTTCTTGACTATACTGCCATGGATTATGAGATGGCGCTCGACCCCAAGTATCATGAACTGTTGACGGAGGCATTGCCGGACGGGGAACGGGTCCATTTTACCTTCGTAGCGCCCAAGACCAAGGAGGATTTGATCAGAAGGCGAAAGGTGATCCAGACGACGATGCACGTATCGGGAGGCCCGGGCGGCGCGAAATTCACGGGCATCGACGGTCTCAACGGGCTTCATCTCGCCTGTTCGCGCATCGACCGTCAGATGGGAACGGAGTATTCGGACAGGGTGGCGAAGTACCGCCGATACCTGATGGACATCGATGCGGCCATAGCCGTGGCGATGACGGACGTGAAGGGAAACAGAACCAGTCACCCCCATCAACAGAAGGGCCATCAGGACTACTACGTGAGGATGGTCAGCAAGGGGAACGACGGCATCGTCGTCCGCGGCGCGAAGGCGCATATCAGCTTCGCACCGACCTCGCATGAGCTGGTCGTGCTTCCCTGCCGGGCCATGACACCCGGCGACGGGGATTACGCCATCGCCTTCGCGACTCCCACGAACGCGAAAGGGGTAAAGATGATCGGCAGGTCGGATCCCATCGTGGTGTTCGACGACGTATTCGTGCCCATGGATCGGGTATTTCTGATGGGAGAGTGGCAGTATGCCCACGAAATGCCCTACAGTTTCGCCACCTATCACCGGCTCAGCGCCGACACATACAAGTATGCGGAGCTGGAGATCCATGTCGGCCTCGCTGCCCTGCTCGCGGAGTATAATGGATTGGAGAAAGTCGGGCACGTGAGAGAAAAACTGGCATGGCTCGTGATGTATGCCGAGGGAACGGAGGCGCTCGGCAAGGCGGCCGTCGAGAACTGCGAATACGATGAATCGGGCACGCCCTATCCGAATACGCTCTACTCGAACGTGGCGAAATTCTTCTTCGCCAGCAATTACTATACGGCGGAACAGCACCTTCAGGATATTGCCGGCGGACTTGTCTCGACCCTCCCCGCGATGGCGGACTTGAAAAACCCGGCAACGAGAGAGTATCTGCTGAAATACCTGGGGACCGGCGATATCTGCGATGCGGAAGACAGGATGAAGGCATTCAGGCTGGCGCAGAGGATGTGCGACCACGTTTCGGGCAACATCACCGTTCACGCGGAAGGCTCGATGGCGGCTCAAAAAATTATGCTGTACGCCGTGGCCGACTGGGAGCGCTACAAGGCCTATGCGAAACATGCAGCCGGAATCCACTCGGACCATCCGGCGGTGCGCGATATTCCCCCGCACCGCTTAATGCTTGTTTAGGGGCAGCATCTGCGGTTCGGTCATCACATCAGCACATAAGGTAATACGGAAAAAATCTCTTGTTTCGGTCTCCATGCTCGGGGTTGATTACCATAGATCCCGAGCATGG
>JAFGIO010000266.1 GCA_016929555.1 Deltaproteobacteria bacterium | reverse complement strand
CAACGCGGCAACGAAGGGCCACTCGGTACAGGTCGTGCTGCCCATGTCCGGACCGTGTGTTTGAGGATCTATGTTCTGGATATTGACAAGGTTGGGTTTGAAGAGGAGCTTCTGTCCCTTTGCGAGCCGAGCTTTTATCTCCTTTCCAAAATTGGTTTCGCCCTCGAGAGGTGCCAGGGCGCGATCGAGACCTTCATAGGTGTAGTCGATCTTCTTTCTGATCGCCTCCCAGACCTCCGCCTTGCCTTCGTTGATGTACTCCTGAAGAAGCACACCCACGCCGGCGTAAGATTTCTCCGCCTCCATCCGGACGACGCCGACCGGCGCACCCGCAGCGTCCACCTGCCGCCTGCCGATTGGAGACTCTATGGTCTTTGCCTCTGAACCTGCCATGTCGAACCTCCTTTGCCAGGCCCCTTTAGGGGGGTCGTTTCGAGATTGCCCTGCTTTCAGCAAAAACGATGGATTTCCAATGACGCGATGAATTTCTTCTTGCTTTCGACGGGGAAGGCGTGTCTCGCCTACTTTGGTGCAGGAGGGAAGAGCCGCGACCCTATCTCCGCCGCTCCACTAACGATTGCGTCGATGACTTCCTTGACGCTGTTGACTTCGGAGATCAGTCCTATCACCTGTCCCATGGCCAGCAAACCGTCTTCGAGATCGCCCTCGTTCCAGGATTTTCTGGCCCGCTCGCCTATGATGTACTCCTTCAATTCGTCGAGTCCCGCACCCTGTTCCTCCAATGAACGAACTTTATACGACATTTCGTTTTTGAGCACCCTTTCCCCGATGCCGAGCAAAGCCTTGACGATCATCGTATCCGAAGAGCCCGCCTTGCGAATGGCCTCCTTGATACTCGGGTGAACAGGGCTCTCCTTGCAGGCCAGGAAACGGGTGCCCATGATCACACCCTCGGCCCCCAGGGCGAGGGCGGCCACGAAACCCCGCGCATCGCCGATTCCCCCGCCCGCCAATACGGGAATGCCCAAGGCGTCCGCCACCTGAGGCACTTGAATGAACGTGGTCACCTCATCCATCGGCGGCGCTCCCCCTGCCTCGTAGCCGATGATGGCGACGGCATCGGCCCCTTTCCGCTCCGCCGCCCTTGCGTGCCGTGCGTAGGCGCACTTGTGAATGATCCTGGCAGTTCCTGCCGCCTTGATGCGCCCGTAGAACTCGACCGTGTCGGGCCCCGCGAGTTCTATGGCGGCAGCGCCTTCCGCGACGGCCGTGTCCACCAGCGCACCCCGATCCAGAGGCCTGAAGCTGGGCATCAAGGTCACGTTGACCCCGAAGGGCCTGTCGGTCAGGTTTCTCAATTTGCCGATCGCGGCCTTCAGCTCACCGGGAGAAGGGTAGTTGCCGGCCGCAATCACACCCAGCCCCCCGGCATCAGAGACCGCCGCGGCCAATTCCGCCGTGCCAGCGAACATCATCCCGCCCATGACGATGGGGTAGCTGATGCCCAGCATCCTCGTTATTCTCGTTTCGAGCATTGAGCGCCTTCTCCCTCTATTGGGATAGGGAACCTCACGCCAGCAGGAAAACCTTAAATCACCCACTCGATCGGATGGGGCGGAAGTTCCTTCAAATCGGGATGCTGCTCCCACCCGGGGATATGGGCACACCGCTTCGCGATGGCCTTATACTTCTCCCAGGGGGCATTGGCGTATATGGCCATTTTCTGCGCGGCGAGCGACCCCTCCGTGTGAATCCACGCGCCGTCCATGCCGTGCCCTATCAAATCCTTGACCAACCGGAAGGCTTTGAGACGGTGCTCCGTCGGTATGCCTTCCCTGCCGGCAAGATACTTGTCGATATAGGGCTTGATCTCGGGATTCTTCCAATCCCGGTAGGAGAAGACGGTCGTCGCAAGTCCGCCGGCTATGTCCGCGAGCATCTTCGATTGTTCATGCTGGTCATTCGCGAAAATGTACTTGGCGATATTGGTGTACATCTGCCCGGGCGTAGCCAAACCGATGTCTGGGAAGATATCGGGATTTTCGCAGCCGGCCCTGGACATGGCATCCAGGAGCTGGGCGTGCATGGCGAGCCAGGCCAATTTTTCCTGGATGTGGGGATAGCGGTCGAGGCCGTTGTATTCGGCCATCAGCGCCGCCGCGCCGGCCGCCTCTTCCGTGGATATGACTTTATGGCAGGTGCCGAAGAGACGGTGAAAGACGCCGAACATCCAGGCCTGATCCCTCGAAAACTGCCACTCCCCGCACATAAAGACCCGGTTCCAGGGAACGAAGACATTGTCGAAAACGATCAGACACTCGCTGACACCCTTGTAGCGTCCGGACAGCGGCCAGTTCCAAAGCGCCTCCTCATCCTCCGTTTCATGGACGTACGGCGGCGTCGTGATCAGTTTGATGCCCGGGGCATTGACAGGGGTTGCGAAAACCACGGCGTAGTCCTTGTCTTCCTCGCGATGGGCGCGGGACGGGGAAACGATCAGTTCGTTGCAGGTGGGGGTGGCGCTGATATGGATCTTTGCCCCCTGGACAACGATCCCGTCCTTCTGCCGGTCCACCACCCTGACGTAGAAATCCTTGTGCTGCTCCTGGGCCGAGGGCCGCAGGCTTCTGTTGCCCTTTACGTCGGTGATGGCCCCGGTGATCGCCGGGTCGTTTTTCCTCAGATGCCTTCTGTAATCCTCGACGGCATCGGTATAGTGGGTGCCCAGCGCTTTATCCATCCTCGCAGCGGTAACGCCGGATGCGGCCAAGGCATCGGGTCCCATGCCGCTCATGGCGGCACCCCAGCGCATACAGGTGATGTAGACGTCCCTTCGCCTGATGAGGTCTTCCTTCGTTTTAGGCTGGTCCCACAGGAACAGGTATCGAT
>JAFGIO010000062.1 GCA_016929555.1 Deltaproteobacteria bacterium | reverse complement strand
GGATTTATCTCCCCTTTGGGTCGGTTTCAACCAATCGGTTTCCACACCTTTCATGTATCCGTCTTTATCCCTATTATTCTGCTTCCTTCTCAGGGGTTTTCTGTTTAATGATCTCGGGGGCGGCCTGGGCCTGTGCTTCCTCCTCTTTCTCTTCTTCTTCCTTGAGTTCGGGCGCTACCCTCGATGCGATCACTGTGGCGATGGCCGTATCTCCGTGATCGAGAACCGTAATATCCTCGCCAAGCTGCAAATCATCCACCTTGATCGATTCGCCGACGTGAAGGGCGCTGACGTCGAGCTCGACATATTCGGGCAGCTTCATAGGCAGGCACAAGACCTTGATCTCCCGTTTAAGATGGAGCAGTTCTCCGCCCTCATCGGAAACGCCTATGGATGTACCTGTGAAATGGACAGGGAGATCAAAGTGAAGCTTCTGGTCCATGGAGATCTCGTAAAAATCGGCGTGTAAGAAGTTTCCGCTGACCGGCTCTACCTGAACGTCTTTTATCTGAGTGATCTTGTCGAAGGATTTTTCGTTGTCGGCAATGATCAGCTTGATGAAGACATTCTCTTCCCTTCTTTTGAGAAGATTCTTCAGATCGAGGGTATGGATAGCCAGAGGGATCGATTCTGCCCGGGGGGTGTAGAATACGGCGGGCATCAGTCCCCGGCTTCTTAATCTCCTGGCCGGTCCCTTTCCATATTCCTGACGGACGCTGGCCTTCAATTCGCTAATTTCCATTAGCTCCTCCTATATGAAAAGTGAACTGACGGAATCGTCATAATATATCCTCCTGACGGCCTCGCTGAGTAAGCCGGCAACGGACAGCACCTTGATGCGCTTACAGGCTGTGGCATTGTTTCTCAATGGGATGGTATCTGTGACGATGATCTCCTTGATATTGGAACTCTCGATCCTTTCGATAGCCGGCCCTGACAGTACCGCATGGGTCGAGCAAACGGAAATTTCGAGGGCACCCTCATCCGCCAAGGCTTTCGCCGCCTGGACAACCGTTCCCGCTGTGTCAATCATGTCGTCAAGGATGATGACCCTGCGGCCGCGAACGTGGCCGATGATGTTCATGACGTGAGCTTCGTTCGGACCCTCCCTTCTCTTGTCAATGATGGCGAGGCTTGCCCCTAATCTTGTCGCAAAGGCCCGTGCACGCTCGACGCCTCCCGTATCGGGAGAGACGATGGTAATTTCGCCTTGGTAATGGCTCTTGATATATTCCAAAAGAACGGGCGTGGCAAAGAGATTGTCGACGGGAATATTGAAGAAACCCTGGATCTGACCGGCATGGAGATCCAGGGAAAGGATGCGGTTGGCCCCCGCCGCGGTGAGCAAATCAGCCACGAGCTTGGCCGAGATCGGTGCCCTGGGGGCCACCTTCCTGTCCTGCCTCGCATAGCCGTAGTAGGGGATGACGGCCGTGATGCGATCCGCTGAAGCCCTTTTCATGGCATCGATCATGATCAGAAGCTCCATACAAGTGTTGTTGACAGGCGTGCAGGTCGATTGAATGATGAAAACATCCATGCCCCTGACGTTTTCGTTGATTTCCACCCGCGTTTCGCCGTCGCTGAACGTCGTGACATTGGCTTTCCCTAGAGCAACCCCCAGTTTTTCACAGATCTTTTCAGCAAGCTCCCTATTGGCATTTCCGGAAAAAATTCTTATTCTCTCGAGCATTGGAATCCTTTCTGCCTAAACATGCGGGATTGTAATGGCTGGGGCGGGAGGATTCGAACCTCCGTATGCAAGAACCAAAATCTTGTGTCTTACCGCTTGACGACGCCCCATTGTCGATCTCCATGCATCAAGGGTCGCAAATGTATGACCGGGTGGGAACGGCAGAGCAAGAAAATGTACCTTAGAGGGAATGCGCCCGAAATACTGACCACGCTTCTGTTTTTTTTAAAGAATCCTCCGCTGCGACCGCCGCATCCTCTTCTGCAAAAAGGCCGAAGACCGTGGGACCGCTTCCCGTCATCAGTGCCCCCTTGGCTCCATGCCCCATCAGAAGCTCCTTGAGTTCGGAGAGCTTGGGATGATCCTTCAAGGTCACCTTCTCCAGATCGTTATGAAGTCCCACAGCCAGATCATTGACCGTGCAAAATCGGGGGATGCTATAATTAATTAATCCTTTTGTCAATCCGAAATTGAGACCTTCATAGACCTTTTTCGTTGAGACACCAAAACGGGGATTTATCAGGACAAACCACATTTTGGGAAGATTTTCCGGGGCGGGAAGCAGCTTGTCGCCGATGCCGAAGGCCCAGGCCCGCTGCCCGAAAATGAAGAAGGGGACATCGGCACCCAGCGTCGCCCCTATCTGGATCAGGCGGTCCCTCGTGAGACCGAGATGAAACAGGTCGTTCAGGGCCATCAGGGTTGTGGCGGCGTCGGAACTCCCGCCTCCCAGCCCGGCGGCCAGAGGAATGTTTTTTTTTAGGGTGATTTCGATTCCCCCTTGGAAAGACGACAGAGAGAGGAGGGAACGGGCGGCCCGATAGACGATGTTGTTTTCGTCTTCGGGCAGCGCCGAGTCGGGACACTTGATGACGATGCCCTGCTTGATGGGTCTGAAGATCAGCTCATCATAGAGGCTGATCTTTTGCATGAGAGTTGCGATGTTGTGATAACCGTCTGTTCGTTTTCCCAGGACACGCAGATAGAGGTTGACCTTAGCCGGTGACAGCCTTTCGATCATTTACCGGCCTTTTCACGAACATATCTCATCCTCAGGTCGTAGAGCAGGCCCTCCAGAAGCGACTTTTCCCTTTCGTCGAGGTTTCCCTCCGTTTTCGTCTTGAGCATGCCCAGGATGTCGGTGATCTGTTTGGCGGCGGGCAGATTCTTTTCCGAACGTTTCGTTTCCGGATCCGGAAAGTCGCCGAAGTGATACAGGGCCGATGTGCTCAGGGAAAGGATGAAGCCGGAAAAATCTATTTCGGGCAGGGATTCATCGGCCATCTTCTTCTCCGGTTCCTCCGCCTCTTGCTTCTTTTTCTCATCCCCGGTGTCCGGCGCCTTATCCTGGGCGGGTGTCGGTTCACCCTTGCGGACATCCCCGGATTCATCGAAGAGTCGTCTGTCCCTTACGACAAATCCCTTCCCTTTCGTTTCTTCCTCCATTTCGACCTCCTGATTGATGGTCTTGCTTTTTGAAAATCCGATTGTCCTTTTTCAGGGCGGCCGGTTCAGTGATGCCTCCCCCCGCTCTCCTTTTGAAGGGGAGATCGGGGGAGTTGTTACCTGTGACGAACGGCCACGCCGTCACTGTGTTTCAGTAGGGGTTCATTTTTCTCAGCCTTGCGATGCGTTCCTCGATCGGAGGGTGGGTGCTGAATAATTTCATGAAGGATCCACCCGTCAGCGGATTGACGGTGAACATATGGGCCGTTGAGGGGTTGGCCTCCATGGGAACGACCTGGGATGCTCGCGACAGCTTCTCGAGCGCTGCGGCCAAACCGTAAGGCTTGCCCGAAACCCTGGCGCCGCCCTCGTCGGCGAGGAATTCGCGGGAACGCGAGATCGCCATCTGGATAATGCTTGCAGCGAGCGGGGCCAGGACAGCCATCAGGATGAGCCCGATGATTCCCCCTCCTCCCTCATCGCCATCATCCCGGCTGAAACCTCCGAAGATGGCCGCCCACTGAGCCATGTTTGCAAGCATGGCGATAGCGCCGGCAATGGTCGCCGCGATGGAACCGATGAGCATGTCCCGGTTCTTGATGTGGGTTAACTCGTGGCCGATAACGCCTTCCAACTCATCCCTGTTCAGGATCCTCAGAATCCCTGAGGTGACGGCAACGACGGCGTGGCTTTCGTTGCGGCCCGTGGCAAAGGCATTCGGCGTCTCATCGGGGATGATGTAGACCCTGGGCATCGGCAAAGAAGCCTTCATGGCCAGGTTCTTCACGAGCTGATAGAGTTCCGGAGCCTCGCTCTCGGAGACTGCCTGGGCATGGTACATCCTCAGGATCAATTTATCCGAAAACCAGTAGCTGCCAAGATTCATCACCGTGGCCAGGATGAAGGCCACTAGAACTCCTCCTCTGCCACCAATCCATCCGCCGATCAACAGAAATAGGCCCGTAAGGGCACCCAACAGCAAAGCCGTTTTTAGCGTGTTCATCAATCTTCTCCTTCTTTACTCTTATATGCAGAGGTCCGGCCGGAGACCAGCGGGATCGTCGCTGTCTCCGCTTATCTCATTGCTTTATTCGTTCCAGTTGGTTCATCCTTGCGGAAGGATATTTCACCGCCGGCGGAGACATCGACGATGATGTGATCTCCCTCAACAAAATCTCCTTCCAGAAGCTTCATGGCCAAACTGTCCAGAACGAGCTGCTGCAGTGCCCGTTTCAGAGGCCTTGCACCGTAAACAGGGCTGAAACCTGCCTCCGCTATATATTTTTTTGCCTCCTCTGTCAATGTAAGCGTCAGCTTGCGCTCGGCGAGCCTCTTGCCGATCAGTTCCATCTGAATGTTGACGATCTGATCGATGTCCCCGATAGTCAGTGCCCTGAAGGTGATGATATCATCTATTCTGTTCAGAAATTCCGGCTTGAAGGTTGCCCGCAACGCCTCCAGTGTCCTTTCCCGTCTCTCTTCTTCGGAAATCGTCAGATCCTGCATCCACATTCCGCCGATGTTCGATGTCATGATGGCGATCACGTTCTTGAAATCGACGGTCTTGCCATGGCCGTCCGTCAGCCTGCCATCGTCCAGAATCTGCAGAAGGATGTTGAACACATCGGGATGGGCCTTCTCGATTTCATCGAACAGCAGAACCGAGTAAGGTCTCCTTCTGACGGCCTCGGTGAGATAACCGCCCTCGTCGTATCCCACGTAACCGGGAGGGGCGCCGATCAGTCTGGCCACGGAATGCTTCTCCATGAACTCGGACATGTCGATTCGGATCATGGCCTGTTCATTGTCGAACATGAACTCAGCCAAGGCCCGGGCCAGTTCCGTTTTCCCGACCCCTGTCGGCCCAAGGAAGATGAAGGAACCGATGGGACGGTTGGGATCCTGCAAACCCGAGCGAGCCCTTCTGAGGGCTTTGGAAACCGCTGCGATTCCGGCATCCTGGCCGATGACCCGCTGTTTTAGCCTTTCCTCCATATGGATCAGTTTCTGGATGTCGCTTTCCATCATTCTCGCGATGGGAATACCGGTCCAGTGCGCAACGACTTCGGCCACATCCTCATCGTCGACCGCTTCCTTCAACATCATATGTTCTTTCTGGGTTTCCGACAGCCTCGTCTGTTGTTGCTCCATTTCCCTGCCAAGTTCGACCAGCTTTCCATAGCGGATCTCCGCTGCACGGGCAAGATCGCCGTTGCGCTGGGCGTTTTGCTCCTCATTCTTCAGGTTTTCGATGCTGCTCTTTAAGACCTGGATCTGTTTTATAATTTCCTTTTCCTGAGACCAGTGAAGCTTCATCCGATCCATGGATTCCTTCAGCTCAGCCAGCTCCCGGTCGATCTTCTCCCGACGGTCCAGGGAAGTGGCATCCGATTCATTCTTCAAAGATTGGCGCTCGATTTCCAACTGAATGATCCTTCTGTCGATGGCGTCGATTTCCGCGGGAAGGCTATCCAGTTCGATCCGCAGGCGCGAGGCCGCCTCGTCGATGAGATCGACGGCCTTGTCCGGAAGAAACCGGTCGCTGATATACCGATTGGACAGTGTGGCGGCGGCGATGATTGCGGAATCCTTGATCCTGACGCCGTGATGGACCTCGTAGCGTTCCTTCAAACCCCTGAGAATGGCAATGGTGTCTTCCACCGTTGGCTCCCTCACGATGATGGGTTGGAACCGCCTTTCCAGGGCAGGGTCTTTCTCGATATGCTTCCGGTATTCGTTCAAAGTCGTCGCCCCGACGCAGCGAAGCTCTCCACGGGCCAGGGCCGGTTTGAGCATGTTGGAGGCGTCGACGGATCCCTCGGCCGCACCGGCCCCAACAACGGTATGGATCTCATCGATGAATAAAATGATTTCCCCCTGGGCGCCCGTCACTTCTTTCAGCACCGCCTTCAGCCGGTCTTCGAATTCACCCCGATACTTTGCACCCGCCACGAGGGCGCCGATATCGAGACCCACTACCCTTTTTTGCTTAAGGTTTTCAGGCACGTCGCCGTTGATGATGCGCTGGGCGAGTCCCTCCACGATGGCTGTCTTGCCCACGCCGGGTTCACCGATCAGGACGGGATTGTTTTTCGTCCTTCGGGATAAAACCTGCATGATCCTTCGGATCTCCTCGTCGCGGCCTATGACGGGATCAAAAGCACCTTTGCGGGCCATATCATTGAAATCCCGGGCGTAACGTTTCAGGGCCTGGTATTTGTCTTCCGGGTTCGGATCGGTAATCCTCTGGCTGCCCCTGATTTCAACCAGTGCTTCGAAGATCCTGTCTTTCGTAACCCCCGCTTCACGGAGGATCTGTGCGGCCTGCCCCTCCTTTTCGTCGGAAAGGGCGACCAGTACGTGTTCGGCGCTGACATATTCATCGGTCAGCCGTGCAGCCTCGGCCAGGGCTTTGTCAAGGACCCGGTTCAAGGCAGGTGTTATATAGACCTGACCAGCGCCTCCTACCCTTGGCAGCTTTTCCAAGGCCTTAACGAGTTCTTCTTCGATCCTGACGGGATCGGCACCCAATTTTTTCAGGATGGAGCCGACGATCCCCTCCGGTTGTCTCAGGAAGGCAACCAGCAGATGTCCAGCATCGAGGGCCTGATGGCCGTAAGTACCGGCTATGTTCTGGGCCTCCTGCAAGGCCTCTTGAACTTTTAAGGTAAATTTATCGAATCTCATGTTCCTCCGATCTATTCGATGGGCTTTTCAATGCTCACGAAACGCTTTCCGTTTTTAAAAATACTGACACTTCCGGTAGATTCCGACAAAACAATGGCGATGGCATGCGTAACGCTTGTCATACCGGCCGCTGCGATATGACGGCTCCCCAATCCCTGGGGAAAATCCTTCCCCTCCAGCGCTGCATTGAGGTGCCTGCCCGCCGTGACGAGAGCACCGTTTTCTTTGATGACGAAGGCGCCGTCGATGGCGGAAAATTCTTTGATCGTCTCCTTCAGTTCCGGATTGAGAATGTTGCGTTCCTCTTCACTGTATCCTGCAAAGGGGTTGATGATCATCTGTCGGGAAAGCTGCAAAACCTTATCGACGTCTCCCAAAATGAAGATCGTTCCCACTTTCCGTCCCTCTCTTCCCTGAGCCGCCAGTTCAAGGGCGAGATTCAGAACGGCTCCGAACACTTCCGGATAGACTCCCTCCGTGATATCCGTAATGGACTCGGAGGTGAGAATTTCAAACTCCTTGCCTACATCGATGATGAAGACACTGTCCAGGTAACCGAATCTCGGAATGCCTGTGAGGCAAACGAGCTTGTCGCCTTTTTTAAAAAGGCCCAGCGCGATTCCCTTCGTAACGGCTATCTTGATCTGACCGACTCTCGTAAGGTTTACATCGGGGATGTTCAAGACAGTGCCCGCCTCTTTGAAATGATCCGGTAGTTCAGCATCGCCTTTTGTTACAAAAACCATATCGAAACATGATGAATCACACCTGCCGACGGGGGGCTCAAAACTCACATCCACGTAAAGAAGAACGGCCCTCGCATGGATCTCATCGGCCATCATACAGGCGAAATCAAGGATCAGTTTATTGATTTTATTCATCATTTCACCACATGAAGTGTTGTAAATTTTCAATAAATTAAGCACGTTTCAGATTTCTGTCAAGATGATCAGCCTGTCCCCCCAAGACGCGTCCTGAAAAGACTTGACTAATAAGGTGAATCATGATACTTGCCAACATCCTGAATTTGTTAGCGAAACGGAGATATAAACCTTGGAGCTTCCCTCTACAACAGGCAGCCTTGAGAGATACATTGCCGAGATCAACCGTTATTCGATCCTGACTGCCGAAGAAGAGTTTCGGCTGGCTGTCCGTCTGAAACAACACAACGATATGGAGGCTGCGGAGAAGCTGGTCGTCTCGAATCTGCGCTTCGTCGTCAAGATCGCCCATGAATACAGGAATTACGGGGCCAAGTTCGTCGATCTCATCCAGGAGGGGAACATCGGCCTCATGCATGCCGTCAAGAAGTTCGATCCTTACAAGGGTTATCGACTTATATCCTACGCCGTATGGTGGATTCGGGCATACATGCAGAACTATATTATCCGATCCTGGAGTCTCGTAAAGATCGGTACGACCCAGGCACAGAGGAAGCTTTTCTTCACCCTCTCACAGGCAAAGAAGAAGCTCGAGGCTCTTTCGGAAAAGAGACCTGAATTTGCAGAGATCGCCGATTCGCTCAATGTGAAGGAGATCGAGGTTGAGGAAATGGACGTTCGCATGAGAAACCGCGACCTGTCGCTGGATGCTTATGTCAGTGAAGATGGGGAGGAAACGCACATCGATTACCTCGTAGACCAGGGAGAAGATCAGGAAAAGGCCCTCATCAGAAAGGAAGAGATGGAGCTGGTTCAGCGAAACATAGCGGGCGCCCTGGCAAATCTAAACGAAAGAGAACTTTACATCATCCGCAACCGCGTCATGTCGGACCACCCCAAAACCCTTCAGGAGATCGGGGAGAGATTCCACATTACCAGAGAGAGGGTGAGACAGATCGAGAGGCAGGCGTTAAGAAAACTCAGACCGGCCATCCCTTATCTTTCCAAGGAATCGGATCTGATAGAGGTTCAGTGAACACTATCCTCGACCCGGGCGAGGTTTTCAAAACAGGTGTATTTTTCGAGAAAGGCAAGCTTGATGGTTCCAATGGGGCCGTTGCGCTGCTTGCCGATGATGATTTCCGCTATGCCTTTTTCGTTGCTTTCCTTGTTGTAGACCTCATCCCTGTATATAAAGGCGATGAGGTCTGCATCCTGCTCTATGGCGCCGGATTCCCTGAGATCGGCCATCTGGGGTCTGCGGTTTGTCCTGTCTTCCACCTT
>JAFGIO010000265.1 GCA_016929555.1 Deltaproteobacteria bacterium | reverse complement strand
GTCGGCGGCGCCACCAAGGCCCCCGACTATTCCTTCCGCATCGGGGGAACGCGGAAGTTCTTCGTGGAGACGAAAAAACCCTCCGTGAACCTCAAGACCGATCCCGCCGCGGCCTTTCAGCTTCGCCGGTACGCCTACAGCGCCCGCCTCCCCATCTCTATCCTCACCGATTTCGAGGAATTCATCGTCTACAACTGCCGCACCAAACCGTCGATCACGGACAAGCCCTCCGCCGACCGCATCCTGTGCATCTCCTTCCGCGACTATGCCGAAAAATGGGACGAGATCAGTTCCGTGTTCCACCGCGAATCGATCCTGCGCGGGTCCTTCGACCGGTATGTCAAAGAAACAAAAGGGAAACGGGGAACGGCGGAAATCGACCGTGACTTTCTCGCCGATCTCGACCGGTGGCGCCTCGCCCTGGCCCAGAACTTCGCCCTGCGCAACCCGAGCCTGACCGTGCGGGAACTCAACTTCGCGGTCCAGATGACCATCGACCGGCTCATCTTCCTGCGCATGTGCGAGGATCGCGGCATCGAAAACTACGGGCAGTTGGAAGCTCTCGTCAACGGCGCGGGGATTTACCCCCGCCTGGTGGAAATCTACCGGAAGGCCGACGACCGGTACAACTCCGGCCTGTTCCATTTTACACGGCAGCGGGGGGACGCCTCGTCCCCGGATGTGCTCACCCCCGGCCTGAATCTCGACGACCGGGTTGTGAAGGACATTATCAGGAACCTGTACTACCCGAAATGCCCCTATGAATTCAGCCTCCTCCCCGTGGAGGTGCTGGGGAACGCCTACGAGCAGTTTCTCGGGAAGACCATCCGCCTCACCGCGGGGCATCAGGCGAAGATCGAGGAAAAGCCGGAGGTTCGCAAGGCCGGGGGCGTCTATTACACCCCGGAATATATCGTTACCTACATCGTGCAGAACACCGTGGGCAGGCTCCTCCAAGGAAAGACGCCGAAGGAGGCCGCCGCCGTCAGGATACTGGACCCGGCGTGCAGGCTCCGGCTCCTTCCTTTTGGGGGCGTATCGTTGCCTTCTGGACTGGCATCTCGACTGGTATAAAAGAGAGATGGAACGCACCGGCGCACTCCCCACCGTTCCGCCCCCCAAAGGCGCACGAAAGAGGAAGAGCGATCCGGGCGCCGTCTTTCAGGGACAGGGGGGCGACTGGCTCCTCACCACCGCCGAAAAGAAACGCATCCTTCTGAACAACATCTACGGCGTCGATATCGACCAGCAGGCCGTGGAGGTGACGAAGCTTTCCCTTCTCCTGCGGGTCCTCGAGGACGAAAATCAGGATACGCTGAATAAGCAACTGATGCTCTGGCGCGAACGGGCCCTCCCCGACCTCGGCGGCAACATCAAATGCGGCAACTCCCTCATCGGGCCGGATTTCTTCGACGGGCAACTACTCCCCGACGAGGAGGAGGTGCGGCGGGTCAACCCCTTCGACTGGCAGGCGGAGTTCCCGGAGATCATGAAGGCAGGGGGATTCGACGCGGTGATCGGGAATCCGCCGTATGTCCGGCAGGAGATACTGGGTCAGAACTTCAAAAATTACGCACAGAAAATATATGAAGCTTTTGCTGGTGCGGCAGACCTGTACGTCTATTTCATCGAAAAATCACATGGACTTCTCAAGCCTGACGGGCTCTTCGGGATCATCTGCTCCAACAAGTTCGTGCGTTCCAATTATGGGAAAGGCATCCGCAATTTTCTTGCTCGCAGGGCAACGCTCCTGCAACTGATCGACTTCGGCGAACTGCCGGTGTTTCAGAATGCGGCAACATTTCCCATCATCGTTCTCAGCCGGAACGGAAAAACCGAGCAGCAGCGGTTTGTCTATGCCCCGATCAAGCGCCTTGATTTCCCGTCGCTGGAAAAGGAAGCGGAGGAGGTTGGCTCACGGCTCGATGAAGCGGCCTTGCAGGGTGATAATTGGACGCTCGCCCACGGAGACGAACTGGCGGTATTTGAAAAAATGCGAGGTAAGGGACTCCCCCTCGGCGACTACATTCAGGGTAAAGTATATAGAGGGATTATTACAGGTCTGAATGACGCCTTCGTTATTGATAGCAACACAAGAGAAACACTCATTGCTGAAGATGAAAAATCCGCTGAACTAATCAAACCATTTGCTGTTGGAGATAATGTAAGAAAATATTCTGTTGACACAAAAAACCGCCACTTAATTTTCACCCGTAGAGGCTTAAAAATTGGTGAGTTTCCCGCGATAAAGAAACACCTTGAAGGTTTCAAAGATCATCTAACACCTAAGCCTAAAGGATGGAAAGGTGATAAGTGGAGGGGAAGAAAACCAGGCTCTTATGAATGGTATGAAATTCAAGACACTGTAGATTATTTTGAAGTATTTGAGAGACCTAAAATCGTATATCCCGATATAGCAAAAGAAAGTCGTTTCAGTTTGGATGCAACAGGCACATATTTTGGAAATACAGTTTATGTAATTGATTCCAACAGCTTATATCTGTTAGGTGTTTTAAATGCTAAGCTCATTTATTTCTATTTCAAGAGAATTGCATCCGTTCTTGGCGACGCTGATAGGGGAGGCAGACTCCGCTGGTTTACACAGGATGTCGTGAAGATCCCCATCCGTACCATCGACTTCGACGATCCCGCCGACAGGGCCCGCCATGACCGGATGGTGTCGCTTGTCGACCAGATGCTCGCCCTGCACAAGGAACTGCCGGCGGCCACGACCGATCACGAGCAGAACCTGATCCGGCGCCGGATCGAGGCCACAGACCGGCAGATCGACGCGCTGGTCTACGAACTCTATGGCCTGACCCCGGAAGAGATTGCCGTCGTCGAAGAGTCCGTCCGCTGAAAAAGGTAAAAAGGCCGCCTCACAGCAATTGACAAAACCGAAAAGCGTTGTACCTTAACACCTGATTTCAAAAGAAAGAGGGTGCCATGGAAAAACATCATAAATTTTCGATCTGGTATGTCCTGCTGGGGATGTGGGTGGTGCTGCTCATCCACAACTATATCGCGTCCATGTACGCCGTCCAGGTCATCCCCTACAGTCAGTTTCTCGATCTGCTCAAGAGCAACCGGGTTGCCGAAGTGGCCATCACGGCAAACCAGATAGAGGGCAGCCTCAAAGGTGAAGGCCTGCTGGACAAGAGCGGAAAAAACTTTCGTACCGTCCGGGTCGATTCTGAAACATCAACACTTCTGGATCAGTACAACGTGACGTTCAAGGGGGAGATCGAGTCCACCTTTTTACGGGATCTTCTGTCATGGGTCGTGCCGGTCCTTCTGTTTATCGGGATATGGGCCTTTTTCATACGGCGGATGGCCGGACAGCAGCCCGGTTTCATGACGCTGGGGAAGAACAAGGCCAAGATCTACATGCAGGAAGACCTGAATGTGACCTTTGAGGATGTGGCCGGGGTGGACGAAGCCAAACAGGAGCTGGTGGAAGTGGTGGAGTTCCTCAAAGAACCCGGACGGTTCACGACCCTTGGCGGAAAGATGCCCAAAGGGGTGCTTCTGGTGGGCCCTCCCGGCACCGGAAAAACCCTTCTGGCAAAGGCGGTGGCCGGGGAAAGCGGGGTGCCCTTTTTCAGCCTGAGCGGATCGGAATTCGTGGAGATGTTTGTGGGCCTTGGAGCGGCGCGCGTCAGGGACCTCTTCGTGCAGGCAAAACAGAAAGCGCCCTGCATCATCTTCATCGACGAACTCGACGCCCTCGGCAAGGCGCGGGGTTTCAGCGGCATGGGAGGCCACGACGAACGGGAGCAGACGCTGAACCAGCTTCTGGTGGAAATGGACGGCTTCGATCCCACAGTCGGCGTGATCCTCATGGCCGCCACCAACCGGCCGGAGATTCTCGATCCCGCCCTGCTG
>JAFGIO010000061.1 GCA_016929555.1 Deltaproteobacteria bacterium | reverse complement strand
CCCTTGCAGAGTCCCCCCTGACAGAAGCCCGTCTCAGACGACGCCGTAAGCCAGCATGGCGCGGGCCACCTTCGTGAACCCGGCGATATTTGCGCCCGTGACGTAATCCCCTTTCCGGTCGTAGGCCTCGGCCGTATCCAGGCAGGCCTTGTGGATGCTCTTCATGATGATCAGGAGCCGGTTGTCCACTTCTTCGCGGGTCCAGGAAAGCTTGAGACTGTTCTGGCTCATCTCCAGGCCGGAGGTGGACACGCCGCCGGCATTGGCCGCCTTTCCGGGTCCGTAGAGAATCTTCTTCTCCTGGAACACCTCGATGGCCTCCGGGGTCGAGGGCATATTGGCGCCTTCCGCGACGCAGATGCATCCGTTTTTGACCAGGGCCTGCGCATTCCGGCCGTCGATCTCATTCTGCGTGGCGCAGGGAAGGGCGATATCCACCTTGATGCCCTGTTCGCGAATCACGTCCCAAACATTCAGACCCTCCACGCAGACGCATTTGTATTTGTCCGCATACTCCTTGATCCGGCCCCGCTTGATGTTTTTCAGTTCCATGACAAATTCGCATTTCTTCTTGTCGATGCCTTTCTCATCGACGATCGTAGCCGACGAATCGCAAAGGGTGATAACCCTGCCACCCATCTCGGTGACCTTTTCGACGGCATACTGGGCGACATTGCCGGAACCGCTGACGGCGACGATCTTGTTTTTGAAGTCGAGATTGCGCGTGGCAAGCATCTCGGCGGCGAAATAGGTCGTTCCGTAACCGGTGGCCTCGGGACGGATGAGGCTTCCGCCGTATTCGAGGGCTTTGCCTGTCAGAACACCCGTGTGCTCGTTGCGAATCTTCTTGTAATATCCGTAGAGATAGCCGATTTCCCTCGCCCCGACGCCGATATCGCCGGCGGGCACGTCAACCTCCGCACCGATGTAACGGTAAAGCTCTCTCATGAAGGCCTGACAGAATTTCATGACCTCCCCGTCCGATTTTCCCTTGGGATCGAAATCCGAACCACCCTTGGCCCCGCCCATGGGAAGGGTCGTCAGGGAGTTCTTAAAGGTCTGCTCGAAACCGAGGAATTTCATGATGCCCAGATTTACCGAGGGGTGAAAACGCAGACCCCCTTTGAACGGTCCGATGGCGTTGTTGAATTGCACTCGGAATCCGCGATTGACCTGGACATTGCCCTTGTCGTCCACCCAGGGAACCCGGAAGATCACCGATCGCTCCGGTTCCACGATGCGCTCATAGATCTTGGCCTTTACGTACTCGGGGTGACGCTTGACCGTCGGTTCCAGGGTTTCGAGAACCTCCTGGACGGCCTGGTGAAATTCCGGCTGATCCGGATCGGTTTGTTTGACTTTGTCGATAACCTCCTTGATAACTGACATGACATACCTCCTGCTGATATTTTTTGTTGAAAAATAAGGCTGGTCTATGAGCCGTATTTCTTTTTCGCTTCCTTGAAAGGTAGAAAATGGTCATAATCCATGACGGACGCCATGCCTCTGTTCTCCGTTCCGATGCCCGCTTCCTGGGTGCAGGCAACCGGGTTGAGCCCCCCGATGAGAATCACGCCCATTTTGTTTATATCGACGGGCACCTGGCATACCGGTTCGCTGGTTTCACCGGTCACCAGAACCCCGTTGATGCCGACCGTCTTCATCTTCTTGAGGAGTTCCTCCATGAGAGGATAGCAGACGGCGGGTATTTCGCGAAAATTGGCCAGGATCATCCCTTCTCCCACCCGGGCGGCTTTTTCGACGGAAGTCATCTGCGCCCGGATAAAGACTTCCGAGGGGTCAAGGGATGAACCGGCATAACTGATAAGCTCGACGAAGCGCAGGGGTTTGCGGTTCTTGAGCTGGAGGATGCCCCCGAATTTCGAATCCATAGGGATGCCGTGCTTGAGCAGAACTCCGTTGATCACAATGCTGCATACCGTGGCAAAACCGATCTTCCCTGCGGGAACGACGACATTTGCCAGCAATTCGCCTTCCCTGGCCACGGCCACCCGCCCGCTGACGGCGAATCCCGCCTCGAACACGGGCTCCATGAGCTGGAGAGCCTCGGGGAACGCTTCCTTTTGAAAAAGCGAGATATTGACGGGAATCTGTCCTTTCCCCTTTTCCGGATTGAATATGGTGCAGTAAGACAGGATTTCAATCCTGGAGATCGCCATGCCGACCTTGTCCCGGACCCTTGCATTGCCGAGTTCTTCGATGCCCTTCCGGGTAATGACGCGACCGTCCCTTCTGCCGACAAGTTCCGTGAGCCCCCCTTCATCCATAAGTTTCAGGTGGTATCGTACGGTCCTTTCGTTCAACGCCATGCCCATCTCCTGCATCCGCCGGGATATGACGCGGGACCCGACGGGAGACCCGGCCTCCTGGAGAATGCGCAGAATCAACAGGACTTTGCGTTCAACATCTTCCTGATCGATGAATAGGGTACCCATAGGTCATCGCCAATCGTTTGCCGATGGTTTCCTATACAAAAGGCATTATTTTGTCAATATAAATTTTCCAGGCGGCGGTGGGAACCGGATTCCTTCTGATCGATTGGACGGCGGGCGGCGTCGGTTGCAAATTCGATTTCTTCGCCTGAAGAATCGGACCGCCCGGGGCAGGCCGATATTTCTATCGGTCAGGCAGAAGAAGGATTTGATTAGAAGTTGAAAGGGCGGATCAAATCGGCTACAGTGGGAGCTGTTTCGATCGACCATGACGAAAAGAAAGTGACCCCATGCTGAACGTTGCCCAGTTCCGCGCCGGCGCCGACAACCTGAGTTATCTCGTCTATGGGAAACAGGATGCTATCG
This sequence comes from Deltaproteobacteria bacterium, assembly GCA_016929555.1. GTDB lineage: Bacteria > Desulfobacterota > Syntrophia > Syntrophales > JAFGIO01 > JAFGIO01. The sequence continues at coordinate 7,048 of JAFGIO010000061.1, read as the reverse complement.
CCATCGACGGGGTGGCCTGTGACGCGATCCTCGCATTCCTCGAGGAGCGGAAGCTCAAGCTCCTGTCCATTGCCGCCACCCACATTCATCCCGACCACATCGGCGGAAACTACCTGCTGATCGAAGAGACGGGGGCCGAGCTGCTTCGCCACCGGGAGTTAATCCACCGCAGCCGGATCGACCTCGAGGATTGGCCGATTCGGATCTACCACACGCCGGGACACACCGACGACTCGCTCTGTTTCCATCTGGGGAACCTCCTGCTCACGGGCGACACCCTCTTCAACGGCTACGTCGGGAACTGCTTCACCGGAAATCTGGAAGCCTTTCTCCGGTCCATCAAGCGGCTCATGGCCCTGCCCGATGAAACCGTCATCTACGCGGGCCACGATTACCTCTTCGACGCGATGCACTTCGCGAGGAGGCTTGAACCGGACAACGAGGAGATCGACCGGTACCTGAAAAAATACGACAGAAACGACGTCTTCTCTCTTCTGGGAGACGAAAGAAATGTCAACCCCTACCTGCGCTTCAACGACGGGAAGATCATCGCGATCCTGAAGGAGAAGGGGCTGCCCCACGATACGGAACTGCAGCGCTGGAAATCCCTGTGGAAACTGGATTAGTTATGACTTGGAAAGGAGAGAAAGGATGGATTACAAGGAACTGATGGAAAAACGCCGCGCGATCCGGGATTACGAGGACAGGGACGTGCCCCTGGACGTGGTCCGGGAGATCATCAACGACAGCATCAAGGCGCCCAATGCGGGCAACCGGCAGATCTGGAGCTTTATCATCGTCAACAGCAAGGCCCGCATGAAGGAGCTCTCCGATCTGAACAAGAAGACGGTCCTCGCAGGCATCGAGGCGAACCCGAACTCGCCCATGAAGGTCTACGAGCCGATGCTGCGCAACGATGACTACAATGTCTTCTACAATGCCCCCTGCCTGGTCTATATCGTGGGGCCGGCCAAGGCCGCTACCCTTGCCCCCGATTGCGCACTGCTGGCTGCCTACTTCATGCTTGCCGCTACGGAACGCGGGCTGGGAACCTGCTGGGTTGCTCAGGGCGGCTTCATCCGTGATCCGGAAATCCTGAAGGAATTGGGGCTGCCCGAAGGGTACCAGTTGGTTGCACCCATCATCCTGGGCTATCCGAAGACGATTCCCCCTATGCCGGAGAGGAACGCCCCGAAAATCCTGAAGGTTCTATCGTGATCTTCCGCGGGACCAGCCTGTTGCGGAACCTTGAAAGAGAATGAATAAGTCATTGACAATGGAGGGTCGTTGCTTTAGAGTGCGCCATCCAAAATTCGACTGAAAGAGGAATCGTTTCAGATAAGCTCAGGGGGTTGTCGGTCATGGCGAAGGTTTACGATATTGCGGTCGTTCCTGGGGACGGAACGGGTCCCGAAGTGGTGAGAGAGGGGGTTAAGGTTCTCGACGTTGCAGCCCGGAAGTACGGTTTCAAGCTCGACCTGCGGTATTTCGATTTCGGCGGCGAGCGTTACCTGAAAACCGGCGAGACGCTCGCCGACAAGGATATTGAGGAACTCAGGAAATATCGGGCCATCTATCTCGGGGCCATCGGCCACCCCGGCGTCAAGCCCGGCATTCTCGAGAAGGGCATCCTGCTGCGGCTGCGCTTCACCCTGGATCAATACATCAATCTCCGCCCCGTCAAGCTCTACCCTGGCGTCGATTGCCCCTTGAAGGACAAGGGACCCGAGGATATCGACTTTGTCGTGGTCCGGGAGAACACGGAAGGCCTCTATGCCGGATCGGGCGGAATCCTCAAGAAGGGGACGCCGGACGAGGTCGCAACCCAGGAGTCGATCAACACGCGCAAGGGCGTCGAGAGATGCATCCGCTACGCCTTCGAGTGCTGCCGTAGGAGAAACAGGCAAAAGAAACTGACCCTCTGCGGAAAGACGAACGTCCTGACCTTTGCCTGGGATCTCTGGGAGCGCGCCTTTCAGGAGGTCGCCGCCGAGTATCCCGACATAACGACCGACTACGTCCACGTCGACGCTACGACCATGTGGTTTGTCAAGAATCCGGAATGGTTCGACGTGATCGTGACGGACAACCTGTTCGGCGACATCATCACCGACCTGGGGGCGATGATCCAGGGCGGCATGGGCATCGCGGCGGGCGGCAACATCAATCCCGAAGGCGTCTCCATGTTCGAGCCGATCGGCGGTTCCGCACCCAAGTACGAAGGGAAGAACGTCATCAATCCCCTGGCGGCGATCTGCGCCGGCGGGATGATGCTCGACCACATCGGCGAGGAGGAGGCGGCCCAGGCAATAGAGAAGGCCGTCATGCAGGTGACGGCCGGCCATATCAAGGATCTGGCCGCCGGCAAAATGGGCTGTTCCACGTCGGAGGTCGGCGATCTCGTCGCAGGCTACGTCGGTAAATGATCATTGATGGTCCCGTAAAAAAGCCTCATGCCCCGTGAGAAGCCACGAAGCATGAAAATACGCTTCATTGGTTTTATTGTGCTTTTTTCCTTTTTTTTGCAGGATCCAAGGAAGATGAAACCGTAAAAAGCACAAACCGTGTCACCCCCTTGCAGCCTGCCCCCGCGAAGGCGGGGGAAAGCGGAGGACCAGAATATATTGAATTTACTGGATTCCCGATTTCGCGGGAATGACAAAAATGGGTCAGATCGGACTTGGTAAGAACATCTCCTCCCCTATATCCCTCCCCCTCGATAGAGGGGGTAGGGTGGGGTGAATTTCATGTTTCGTGGTGCCCCACGGGTCATGAGAGTTTCGTAAGAAAATTCCCTTCCCTGTATCCCTCCCCCTCGAGGGGGGAGGGGTAGGGTGGGGGTGAACCGTGCGGAATTGGCTAATCTTTTATTCACCCTCCCCTTAATCCATTCCCCTCAAGGGAGGGGAATGGCGCTTTCTACGAGGTTGTCAAGGAAGGATCAATCGGGCATGTCGACGGCCGGTATTCGGAAGAGCCTTCTGATGAGCGTGTCGAAGTAATCGGTAAGATAGCGGTTCCAGATCTTGATCGGCAACTCGCCCAGATCCTGCTGATAGGACACGGCAAAGGAAAACAGGTATTCCATCAGGTACTCGATATTCTTGGACAGATAACTTCGGTACTGTCTGTTCATGCGCTGTTCGATGATTCGATCTTCATGGATGCAGCGTCCGATTTCGCTCTCCAGGGTTTCCTGGAAATCGGACAGCATGATCTCGATGTGGACATTTTCCTCCCCACTGTATACAAACTCCACAAACCTGCGCTGCGCCTCCTCCGGTGTTAGTCCCCTGGCCCGCATGACCGTCAGAAGCCTGTCGCTCAGAGGTTTTTCAAGGATCTCTTCCTTTGAAGGCTTGAAGCTGACGATCAAGTTGATGGCATTATATCTGCCGCTGTGACACTCACGCTCGATGACCTCGCAATCCCCCCTCCGGGCAAGCAACTGCATCAGGCGGTCTTCGCCTTCCTCACCGAGGATCATTTTGATGCCTGCCACGTCATTGATAAAAATGTCCTCGAATCCATGAAATCCAATATGTTGTCGCAGATCGTCCAGCAGGCGTCTCTCGGCGCTGAGAAACTCCTCCGATATCTCCTCCTGGAAGGACATCGTTTGGACCCGCGGGATTCCGAGGCGGCTTGCCCGTTCCTCGGCCATAGCATCGGCGTTGCGCTTGATGATTTCGAATACCCGGTCAATGATCTTGCGGGCCGATTTCTCTGCCAGGCGGCGGATGCGTTTTATGCGGCTCGATCCGATGTACTCATAGCCGTTTTCGACGGGTCGGAAGAACAGGCGTCCATTGAAGGGGGTTTCCCTGTAAAAACGCCCGGGGTTTTCATGGTAGTCCTCGATCAATTCGTCAATACGCGGATTGCGGACGGGCGGGCTGGAAACGAGGACGTCCTTGAGATCTCCCTTGAGGAAAGCCCGGCGGGTGATGATTTCTGACTGATGAAGGCCGGAAAAGAGTTCCAGGGCAAAGGTCTGCAGGTAGCGGGCGACGAAAACATTGTTGAAGTTGACGAGACAGGTGATCCTCTGTGCATCGTCGCTGCGTAAATCGTCGTACATCCAGCGCCGGATGACGTCGTTCAATTCATGGCGGTGGATGTAGCTGTTGATCGTTATCATGGCCGGACATTCCATTTCCCTTGAGCCGTCATGTTCGAGGGCGCTAGCGGCAAAACGCGGGCGATGAAAATGCAGTTTCCGGGATAGCGAGTCCCGGAAAGTCGTCGTGTACAATTCTAAGGGGGGTGGGAGAGACCTGTCAATAGAAATCCCCGCGAGGGTTCCTTTCTCTTCTTTCAATTCACATGATTTGTGATAAGATACCGTCTCGTTCGGAAACCCTCAGGCACAATGCACCCGACAGCCGGCGGCAGGTGTGCTTGATCATGGCGGACAATATCGCGGCATGGCCGTCTCGAAACCAGACCGATCAGGGCAGGGGGGTTGGATTCTACTTCTTTCTATCATGGAAATGAAACGTTTGCGTTCAAGGGAACGTCGGAATATTGAGGCGTTTTCAAAAGAAAACCGCCTCAGTGAATCCTTCGGGAATCAAGGTTCTCCGAATCGGGACATCCGCTGGTGCGACCGGCACGGATACTTCATCGATGTCGAGGCCTGCAAGGCGAGGGCTTTGCGCATTTCCGCCTGCGGCCGCTGCCTCTGGAAATGGCGCCAGCTTTCCCTGCCGTTTCCCCCAATGTCCGCACGGGGGAAATGACTGAATGAGAAAGGTGGCCGATGTTCAGACAGCATAAAGATATGGACCTGCGCAAGGCGCGATCGATGAGCCAAGAATATCGGACAGGAGGTGACAAATGACAACAGGACTGACCCATGCGGAACGCTTCGACGACAAGGGCAGAACCGCTGCCGAAAAACGAAATGTCGCCACGGTGCGCGCCATTTTCGAGAAATTGTCGCAGGGTGACTTCAGCGGACTCTTTTTGAACCTGGCGCCCGGCGGCAGTTTCTGGATCTGTGGTTTCACGCCGGAGAGGCTTCCCGCCAAGGCACGCGATCCCAATTTCTTCCCCGATCTCTTTTGCAACGGCATGCATTTCGACATCAAACAGGTGGCCGTTGACGGCGATACCATTGTCGTCGAATGGATAGACGATGCCGTTACGAAGGACGGCAAGAAATACGAAAACACCGGCTGCAACTGGTTTACCTTCAACGATGAAGGCAAAATCATCAACTACAGGGAGTACATCGATCCCGAGAAATTCTTCGCCGTTCTCTGATCTTGGGGTTTTGAACTCCTTTCCGTTGAAGTCCTTGCATGGGGAGTAATACGAAAATACAAAACCCTGGATTCACGCCTGCGAGGGGATGACCTTGTTCATTTTCATGCTTCGTGGTGCCTGGCGGAGCATGGGTGTATCACAAAGCCAAAAAGAGGAGGGAGTACATTGAAAATAGCCATTCTGAACGGCAGCCCCAAGGGAGATCTGAGCATCACGATGCAGTATGTCCATTTCATCGCCAAGAAATTCCCCCAGCATTCGTACCGAACCCATGACGTGGCCCAGCAGGTCCACAAGCTTGCCCGGGATGAAAAGGCCTTTGAGGCCGTTATGGAAGACATCCGGGCATCCGACGCCGTCATCTGGTCTTTCCCCATCTATGCGTTCCTCGTACCCGCTCAATACAAGCGGTTCATCGAACTCATTTTCGACAGGAATGCAAAAAAGCACTTCAAGAACAAGTACACCGTAACCCTGAGCACATCGATGCGATTTTTCGACCATACGGCCCACAATTATATGCAGGGCATCTGCGACGATCTCGACATGAAATTCTGCGGGGCCTATTCCGCCGACATGCAGGATCTTCTGGACGAGGCGCAAAGGGAAAAACTGCTGATCTTTGCGGAGGACCTGTTCAGGGCCGTAGGGGACAAGCGTCCCACGATGAAGATGTACCCGCCCCTCGTGCACAGCAGCTTTACCTATAAACCCGGCCCCGTTGTCAAAAAGGTGGACAACCGGGGCAAGAGGATTCTCATCCTCACCGATCTCGAGAAACCGAAGACGAATCTCGGCCGCATGATCCAACGGATCGAAGCGGCCTTCACGGGAGGAACGGAGGTCATCAATCTGAACGATATCGACATCAAGGGAGGATGCCTGGGCTGCATCCAGTGCGGCTTCGACAACAGGTGCGTCTATCTCGGCAAGGACGGATTCATCGATTTCTACGATAAAAGCTACCGAACCGCCGACGCCGTGATCTTCGCCCCCAGGATCAAGGACCGCTATTACTCCTGGACGTGGAAGCTGCTCTATGACCGGGGCTTCTACAACGGCCACACACCTGTCCTGAAGGGAAAGCAAATCCTCTATATCCTTTCCGGTCCCCTGGGCCAGATTCCCAATCTTCAGCAAATGATCGCCGCCTCATCGGAAATTGGGGGGGCGAACCTCGTCGGAATCGTGACGGATGAAAGCGGGGACTCCAAAACCATTGATGCGCTCCTGCAGAGCGGCGCCGAACAGATGATGCGGTTCGATGAGCTCCAATATGTCAAACCGCCGAGTTTCCTCTATGTGGGCGGTCATAAAATCTTCCGGGACATGGTCTTTGGCGGCGCCCGTTTCGTTTTCCAGGCCGATTACAATTATTACAGGAAAAACAAGATGTTTGATTTCCCGCATCGAGACAAGAAGGCGATCGCCTTCAACAAGAAGATGATGGACCTCATGAAAGACCCTGCAACGAAGGAAGAGATACGCAAGATGATGAAAAAAGAGATGGTCAGACCCCACCAGAAGGTCGTGGCCACCAAGTGAAGGATGGATCGGAAGCCCCTCCTTCCTGTATACCCCCTTGACGGGGGGAAGGGGCGGGGGTGATTTTTATCCTTCGTTGTGCGCACCACGGGCATGGGTGTTGATTGGCAACTGGATGAACAAAAGATGACGGTCCCGTAAAAGGTCGCAAATCTCCCTCCCCCTTGAGGGGGGAGGGCTGGGGTGGGGGTGAATCATACTGAAGTTGCTAATCTTTTATTCACCCTCCCCT
>JAFGIO010000264.1 GCA_016929555.1 Deltaproteobacteria bacterium | reverse complement strand
GATGAAGGGCGAAGCAGGCAGCCACGAAGAAACTCTTGCCCGCCCCTGCGGTCATTCGTCTTAGCACCCAAAACAACAGCAGCGTATTGACGATGTGGAGGCAGAGATTCGTCCAATGGTAGCCCGAGGCGTTCGATCCGAAAAGGGTGCCATCCGCCATGAGCGACAGCCAGGTCAGCGGATGCCAGTTTCCGGTTTGAATGGTCCCGAAGGCCCAGCGGATTCCCTCCCAGCTCACGCCCCGGAGGACGTAATCGTTTTCGAAGACGTAGATGCCGTCGTCGAAGCGGACGAAGTCGAATCCCTGAACGGACCAGTAGGCTCCCAGCGTCAGGATCAGCAAGCACAGATAAGCTGGCAGCCCGCCGTATCTGTCGAGGATTTCCCGCACGTTATCGCCTCTTTTCGGCTTTGACGAGCACGACCGTGGCCAGGCAGAGGGGCCAAAGCCGTGCATCGAACGCGGCTAGGCCGGCATAGAGACGGTTGGCCCCCTTGAAGCAGAGGGTCGTCCAGCGAGGCAGGCTCCCCAGCTTGCGCTCGGTCCGATTCCCGCCCCAAAGCCACCCTAACGCAGTGTAAACAAAAAGCACGAGTATCGTGGTGATCTTCTCCAGGGGTCCCAAAACCTTTTCGACATTGAAAGGCTCCAATCCCGCCTCGCGAAGCCACTGTAACATTTCCTCTACTTCGTAGCGTCTAAAATGGTGGACGAACCGGTCATCCCAGGCAAAATAGAAATGACGGTGCGGGAAGGTGACGATAACGACACCGCCTGGTTGAACGACCCTCGCCATTTCCCGGATCGCCCGCCTGTCATCGTCAATATGCTCCAAAACCTCCGAGCAGACAGCGACGCCGAAGGTCCCGTCCCTGAAGGGCAATTCCATTCCGTCTGCAGCCACGGGCAACCCTTCGACGCGGTTTCTCTTCAGGATCCGGAGGGCCTCGAAAGAGAGGTCCGAATACACGATAGTTGCGCCAGGTCCCTTTTCAGCGATCGGCGACAGGCCGCTACCGATCTCGAGTACGTACCTCGTCTGAACGTCTCGAAGCGCCCTCTTGATGGCACGCTTTCTGACAAGATAATTGTACAGGTGATTCTTTAGCAGGATGTATCTCTCATCGGCAAACAGGTCCTGAAAGCTGTGGAGATGCTTTAACATCTGGACGACTCCGGAAAGAAGAGTTTCGATCGGATCATCTTCATTCTCGCCAGACGGAAGGCAAAGGCGGTCATTAAACACCCGAAACCGTATTTCACGCTTCGCCAGAAATTAATGGATGACGCCTCTGTAAAATATTTTGTAGGACAGCTCACCTCGGCGATCGTGTACCCCTGCCAGATGATCTGGGCGAGCATCTGGTTGTCGAAGATGAAATCGTCGGAATTGTTCTCAAGGAACAAACCTTCGAGCAATTGCCTGGAAAAGGCCCGATACCCCGTATGATACTCCGAAAGTTTTGCCCCCATCAGGATATTTTCGGAAAAGGTCAGGAAGCGATTGGCGACGTAGCGCCACAAAGGCATACCGCCCTTCAGGGCGTAGCCGCCCAGGATCCTTGATCCTAAAACGCAATGGTAGAGGCCTCCCCCGATGAGCGAGGCCATCGCCGGAATCAGCATAGGGGTGTACTGATAGTCCGGATGCACCATGATGACGATATCGGCCCCTTCATCAAGGGCGGCTCGGTAGCAGGTCTTTTGATTCGCCCCGTAGCCCATGTTTCTGTAATGTACCTCTACCCTCGTGTGGGGAAGCGACGCCGCGATGGCGGAGGTCTCATCGTGACTGGCATCATCGACGAGGACGACAAGGTCGACGACCCCTTGTGCCATGACCTCCTCGTAGGTCTTGCGTAAGGTTTGAGCCGCATTGTAGGCGGGCATGACGACAATGACTTTTTTATCCTGATACATAATTCGCCATTTCCGTGTCTTGGGACTTTCCATCCTAAAAACGATTCGGCGCTAGCCGGATTGATCATGAGGCAGCGTCAGGACTGCATAGCCTCCGGATTCATAAACAAGTCTCATGCTCTCAGCCATTGCCTCAAGCAGTCGCATCCTTGTTTTCTCCGGATAATTGTCGCGCAGATATTTTTCGAAAAGATCTGTCCTGAGCAGCAAATGGGTGCAATCCGTTTCCCGCAGGCGGTTTGTGAAGCGTTGCCTGTCGCCGGCGATTTTTGCCATTTCGCTGATCAGCGCCATACCGTTTGTCGGATCGTGGCGGTAATCGCGATCCAGATAATACCCTCTTCTGCCTAGAAGCACCAGGTAGACTCGGGCATCGGCCGGCAGATTCCCATTGATAAAGCGAATAACCGGGTAACTTCCCAAATGACGGGAAAGAAATGCATCCCGGGTTTCCGCCTTTGACAGGTAAGACAGCGGTCCAATGGTCTGGAAGTATTGCGTAAGATAGAGACCGTTGGCGGCGAGGAAGCCCACCACAAGGAGCGATAGGGCGATAAGTCCTAACATTCGCGGTTTCTGGACCGCCCCTGAAATTCTATCGACAAGATTTTTTATTCCCTGAACGGTGAGGATTGCAAAAAAAGGTACGATCGGCAAGATGTAACGGATGCGAACGACCTCGCTGAAAAGGGCCATGAATAGGAAATATAGAGAAAACATCAAAAGCGCCAGGCTCTCCCTTCTCTGGGGATTTTTTAGGAAGGCAAAGGGAATCAGGATGAGCAGCAGTGGGCTGAGCACGCCATCGAAATACCGATCGGAGTCGTCCCGGCCCTGGAAGAAAATCCGCAGTGGAATCAAGATTGTCTCCCAAAAACCCTCCCCGTAGAGTAGTTGCCTCGTCTGGAAAATTCCGAACCAACCTCCCGAAGCGGCCACTTCGATGAGGCCGTCCTTTCCCACTCCCTGCTGGGCGAAATGATGGAAATACCTTTCGAAAAGAGGGTGCAGGGGATTGCCCGTGAGCACAAGGTTTTTGATATACCAGGGCGATGCGATCAGAAGCGTCAGGACGAAAAAGAGGATGCCCATTTTTAAGGCTTGGTTGGTATGTCCCCTGTCGCGGCTGTAATAGAAAACGACCATGAGATTCAGGAAAAACCAGGCAATCAGGGCGTTGTATTTCGATCCCAAAGCAAGCCCCATGGCAATGGCGGACAGCGCCATCCAGAGGCCTTTACGGTAATCGCTTTCGCGCCATTGCAGGAAAGCGAGAAGGCTCGCCGTCGTGAAGAAGGTCATCCCGAGATCCACATAGGCCGTTGTTGAAAGGCGGATGACCACGGGGGTACTTAAAAAAACAAGGGCTCCCAACAGGCCCCAGTTTCTGCCGATCCGCTTTGTCAAATAGAGATAAATTAAAAGGCCCGTAGCGGCTCCGAAAGATAAGTGTATAAGATTCGGCAGGATATCGCTGCCATAGGCCAGGGCGGCCATATAGAGCAGATCGACATTCATGGGATAATAGGAAAAGTCCGCCCAGGGGATTTCATGGATTGCGCCATGCCGCAGCCAGAGTTTCGGTATGGCCAGGTGATGGATCAGTGCATCTCTCGCAATGGGCGGCGTAAGGGCCAGGAGCACTTCGCAGAAAAGAAGGGCCAATAGGGCAATCCCCATAAGCCAGGTCAATGGCCCGACCGAATCCCACCTGCCCCCTGTTTTCTCCTGAATAATCTGTGGCCGCATTTTCCCGCTCCGTGTTTCCACCCTCATCATCAGCCGTCCCTCGAGACGCGTCAGGACCGTTTATTCCGGAGTCGAACAGCCAGGGAAAGATTCTCCTTGGCCATCATAAAATCCGGCCGAATCTCCAGTGCCTTTCTAAATCGGTCTATGGCTTCGTTTATCCGGCCGCTGCGCAACAGTGCGATTCCAAGATCGTTGTATATCTCGGCGCTCGGTTGTTGGCGCTGCAGCAGTTCTTCGAAATATTCGATTGCCTTCTCATAGGCTCCCTTTCCAATCAGAACGTCGCCGATGTACAGGGCCGCTTCCTCATCCTCCGGATCCTTGCGGAGAGCCTCCCTGAATTGCGATAAGGCCTCATCATGCCTCGAAAGGGCTGCCAGGGTCATGCCCAGGTTTCTATTGGCCTTTGCAAACTCCGGCCTTTGAGAGAGAGCATACTTATAATGCAGGGTGGCCTGTTCATAAGCTTTCCGATAGTAAAAATAGTTGGCCAAGTTGAAGTGGGCATCGGCATAGTGGGGTCGAATGCGGAGGGCTTGCCGGTAATGGATGGCCGCTTCCTCGATGGACCCGCTACTCGACAGGGCAACCCCCAGGTTGTTATGGGCTATGCTGTTGTCAGTCGTTACCGCAAGGGCATGACGGAAAAGCGTGATGCTGTTTCGCCAGTAGCCGACTTGGATATGGGCCAGGATTCCAAATGAAATGAGCACAAAGACCGCCGCGACTGCCAGGACATACCTTGCCCTGATGGAGAACATCCGGAAAAACTCCGGTATCCCCCAGGCCAGCATGATGGCGATTCCGATCAGGGGAATATAGGTATATCGGTCCGCCATTGCCTGCGAACCCACCTGGACGATCCCAATGACGGGAACGAGGGTACCGAGATACCAGAACCAGCCCGTAAGCAGGTAAGGGACGCTGCGCCTGCAAAGGATCACCGACAGGGTCAGTACCAGAAGCAGGACGATCGCCGCGATCATCATCCATAGAGACGGCATGCCTGGGTGAGGGTAGAATACGGCGAGATCCAAGGGCCACAGCATTTTCTTGATATAGAGGATATAGGAAACGACCGCGTTTGCGGCCCTGACATTCAACGGCAACCATTCAAAGGATTTCACGGCACCGCTTCCCATCTGAACGATAACCGTGGTGACGGCGGACAGGGCGGACAGCAGGAACAGGGGAATTTTTTCAACAACCAGGAAACCCAGAGAAAACTGTTCGACTTTCATTCCGTTCTCACGGACGTTTCCGTCCTTGATCCGCTGAAGAGGCCACCAGTCCATGAGCAATAGAATAAAGGGGAGAGTGACGATCATGGGTTTCGACATCAATCCCAGTAGAAAAGGCGGCAGGAGACAGAGGTATTTCAGCAAAGACGGTCTGGCGGCGTAAAGGCAGTAAACCCACAGGGTGAGTATCCAGAAAAAGGCGCACAAAACATCCTTGCGCTCCGCCACCCAGGCGACCGATTCCACGTGAAGCGGGTGAAGGGCGAAAAGCGCGGCGACAAAGGCACTGCGCCAGATAAGATCGGTCATGCG
>JAFGIO010000060.1 GCA_016929555.1 Deltaproteobacteria bacterium | reverse complement strand
TGGAGCTGAACGCACTGATAGGCCACCCGGTTGAGCAGTTCGGAGAGCCACCACTTGCCCATGGAAACCCGCAGTGTAATGTCCTTTCCTTCCAGATGGTCCTCTAAAAGGGATTCCACGAAGGTGCGCCCCATCTCGATTTCCGTGGCCATCTCCGCCATCCTGAAGGCGTTGTACTGGTGGTTGGACACCGGCTTGCCGAAAACCATGCGGCTCCGGGTGTATTCGATGGTCATGTCGAGGATCCGCTGGGCAGTGACCGGGGCGCCGATGCAGGTCACGAGGCGTTCCTGCTGGAGGTTTTCCATGAGGTATCGGAATCCCTTCCCCTCCTGACCCATCAGATGACTCTGCGGAACCCGGCAGTCCTCGAGGATCAGCTCACCCGTATCCTGAGCGTGAAGCCCCATCTTGTTGAGCTTTCTCCCCTTGGAGAAACCGGGCGCTCCGGCGGGCACCAGCACGAGACTCACGCCCCTGTATGCGGGTTCGGCCTTGGGATCGGTCTTCACCGCCAGGACCGCCCAGTCGCAGTGGATGGCGTTGGAGATGAAAGTCTTTTGCCCGTTGATGATATAGTCGTTCCCGTCCTTCAGGGCGGTGGTTCTGAGGAAGGCGAGGTCGGAGCCGCAGTCGGGTTCCGTCATGCCGACGGCCAGGATGATGTCTCCGGTGACACAGCCGGGAAGGATCGCCTCTTTCAGTGCTTCGCCGGCGTACTTGTATACATAGGGTGCCACGATATCCGCATGGACGCGGACGCCTGTGGAAAGACTCGTGCAGGTCGATCGCGCGAGTTCTTCCTGGACCACGACGGAATAGCTGAAGTCCGCCCCGGAGCCTCCATATTGATCGGGCAGCCAGGGACAGAGAAAGCCCTGATCGCCCATTTTTTTCCAGATTTCCCGGGGAATGTCCCGCTGTTCATCCCAGGCTTCTATGCGGGGGACGACCTCCTTCTCCATGAACCGCCTGACGCTGTCCTGAAAGATCGCATGATTTTCCGTGAACCATTTCCGAGCCATAACGTATTCGATCCTTTGGGGGAATATCTATGGAGATTCTGAAACCTAAATGCCGAGGAAGGCCTCTTTGACCTGTTCGTTTTCGAGCAGCTCGGCCCCCGTTCCCTGCAGGACGATCCTGCCGTTTTCCAGGACATAGGCACGGTTGCACAGACCCAGCGTCTGCCGCACGTTCTGCTCCACGAGCAGAACCGTTACCCCCTCGTCGTTGATCCGCTTCACGAGATTGAAGACGTCCTGGACCAGAAGCGGTGCAAGCCCCAGGGAAGGTTCGTCGAACATCATGAGACGGGGCAGCGACATAAGCCCCCGGCCCACGGCCAGCATCTGCTGCTCGCCGCCGGAGAGGGTTCCCGCCACTTGCCTCCTCCTTTCCTTGAGCCTCGGGAACAGGACGTAGACGTGCTCCATCGTTTGATAGCGTTTCTTTTTCGATTCACCATAGAGCGAGCCCATGATCAGGTTTTCCTCGACGGTCATCTCGGGGAAGAGACGCCGGCCCTCGGGGACATGAACGATACCATGTGTGATGATGCGGTTGGGGGGCAATGGATCGATCCGGGTTCCGTCAAAGAGGATCGTCCCTCTCCGGGGTGCGATTAGAGAAGAAATGGTTTTGATGGTCGTGGATTTCCCGGCGCCGTTGGCCCCGACCAGAACGACGATTTCCTTCTCCTTCACCTCGAAGGATACGTCCCAGAGAACCTGGAGGTCGCCGTAGAATACATCGATCCCGTTAACTGTGAGCATAACTTTCCCCCAAATAGGCCTCGACGACCGCCGGATTGTTGGCCACTTCGGCCGGCGTGCCTTCGCCTATGGTCTGGCCGAAATTGATGGCATGGATGCGGTCCGATATCGTCATGATGACTTTCATGATATGTTCCACGATGAGGATGGTGACGCCGCTCTCCCGCATTTTCTTGATCAGATCGATGGCCTCGTCCAGCTCACCCGGTGTCAGACCAGCGGCGGTCTCATCGAGCAGCATGAGTTCCGGTTTCGTGGCCAGCGCCCGGGCGATTTCCAGGCGCTTTCGCCCGCCGATGGGGAGGCTCCTGGCGAGTTTGTCCCGCTGGTCGTCGAGGTTGCAGAAGTCCAGGACCTTGAGGGCCTCCTTCCTTGCCTCGCCTATCGTATGGGTCCTGCTGAAGGCCGATGCCGTCACGTTGTCGAGCACCGACATCCGGGCGAGAGGTTTCACCACCTGGAAGGTCCTGCCGATGCCCAGATGACAGATCCGGTGCGTTTTCATTCCCTTGATGCTGCGCCCTTTGAAGAGGATGTCCCCCGAGGTGATCGGATAATAGTGGTTGATGCAGTTGAAAATGGTTGTTTTTCCCGAACCGTTCGGACCGATGAGGCCCATGATTTCACCGTCCTGGACCTGGAAGGACACATCGTCGACGGCCTTCAGACCGCCGAAGTGCTTGCTGAGATTTTTGACTTCCAGAATGGCCATGTTTCCGTTCCCCCTTTCCCTCAACCTGTGGCCTTGACGCGAAAGACGTTTCGCTTGATCTTCGGCCAGTCGCCTACGATGCCGTTCGGCAGAAAGAGGATCACGAAGATCACGAGCAGCCCGAAAACCAGCGCATGGGCCTGGCTGGTCCACTGGGGCGCCAACCCGAAGAAGGCGCTGCGGAAAGTCTCCTGGAGACCCACCATGATGAAGGCCCCTACGGCCGGTCCCATGATCGTGGCCACGCCGCCGACGATGCCGACCAGGATCGCCATGATGGAGATATAGTGGAGCGAAAAAACGACATGGGGATCGATGAAGGCCATGTAATTCATGTAGAAGGCCCCCGCCATTCCCGTAAAGAAGGCGCTGATCAAAAGCGACAGGTTCTTGTAAAGGGTCGTGTTGATTCCGAGAGATTCCGCTGCATCCTGATCCTCCCGGATGGAGAGGAAGTAGTATCCCCATTTGGATTTCATGACCAGATGGATCGTGAGGATGCAGACGAAGGCCAGTGCGAGGACGATGTAATAGTAGGGAAGCTTGCTGGGAAAGGTCTGGATGATGAGGATCCCCACCATACCCTGGGTGAGACTTTCCCAGTTGGTGGCGATGAGCCGGAAGATCTCGCCGCCCGCAAGGGTGGCCAGCGCGAAATAGGGACCCCGAAGACGGAAGCAGACCCAGCCGACGAAAAGGCCGATCATCATGGAGGTAATTCCCCCCAAGAGCATTCCCCACCAGGCCGATATTTCCAAATGGACGACCAGAATACCCGCCGTGTAGGCGCCGATCCCGAAGAACATGGCATGGCCGAAGGATACCTGGCCTGTATATCCCGCCAGGATGTTCCAGGATGAGCCGATGATGACCCACATCATGGCCAGGATGACGAGATGCTGGTAATAGTCGGAACTGACGAGAATTGGAAAGCCGATCAAAATGAGACCGAAAAGTATCGACAACAGTATTTTTCTCATGTTTTCCTCTACACCTTTGTTAAGCTTTTCAATCCCTTGGGCAAAAACACCAGGACGAGGATGAAGATGACGAAGCCGATCATCTCCTTGTAACCCATGCCGATATAGGTGGCGCCAAGGGATTCGGCGATGCCGAGAACGAGCCCTCCCATGATGGCCCCCACGGTGCTTCCCAGACCGCCCAGGATTGTGATGACGAAGGCCTTGAGGGTGAAAGGCCCTCCGATGTCGGGGAAGAGATAGAATATCGGTATCAGGAGGCTTCCGGCCGATGCCACCAGGGCCGATCCCAGGCCGAAGGTGATGACGGTGATGCGCCCGCTGTTGACGCCCATCAGCGTGGCTGCGTCTTTATCCTGGGCCGTGGCCCGGATGGAGCGGCCCACATCCGTCTTCAGGAGGAACCAGAAGAGCGCCACGGTGAAGGCGACGGCAATACCGAAGGCAATGCACATGGGCAGATTGAAGGAGATGTTCCTGATGAAGAAAACGGACGAGCTGTACGACGTCTGGACGGTCTTGTAGTCCGAGGAAAAGATGAAGCGGGCGATTTCCGCCAGGACCATGCCGATGCCGACGGTCATCAGGACTTGGTTCTCCGGCAGGATCGATTCCATCTTCATCAGGGGATTCAAGAAAAATTTCTGCAGAAATATGCCCAGAAGGAACAGTGCAGGCATCGTAACGAGCAGGGACACATAAGGGTCCATGTGCAGCGACTCGTACAGGACGAAGGTGATGTACATGGCCACCATCATCAACTGGCCGTGGGCAAGGTTGATGATGCCCATCACGCCCATGATCAATGTCATGCCGATGCCGATGAGGCTGTAGATGCCGCCGATGAGGATGCCGGCGACGAGGGTCTGAAGAAAAACATCCATGGGACGATCCTTTCAGGGACGGTTGCTGTTCCCTTCCGTGGAATTTCGCTGCCCCTTCGTGTCGGAAAGGCTCAAACGCGAATTCCTTTCCTTCAGGTGCGGGCTCGCATCGTCGTTCTATGCCGCACTGACGAGGGATTTGATGGTTCCGTCCCCCTTCCCGAAAGAAGGGGGACGTGTGGCTTCAAATGCCTCAATGCAATGAAAGCTTCAGGGGCGTCATTACTTCTTGTATTTCCAGGTCTTCATCCAATCGACAGGGTAGACCAGTTTCTTGGTGGCCAACTCGGCGGGCCAAACAAGCTCCAGTTTGCCGTTAATCCACTGGACGACATAGGTTGGAAGCTTGTTCTGATTTTTCATCTTGCCGTAAGAGATAAATTTCACCGGTCCGAAGACGGTCATCATGTCCGTGGCGGCGAGGGCGTTCTTGATGTCCTCGCTGTTGAAGGACTTGGCGCGTTTAAGAGTGTCGGCGATGACATAGGCCGCTGCATAGGCCTCGGCGCCGTGATATTCGGTGTCGGTTTTGTATTTGGCGACATATTTCTTGTAATATCGCATGGCGCCGGGGTATTTTAGGACCTGGTGCCAGAGTGTCGCAGAGATGACCTTTTCGGAGGCGACACCGGCGTTCTTGGCGAATTCAGGCAGGGTGAATCCGGCGGCACCGCCGATGAACATCTTGGGGGTCAGTTGCAATTCCTTCGCCTGCTTCATAAGCAGAGAGGCGTCCATGATGTAGGAAATCATGTAGACGACATCCGGATTGAGCTGCTTGACCTTGATCAGGATTGGTTTGAAATCGATGCCGCCGGCCTCGTACCCCTCCTTCATGACGACGTCATAGCCGAGCTTTTCACAGATGGCCCCGAAGGATTTGGCGCCGGAGGTGCCGAAAAGCGTATTTTCGTAAATAATGGCCACGGTTTTGGGTTTTATGACCTCGGTAAGCAGCGATTCGATGGCGCCCGAATATTCACTGACGGGAGGATTCAGCCGGAAGATATAGTCCCATCCCGAGGAGGTGATCTTGTCCGCCGATCCCGTGTTCACGAGGAAGGGGATCTTGTTCTGCTGGGCCACGCCGGCGACGGCATAGGTCACGGAACTGCTGTAGCCCCCTCCCAGCATGACGACCTTGTCCTTGGTGATAAGCTTTTCCACGACGGACCGCCCCACATCCGGCCGTCCCGTATCGTCCTCGATGATCAACTCCAGCTTCTCCCCCTTCTTGATGCCGCCCTTGGCGTTGATCTCTGCAACGGCCATCTCAAAGGAACGCTTTTCGATCTCGCCGAATTTGGCCTCCGCTCCGGTCAGCGGCAGGACGATGCCCACCTTGACCGCCCCCGCAGGAGAAGCGCCGGCCAGTAAGAATCCCCCCAAAACACAGAAGACACAAAAAAACACGACAACAAATCTTTTCATGACTCACAACCCTCCTTTATCATTTGTAAGTAGCGATTACGATCGGTTGGTAAAGAGCGGCGATAGATCCTATGTGCGATAGAGCTCGTTTTTTGCGATGTAATGCTTGACCACATCGGGAACGAGGTAATTGATGGATTTTGCGTCTCGGACCCGCTGCCGGATGTTGCTCGAGGAGATATCGAGGAAGGTAACCTCGCGGAAGTAAATGACGTATCCGGTGGGTCCGCGGAAGCCTTTTTCCTGCTCGTCATAGTTGAACTGGGCGGCGAACTCGGGGGTTAGGAGCGTCGCCAGGCCGCGGTTTTCGTAACCGGGCCGGGTCATGACGACGAAATTGCAGAGCAGCAGAAGCTTCTCCCAGTCTTTCCAGGTACGGATAGCATGGAAAGCGTCCTGGCCGAGAATGAAAAAGAGATCCAAATTCTTCATGTATTTCTGGAGGATGTATTCGACGGTCTCCACGGAGTAGGATTTACCTTCCCTCTGGTCTTCCACGTCCGAAAAGGAGAAGGCCGGATTGTTCTCAATCGCCAGTTTGATCATCTGCTCTCGATGGCTGAAGCGGGTGATTTCGGCGTCGAGTTTGTGCGGCGGTCTCGATGCGGGCATGAAAAAAACGCGGTTAAGATCGAAAATTTCCAGTATTTCTTCCGCGCATCTCAAATGGCCGATGTGGATCGGGTCGAAGGTCCCGCCGAACAATCCCCACTTCATGTCCTCACCTGTCCGTTTCCATAGATGATAAATTTTGTGGTGGTCAGTTCCTCCAAGCCCATGGGGCCGAAGGCATGCAGCTTCGTGGTGCTGATGCCAATCTCCGCGCCGAGGCCCAGCTCGAAACCGTCGCTGAATCGGGTGGAGGCGTTGACCAGCACGGTCGACGAGTGGACCTCGTTGAGAAAACGCTGTGCATTTTCATAGCTTTCCGTAATGATCGATTCCGTGTGCAGGGAACCGTACTTGCCGATATGGGCTATGGCCTCTTCAAGGTTCCGGACCACCCGGACGGAAAGGATCAAGTCGAGATACTCCCGGTACCAATCTTCTTCGACGGCAGCCTCGATGTCCGGGAGGATGGCCCGCGTGCGATCGCAGCCCCTGAGCGTTACACCCGCTTGCCGCAGCTGTTCGGCCATCGGCGGCAGGAAGGTTTGCGCGATGTCCTGGTGGACGAGGAGCGTCTCCATGGCGTTGCAGACACCGGGCCTCTGGGTCTTGGCGTTCATGCAGATCGTCATGGCCATGTCGAACCCGGCTGTGGCGTCGACAAAGATATGGCAGACCCCCTTGTAGTGTTTTATCACCGGTATTCTGGACTGGTTCACCACCGCCCGGATCAGGTCTTCGCCCCCCCGGGGGATGATGAGGTCGATAAGTTCATCGAGCTGCAGCATCTCAGAGACGGCCCGGCGGTCCGTTGTCTCGACGATCTGGATGACGTCTTCCGGGATCGGACCGCGGCGAAGAACATCCCGAAGAATGCGGGCGATGGCTGTATTGGAATGAATGGCCTCGGAGCCGCCTCTCAGGATGACGGCATTGCCGGATTTGAGGCACAAGGCGGCGGCGTCGGCCGTGACATTGGGACGTGATTCGTAGATGATGCCGATGACCCCGAGGGGGATCCTCATGCGGCCCACGAGCAGCCCGTTGGGCCGTCGCCACATGGACGTTACCCGGCCCACGGGATCGGGCAGGGCGGCCACCTCGGTGAGTCCCTGGGCCACCGCCTCGATCGTGGCGTCCTTCAGGGTCAGACGGTCGATCATGGCGCGGGAGAGGCCGAGGGTATCCGCCTTCGCAAGATCTTTGGCGTTTTCAGCCTTCAGGGAATCGGATGCCGCAATGATGGAAGAAGCCATGCCGAGGAGGGCCTGGTTCTTATCGTTTGTGGAAATGCGGGCCAGAGCCGCGGCTGCAGCCCTCGCCCTTGTCGCTGTATCGAGAATCCGTGACTTTAAAGCGGTATCCTGTTCGTTCATGTCCGTGACAGCCATGATTGTCGAAATCCAAGCCCCTGTGAGGCATATCATGGGTATTGACAAAACCGGTTATGTCTGTGTAAGAACCGCCATCCCCCGACGTTCACTAGGGTGGTGAACGTGAACCGGTGTCGAGGGGGATATTCAAAGTGGCGAGACTCTATACGATGCGCCTGCTGCTGTCAAGGGCAATTGTGTCGCATCTTGATGTTATGGAATGATTCTCCTCGATTATGCGGTCAAGACCTCCGGGAAGACGGAATGAACCATCTCCGGATAAAGGCCGGCAAACTTGCCTATGACATGATCATGGACGGCGGGTTCAATCTCGATGCCGTATCGGCCTTCTTCGCGCCTGCGGCGGGACCAAGGTGGCTCGTCGCAAGCGGTTTCGATCTGACCATGATGGAGCGGCGCGTCCTGGGACGGAAGCGTCCCGTGCTGCTCGTGGGTGCGTCGGCGGGGGCCTGGCGCTTTGCCGCCTGGATGCAGCCCGAACCCCGGAAGAGCTATCATGCGCTGATGGATGCCTATATCGGAATGATCTACAGGAGAACCGACACCCCCAAGACGGTCCTTCAATCGCTGATCGACATCATAAACGCCTACCTGGAAGACGATGCGCTTCCCTTTGCCCTGGAGAACAAACGGTATCGCCTGGCCGTCATCACGGCCCGCTCCAGAAACCTCGTGGGTTCGGAGAGGCATTTGATCCAGCAGATCGGCCTGGGATTGTGCTATCTGCTCAATATCTTCGACCGGTCTTTCATCTTTCACTTTGCCGAGCGTATCGTCTTCTATAACGGACCCAAGCCTCCGGCTTTCTGCCTTGCGGAGGATTTTCAGGGCCGGTTCGTTCCCCTGAGCGAGGTCAACTTCAAATCCACGGTTCTTGCATCGGGGGCCATTCCCCTAGTCGTGGCAGGTGTGCAGAATATCTACGAGGCCCCCTATGGCGTTTACCGGGACGGCGGCCTGACGGATTACCATCTGACCCTGAACTATGCGCCCCGGGACGGCGAGTTGACCTTGTTCTTTCACCACCAGGAAAGGATTATCCCGGGTTGGCTGGACAAGAGACTGACCCGGCGGCGGCCGCCCGAAGCGATACTCGACAATGTTCTCATGGTTTTTCCCAGCGAGGATTTTGTGGCGAAGCTTCCCTGCAACAAGGTTCCGGACAGGGATGATTTCAAAATCTACATCGATGACCCGGCGACGAGAATCCGGAACTGGCAGAAGGCCGTCGAACTATCGGCGCCCCTGGGAGAACAGTTCCTGGATCTTTTGGAAAACGGCGGGATACGGGATGTCCTGGAGCGGTTGTGATGCAGGGTCCATGACCACGGGCGGTTCCATCGAATCGAAACTGGAACGCCTGAAGGGGATGTTGAAAAGCTGTGTTCTCTGCCCGCGTCGATGCCGCGTCGACAGGACCAAAGGGGAGAGGGGCTTCTGCGGTCTGCCGGCGGGTGCCCTCGTCAGCCGCGCCCTGGCCCATCACGGCGAAGAGCCGCCGATCTCGGGAACGAAAGGCGCAGGGACCATCTTTCTTTCCTCGTGCAACCTCCGGTGCCGCTTCTGCCAGAATTACCAGATCAGCCGTCAGGCGACGGGGGAGGCGGTGAATGCCGAGAGGATGGCCCGGATCATGCTGGACCTTCAGGAGCAGGGCTGCCACAATATCGAACCCGTGACGCCGACACCCCATCTCCCCGCTTTGATCGAGGGGTATGCCCTGGCCCGTCTCGATGGTCTCGCGGTTCCTCTCGTCTACAACTGCGGCGGCTACGAGGATCCGGAAGTGTTGCGGCTGCTTGAGGGGCTCGTCGATATCTATCTGCCGGACTTCAAATATGGAAATGCCCGGGATGCCCATGATTGTTGCGGTGTAAACGACTATCCCGTCTTCGCCCTCGAATCCGCCATGGAGATGGTGAGGCAGGTGGGGGATAATCTCGATATGCTTGAAAATGTGGCAAGACGGGGCATCATCATCCGGCATCTGGTCCTGCCGGGCCGTTTGGAAAACAGCCTGGATGTGTTACGATCGATAAAAGAACGGATATCGACAGCGGTGCCGATCAGTCTGATGTCCCAGTATACGCCGATACCGGCGGTCCGAGACCGTCCCGACCTGGGCAGGCGGCTGAACCGGGAGGAATATGAACGGATCGTCGATGCGGCCCTTGAGATGGGCTTCGATACGCTTTTTATCCAGGAGTTGAACGAGCGTAACCTCGTCCCCGATTTTAACAGAGATACTCCTTTCGTCTGGGAGCGTTAGCGGATGTTCAATGCCTTCGATTTCGGCAAGATCCTTCTCGTCCTTGGCCTGATCATCGCCGCCGCCGGCGTTATTCTCATGCTGGACGGAAAGGGAATCTTCGGGTGGATCGGCCGCCTCCCCGGGGACTTCTCTTTCAAGGGCAAGAACTTCACCTTTTACTTCCCGCTGGCCACCAGCATCCTTGTCAGCATTTTCCTTACCCTGCTGCTCTGGCTGATCAGCCGAAAGTGAGGCCTGCCTGCCGGGGTCAGCCGAGTGAAGAAACCGGATTCCCGCCCTGCGTTCCCTCAGGGCCGAGGGACGGGAATCCGGTCGATCATCCCTCCGGCTGCATTGATCCAAACGGAAAGAACGGGAGCCGTTCGCCTGCTGGATCAGCTGCTCACTTGCCTTTCGTTACCGCCAAGATGGCGTCCTTGATCTGGCCGGGCTGGGGAAGCACCGCATCCTCCAGGACACCCCCGGGAATGGGGAAGTTCGCCGCGGCGATTCTCTGAACCGGGGCGTCCAGGTAATCGAAGGCGTTTTCAACGATCTGCATGGCAATTTCTCCTGCCATGCCGCACCGTTTGATATCCTCGTCGACCACCACGGCCCGCCCGGTCTTTTTCACCGATGCAACGATCGTCTCGATATCCAGAGGCTCCAGGCTTCTCGGGTCGATCACCTCGACGCTCACCTTTCCCTCCAGTTCGGCGGCCACGCTCAGGGCGAAGTGAACCTGCATCCCCGTCGCCACGACGGTCACGTCCGTGCCCTCCCGTTTGATATCGGCCTTGCCGAGGGGGATCGTATATTCCTC
>JAFGIO010000263.1 GCA_016929555.1 Deltaproteobacteria bacterium | reverse complement strand
TTTCGGGAAAGCTCCCATCCTTCGAACTGGAATACCCGTGCCATTCGCCGGAAGAAAAACGGTGGTTCGTCGGGCGGGTCACGCCAACTCAGGGCGATGGACCGGGGCGGGTGGTTATCGCTCATGAGAACATTACCGAGCGTAAACAGGCAACGGAAGCGCAGCGGCACTCGAATGAATTGATGCAATACATCATCGCGCATACCAACAGCGCCGTCGCCGTGCATGACCGCGACCTACATTATATGTATGTCAGCAAACGCTACCTGGAAGACTATGGGGTTGAAGAACAAGACATCATCGGGAAGCACCATTACGATGTCTTTCCCGACCTGCCGGAAAAGTGGCGCAACGTCCATCGCAAGGCCCTCGCAGGGGAAGTCAGCAGCTCGGAACGAGATCCGTATGAACGCGCCGACGGCACGGTCGAATGGACGCGCTGGGAGTGTCGGCCCTGGTATGAGGCGAACGGATCGATCGGCGGGATCATTGTCTATACCGAGGTCATAACGGAGCGCGTTCAGGCCGAGGATGTGTTGCATGAGAGCCGTCAGAGGCTCGAATTTGCACTACAGGGCGGGAAGTTGGGAGCGTGGGACTGGAATCCTCAGGATGGCACTGTCCTCTACAGCGATCTCTGGGCTCAGATGCTGGAGTATCGGCCTGAAGAAGTTGAGCCCACTGTGGATTTCTTCAAGCAACATGTCCATCCGGAAGACTCATCTGCCGTTCTTGATCGATTGACAGGACATGTCGAGGGGCGACTGCCGGCATATGAGTCCGAGCACCGGATTCGGACCAAGTCCGGCAGGTGGCTGTGGGTTCTGGATCGCGGCAGGATCGTTGAGCGGGATAAGGATAGCAAGCCTGTGCGGGTTACCGGCGTCATCGCAGACATCACCGAGCGTAAGCAGGCCGAAGAGACGCTTATCCGACAACAACGATCCATCAAGCTAACCAACCGGATCGCCAACATTTTCCTGACCTCCTCCCGGAACGAGGTCTTTGCCGATGTTCTCGATGTCCTCCTGAAGGCTCTGGACAGCCGGTTCGGCTATTTCGGGTACATTGACGAGGCAGGCGACCTGATCTCTCCCTCCCTGACGCACGACGTCTGGGATCAATGCCAGGTGGCCGAAAAGAGCATCGTTTTCCCCCGTTCTGGCTGGAGCGGGCTGTGGGGGCGGTCGCTGATGGAGAAGCAGACGCTGGTCGCCAACGAAAACCTCCGGGTTCCCGAAGGCCATGTGGCCCTGGAGAACGCCCTGGCGACTCCCATCGTACACCACGATAAACTGATCGGCCAGTTTGTCGTAGCCGACAAGGCGGGGGGATACGACAAAGACGACCGGGACCTCCTGGAAAGCGTGGCAGCGCAGACGGCGCCGATTCTGTTTGCCATTCAGGAAGAAGCCCGCCAAAAAACAGCGCATGAGAAACTGGAAGAGCAAATGCGCCAGGCCCAAAAGATGGAGGCCGTAGGCCGTCTGGCAGGGGGCGTGGCCCACGATTTCAACAACATGCTGGGGATTATTCTCGGCCATGCGGATATGATCCTGGAGGGGTTGACCCCGGACCAGCCGTTTCATGCCGATCTGACGGAAATCAGAAAAGCCGGTGAACGCTCCGCCGATCTGACCCGGCAACTGCTAGCGTTTGCACGCAAACAGACCGTGGCCCCCAAGGTGATCGATCTCAACAAGACCGTGGAAGGCATGCTCAAAATGCTGCATCGGCTGATCGGTGAAGACATCGATATGGCCTGGATTCCGGGCGAGAAGGTATGGCCGGTAAAAATCGATCCCGCCCAGATCGACCAGGTTCTGGCCAACCTGTGCGTCAACGCCCGGGATGCCATTGCCGATGTCGGCAAAGTTACCATCGAAACGGGCAACAGCGTTTTCGACGAGGAATACTGCAAGGAACATGCTGGTTTTGTGACCGGGGAGTATACGCTGCTGACCGTGAGCGACAACGGTTGCGGCATGGATAAAGAAACGCTCGAAAATATCTTCGAGCCGTTTTTCACCACCAAGGAATCGGACAAAGGCACCGGCCTGGGCCTGGCCACGGTCTATGGCGTGGTCAAGCAAAACAATGGTTTCATCAATGTCTACAGCGAGCCGGGCCAGGGCACGACCTTCAGGATCTACCTGCCGCGCCACCGGGTCAAAGAGGCTTCGCTGCCGGACAAGGAGGCGATCCGACCCGCCGCGCGCGGTCACGAAACGATCCTGTTGGTCGAAGACGAACCGGCCATCCTGAGGATGACCATGATGATGCTGGAGCGAACCGGTTACAAGGTCCTTGCGGCCGGCACACCGGGAGAGGCCATCGCTCTTGCCCGTGAACACGCCGGCGAGATTCACCTGCTCATGACCGATGTGGTCATGCCCGAGATGAACGGCCGGGACCTGGCAAAAAACCTGCTGTCGCTTTATCCGAACCTCAAGCGATTGTTCATGTCCGGCTATACGGCAAATGTGATCGCCCACCATGGCGTATTGGATGAAGGCGTGCAGTTTATTCAGAAACCGTTCGCAAAGCAGGATCTGGCAATCAAGGTTCGGGAGGTGCTAAATGCGGACAACCTATAAAGTTGCGCTTTATTATTCTTAAATGAAAGGTGCCCATGGGTAAAAGCCGACAGGATATCAATTACGACCACGGGCAGGTAAAACTCTTTTTTTTACTTGCGATTCTCGGGATTATCGCCGCACTGAATCACGTGCACATCCCCCACACGGAGGTTCTGATTGAAGGGCGCTGGGTTTTCGGGTTCCTCGGTTTCGCCCTGCTCCGGTTGTGGTGGGCGGCGCTTGCACTGGGTGCGTTGCTTTCTTATCCTTATGGCTCGGACATTTCTTTCTGGGTCGGTTTCGGCGGCAACATGCTGTACGCCGTTCCTTCGTTGCTGGTCATTCGTCCGCTTTCGTACCGGATGCAGAAGCGCTGGGGCCCGGACTGGCGGCTCTGGCTGGGCTGGTCGGCGCTTGTTCTGGCGTGTTACCAGGCATTCATGACCCCTGCGGTCTGGGCGGTGCTTGGGCTCCTGGAAAATCGACCCGTGTGGCTGCACATCCTCGAGGGCTGGCAGACGCAGCCCTATCTTGTGGAATCCATTCTGGTGGCCCTGTTCTCCGCCACGGCCCTGGTCGCCCTTCTCGCCCTGGAGCAGCTTCGCGACGAACGGCGGCGGCTTGCTCACCTCAACCGCGTACTGCTTGGTATTCGAAACGTCAACCAGTTGATCGTGACCGAAGATGACCCTCAGAATCTTGTCACACGCGCCTGCGTCAACCTGACCGAGACCATGGGCTATCTGAATGCCTGGATCGCACTGGTTGGCGGGGAGGCGGGGCGGTCGCTCGGCCTGCCGGGGGAAAAATTCGTCAGCGCAACAGCGGCGGCGGGGTTCGACGGCGGTTTCGAGACTGTGCGGCATCAGATGGAGAAGGGCGAAAACCCTCCCTGTATGAAGCATGCCTTGGAACGGGATGAGGTCATATTGACCGACGACCCGTCTGAACACGGTCTCGACTGTCCGCTGTCATCCGGGTACCATCCGCGCTCCGGCTTTGTCCGGCGCCTGACTTTCAGCGGCATAACTTACGGCATTCTGTCCGTCACCGTGCAGGCCGAGTACGCCCATGACGACGAGGCACGGAATTTGTTCGATGAAGTGGCGGGCGATCTTGCGTTTGCCCTTCACAAGATCGCCATGGCCAAACGCATGGAAGAAAGCCGGAGACGCTACCTGGAAATTTTCGAACACAGCCGCGACGCTTTTGTCATGGTCGACCCGGCCGGCCGGATCGTCGACGCCAACCCCGCCTTCTGTGAGATGCTGGGTTACTCACTCGATGAATTGAGGGCATTGCCGGATTTCTACCAGATCACACCCGAACGCTGGCGGGAATGGGAATCCACGGAAATCTGGGAAAACCGCCTGATGGGCCGGGGCTACTCCGGCACATATGAAAAGGAATATCGCCGCAAGGACGGCACGGTTTTCCCCGTGGAACTCAGATCATACGCCGTCCGGCGCGGGAAGGGCGAAATCGAATACCTGTGGGGGACGGCCCGCGATGTCACCGAAAAGAAACGACATGAAGCGGAGCTACATATAAGCGAGGAACGTTTCAGGAAGCTTTTTGAGAGCTTGTCATCCGGATGCTGTCTTGATGAGATCATCTACGAAAACGGAAAGGCTGTTGATTACCGGATTCTGGATGTCAACCCTTCTTATGAGAGAATCATGGGGATCAGCCGGTCGAAAGCAAGAAACGCGCTGGGTTCCCAATTGTATGGAACCGGTGAGGCGCCTTTTCTGTCCACGCTCGCCGAGGTTGCCGATACTGGTGAACCCACGCGCTTTGAAACATTCTTTGAACCCATTCAGCGGTACCTGGAGTTTACGGTCAGCCGCCCTGCAAAAGGCATGTTTTCCAATGTTTTTTCCGATATCAGCGATCGCAAACTGTCTGAAGCCGAATTGCTGCGTCTCATGTCGGCCGTCGAGCAGACCGGTGAGGTTGTCATCATCACTGATTCGGACGGAGCCATCGAGTACGTCAATCCGACTTTCGAAAGGGTGACGGGTTATACCCGAAACGAAGCGATCGGACAAAACCCACGCATCCTAAAAAGCGGCGAGCAAGACGAAACGTTCTACGGGCACCTCTGGCAAACGATTCTTTCCGGTAGCACCTGGCAGGGACAGATGACTAACAAAAGAAAGGATGGTTCGTTTTATGTTGAGGCGGCATCCATTTCACCTGTGTTTGACAATACCGGTCAGATTGTCAATTTTGTTGCGGTCAAAAGAGATATCACCGAGGAAATCCGCGCGGAAAAGGAACTGAAGGAAAGCGAAAAAAAGTTCCGGATGCTCGTTGATCAGGCCGCCGACATGCTGCTTGTTCACGACATGGAAGGCCAAATTATAGATGTAAACCAGGCGTCCGTAGCCAGCTATGGCTATTCCAGAGAAGAACTGCTGTCTATGAAAGTCGCTGCTTTAGATCCGGATTATGTCCAAAGAGAGAATCTTGGTCGATTTTGGGATCGTTTCGAAATGAACGAGCCCTTCCGATTCGAGGCCAGGCAAAAACGTAAGGATGGAACCATATTCCCTGTCGAGGTGACCCTCACAAAGCTAATGATCAACGAACAGCTTGTCATCATGGGCTTGTGCAGGGATATTTCGGACAGGAAAAAGGCGGAAAAAGAGAAAGACAAAATTCAAGCCCGCCTGCAGCAAGCTCAAAAAATGGAAGCCATCGGTGCGCTCGCAGGCGGCATTGCTCACGATTTCAACAATCTTTTGTTTCCGATTGTCGGGATGTCGGAAATGCTGCTGGAAGATATTCCCCCTGATAGCCCTGAACATGAAAATGTCCAAGAAATATTAACGGCCGGCAAGAGGGGGAGTGCGCTTGTGAAGCAAATTCTCGCTTTTAGCCGTCAATCCGAAGGCAAAAAAATACCTGTCCGCATTCAGCAGGTATTAAAAGAAGTCATCAAAATGGTTCGCGCCACAATTCCAGCCAACATTGGTATCTCTCATCATATCGATCGGGATTGCGGTTTAGTCATGGCAGACCCTACGCAGGTGCATCAAATCGCCATGAATTTAATCACCAATGCGTATCATGCCGTCGATCCAGACAATGGCAAAATATCCATTCAACTGAAAGATGTTGTTTTGGAGTCGGAAAACCTGGCCGGGAGGGATATCGAAGCGGGGCCTTATGCCTTATTGACAGTATCCGATAATGGTTGTGGCATTTCACCCGACCACTTGGGAAAAATCTTCGAACCCTATTTCACAACAAAGGAACAAGGCAAAGGCACCGGAATCGGTCTCAGCACGGTATACGGTATTGTTAAGGAGCATGGTGGTGATATCCAAGTTTACAGTGAATTGGAAAAGGGTACGACTTTCAATATCTATTTGCCTTTAATGGTGAAGGCTCCTGATGCCGTCTCCCAAAAAATAGTCGAAAGCAGCCCTTCCGGCAGCGAACGTGTTCTGTTGGTGGATGATGAGGCCGCCATAGCGAGGCTCGAAACACAAATGCTCGAAAGACTCGGATACCAGGTTACCTTCCGCGTGAGCAGTATAGAGGCTTTGGAGGCGTTCAAAGCATCGCCTGAGTCCTATGATCTGGTGATCACAGACATGTCCATGCCGAACATGACCGGTGACCGGCTTGCTAGAGAACTGATTGCGGTGCGGCCTGATATTCCTGTCATTATTTGCACGGGGTTCAGTGACCGAATGAATCCTGACCAGGCCAGGGCGATGGGAATCAAAGGTTTTTTAATGAAACCGGTTGTTAAAACTGAGTTGGCTGCATTAGTACGAAAAGTGCTGGATGATTGAGCATGTTAGGTAGAGTAATCTTTCTTGTGTGAATTCTGGTAGTCGAAAAAAAGGCGCTTTTCCTTTATAAGGGTGTTGACGACATCCAAAGAGA
>JAFGIO010000059.1 GCA_016929555.1 Deltaproteobacteria bacterium | reverse complement strand
TCTGGACCTTTACAACAACGAGCATCTATTCCGTCCCGCCAGGCTCCGGGATCTGATGCTGCCGATCAATCAGATCGAGTTTCTCGGCATGTGTATCGGTGGCTTTCCCGAGCCCCTTACCTTCGGACTTCGGACCTATCGCTATTTTCGGAGACGATTGCCCCTGTATGATGTGGTCCATGACAATCAATGCCTGTCCTATGGCATCTTGGGGATTGCCCGTATCGGATTTCCCACCGTGGCTACGATCCACCACCCCATCACGGTCGACCGCGATGTGGAGATCGAGGCGGCTCCGTCCCGGTACAAGCGATTCAAGGTTCGGCGATGGTATTCCTTTTTGAAGATGCAAGGGAGGGTTTCGAGGCGGTTATCGAGAATCATCACCGTTTCCGAATGTTCCAGGCAGGATATCAGCAACGCCTTCGATATCCCCATTCACAAGTTCCGGGTCGTGCCGAATGGCATCAATGCGGATTTTTTCTATCCGCTCAACGGCGACAGGCGTGAAAAAAACCACCTCCTTGTCACCAACAGCGCCGATACGCCCTTGAAGGGGCTGGCCTTTCTTCTGATGGCTGTCGCGTCGATCCGGAAGGAGCGCAACATCAAGCTTACCGTGATCGGAACGCCGAAAAAGAACGGTACGGTCCTGGCGCTGGTTCGCGAACTGGGGATCGGGGATTGTGTGAACTTTACCGGTAGGATCGAATATGAGGATTTCGCCGATTATTATGCGCGTGCAACGATTGCCGTCATTCCCTCCCTTTATGAGGGGTTCGGCATGCCCGCAGGCGAGGCCATGGCTTGCGGCGTTCCCGTGATCAGCACCACGGGCGGCGCCCTGCCCGAGGTCGTAGGGGATGCGGGCGTCCTCGTACCGCCGGGAGACAAGAATGCCCTGGAGAGGGAGATTCTGGCGCTGCTGGACGAGCCGGAGCGGTGCCATAAACTCGGCCAGGCCGGGCTTGCCCGGGTGAAAAACGCCTTCACCTGGCACCATGCCGCCCAAAAAACCGTGGATATCTACCGGGAAGCGATTCATGCTTACCGTTGATTTCCACAGGTTGAATGTTGCACCGGGAAGTAAAATACTGGACGCCGGCTGCGGAACAGGCCGCCACCTGTTCGAAGCTTTCCGCTTCGAAGGCGCACAGGTCGTCGGCGTTGACCTGAACTGGGAGGATTTGCGAAAGGCGCGCTACACCCTCTATACCATGGGAGAATCGGGGAGGGGATCTTGGGCCGTTTCCAGGGCCGATGCAACGAAACTCCCCTTCAAGGATGCCTGTTTTGATCTGGTCATCTGTTCCGAGGTTCTCGAGCACGTGCCCGATAACCGCGCCGCCGTTGCGGAGCTTGTCCGGGTCTTGAAACCCGGGAAGGACCTTGTCGTCAGTGTTCCGCGATACCTTCCCGAGAGGATCTGCTGGGCCCTCTCGGAGGAATATCATAACGAGCCCGGCGGCCATATCAGGATTTACAGGAAAAAAGAGATCAGGGGCCTGCTCGAGGGTGCAGGCCTCCGATGCTGGGGGATACATTACAAGCATGGCCTTCATGCACCTTACTGGTGGTTGAAATGCCTGGTCGGTCATAAAAACGAAACGAATGGGTTCGTAAACCTATACAAGAAATTTCTGGAGTGGGATATTATCGAGCATCCCGCCCTCACGAGAGGCCTTGAATGGGTGTTGAATCCGCTGATTGCAAAGAGTACGGTTTTTTATCTCAGAAAAGGATGAACAGCATGGAATTGCAAGTCTCGCGGAGCATCGTCGAATCACCGATCGACATAGAGGCCATCGCGACATTCATTGCCGGACTTCAGAAGGCCAACGGAGAAATTCCCTGGTCCGAAGGCGGCAAGACCGATCCCTGGGATCATATCGAAAGCGCCATGGGATTATGTATCGCCGGATACTTGCGGCAGGCCAGGCGGGCCTATGAATGGCTGGCCGCCAATCAGCTTCCCGACGGCAGCTGGTGGGCTGCATACCGCGACGGCATTCCCGAGGATAAGACAAGAGACGCCAACCTGTCTTCCTATATAGCCGTTGGTCTCTTTCACTACTATCTGATCACGGAGGATGCGACCTTTCTTCGGAATCTGTGGCCTACCCTCAAGGCGGGGATCGATTATGCCGTCGATCTGCAGGCCCCCACGGGCGAGATATACTGGGCGCGAAACGGCGAGGGCGTCGTGGACCCCATGGCGCTTCTGACGGGTTCAAGTTCCGTCTACATGAGCCTCAAGTGCGCGCTTGCCATTGCAGCCCGTCTGGGGAAAAAACAGCCGGCATGGGAGACGGCATTGAAAAAACTCGGAAAGGCCATCGGGACGAGACCCGATCTCTTCAACATGATCAAATCCCGTTATTCCATGGACTGGTACTATCCCGTTCTCTGCGGCGCCTTGACGGGCGTCGAGGCACGCAAGAGGATCGATAGATACTGGGACAAGTTCGTCGTCCCCGACTGGGGAGTCCGCTGCGTATCCGACCGCCCCTGGGTTACGATGGCGGAGACCTCGGAGCTGGTCCTGGCGCTGGAGGCGATCGGCGATTACGAGCAGGCGGAAACCATCTTCACCTGTCTTCAGGACAAGAGGTATGACGATGGGTCTTACTGGATGGGCGTGACCTTCCCCGATTCCGTGATCTGGCCTGAAGATAAGACCTCCTGGACCGCGGCGGCCGTGCTTTTGGCCTATGACGCTCTGAACGACCTGACGCCCGGGAGCTGCCTCTTCAGACACGGCTTCTGGAGGGCCCTGGAACCCCAATTCCTCCTCCACGATAAGGGGAAATATCGTAGGCGTTATGTGGAGAAAGATTGGAAACGCCTCGCTTCCCCCTCACTGTCTGCCATGGAAGAGCAGGGGTAAGCGCTATTGAAAAGAGAGCACCGGCCCTACTACATCAAATATCTGGGGCATAAATTCCAGCGTTGGTATGTCGATCATTTCCTGAGACCCCAATTCGAATACCTCGGCCGAGAAACGACCTTCATGAAGCCTTGGTACGTAGAGGTCAATGGCGGACCTATCTCGCTGGGGGATTATGCAAATGTCGTTGCCACGCCGGACAACAGGGTGCGTTTCACCGTCTGGTCCAACAGCGAGGAGGGAGGCCGCATCCAGATCGGGAACTATTGCCTGGTCTGTCCCGGTGTCCGCGTCAGCGCCGCTACGGAAATTGTAGTCGGCGACAACTGCATGATGGCCATGGGGGTTTACCTCTCCGATTCCGATTGGCACGATATCTATGACCGGAGCATGTTCGTCGGTCAATCGGCTCCGATTCACATCGGAAACAACGTCTGGATCGGAGATTGCGCCATCGTCTGCAAGGGAGTCACCATAGGTGAAAACAGCATCATTGGCGCCCGGGCCGTCGTCATCAAGGATATCCCACCCAATGCCATCGCCGCCGGAAATCCCGCCGTCATCGTAAAATACCTTGAACCGGGGAAACGGCTGACCACCCGGGAGGAATGGTTCAACACCCTGGATCAGTTGCCCGATGAGGTCGATCGGGTTGAACATGAAAAACATGAGGGAAATACACTGTTCGGATGGCTGAGGTCGCTGCTGTTTCCCCGCAAGGGAGATTGATGGGCAGATTTTGCCTGGAGGATTGAATATGAAAGTTCTCGTTATTGCACCGCCCTATCCCCTGGAGGAGTGTCCAGCGCCTCCGCTCGGGGTCGCTTATGTCGCCGCAAACTTTCTTGAAGCCGGTGCCGAGGTGAGGGTGGTTGATTATATCGTCAACAGGTATACCACGGAGAAGTTCCGGGATCTTCTGGATGACTTCGAACCGGATGTCATCGGCGCCAACTCGGTGACCATGAACTTTCCCGGAGCCGCCGATATCATAAGGACTGCCAAGCGGCACCGTCCCTCGGCCATCACCATGATGGGCGGCTGCCACGTATCCTTCGACATTGACGGGACACTCACGACCTACCCCGAGATCGACCTGCTGGTCTTGGGGGAAGGTGAGAGGACCATTGCGGATTTGATGAACTGCTTTTCGAAGGGGGAGGATTGGCGCAAGACTAAGGGAATCGCCTTTCGCGACGAGGGGCGCATCGTCGTCAACGAACCCCAGGAGTTCATAGAGGATCTGGATTCGCTTCCCTTTCCGGCGCGACATTTGCTCCCCCTTTCACGCTATCAGGCCTTGGGGTATCCCGCGAGCCTCATCACGGGGAGGGGATGTCCCTATTCCTGCATCTTTTGCGTGGGAAGACGCATGGTAGGCAAGAAGCCCCGCCAGCGGAAGGCCTCCTTTGTCGTGGATGAGATCGAAGAGATCCTCGGCTACGGGTTCAACCGGATCAATATCGTAGACGATCTCTTTACGTCCAACCACCAAAAGGTGCGAGAGGTTTGCGAGGAGATCAACAAACGGAATCTTCGTTTCACCTGGACCGCCTTCGCTCGAGTCAATACGGTGACCGCCGAAATTCTCGAGATGATGCGGAAGGCCGGATGCGACTGCATCAGCTTCGGTATGGAGACGGGCAACAGGGAAATGCTGAAGAGAATCCGCAAAGGGGCCACCCTGGAACAGGCGAGACAGGCGGCCCAACTGTGCAAGGATGCCGGCATTATAGCCCATGCCTCCTTCATGGTCGGCCTGCCGGGAGAGAACTGGGAGACCTTGAAGGATACCGCGGACTTCTCGTCAAGTTTGGATATCATTTACGGCTTTCACATCCTTGCCCCCTTCCCGGGGACAACCGTCCGCGAGGAGAAGGAAAAATACGATATCGAGATCCTGACAGACGACTGGAATCGCTATGACGCCAACCAGTCCGTCGTCAGAACCTCGGCGCTGTCGGATGCCGACATCGAGAAATTCGTGGCCGATTTTGACGGGCAGTTGGATGAGGCCTGGCAGAAGATGCTGTACAATTACCATCATGGAACGCCAACCGCAGAGGAAACCATGCGCGTGGCCGGACATTACCGGACCCAGTTCGTTTACAAGCTCCTCTCGGAAGACATACTCGAGAAAAACGGAAGCTTTCCCATGAAGATCCTGGCCAGAGGACCCAACGGTTCCGTCGATCCGCTCTGTCAGAGGCTGCAGGCCTTGACCGGCGGCGATGCGGACATCATCAAAAAAACCATCGAGCAGTTTGTCGGGTTGGGATACCTCAAATCGCGGCAGGAAGGCGATAACCTTATCTGGCACTGGACCCACAACAACAGGATCGACCGGT
>JAFGIO010000262.1 GCA_016929555.1 Deltaproteobacteria bacterium | reverse complement strand
GGTTCGATCACCGGCGCGATGGCCCTCATTCTGGCCTTCGGTTCCGAAGAGTTGAAGGCGATGTTTCTCCCCAAACTGTTCGAGGGGGCATGGGGCGGCACCATGTGTCTGACCGAGCCGAGTGCCGGCTCCGACGTCGGGGCACTCAAGAGCAAGGCGGTCAAGCAGGCCGACGGCACCTATCTCATTACCGGCCAGAAGATCTTCATCAGCAACGGCGAGTCCGACATGACCGAGAACATCATCCATCCCGTCCTGGCCAGGATCGAGGGTGATCCTCCGGGGACAAAGGGGATTTCCATCTTTATCGTTCCGAAATACCTGGTCAATCCGGACGGCTCCCTGGGCGAGCGCAACGATATGTACTGCGCCGGCATCGAGCACAAGATGGGGCTCAAGGGGAACGCCACCTCGACACTGGCCTTCGGCGACAACGGCAAGTGCGTCGGCTATCTCCTGGGGGAAGAGCGCCAGGGTATGCCGATCATGTTTCATCTCATGAATGCGGCCCGTATTCATACGGGCGTTCAGGCCGAGGCCTGTTCCAGCGCCGGCTACATGCACGCCGTAACCTACGCCCGCAACAGGATTCAGGGCGCCCATGTCACCCAAATGATGAATAAGAACGCCCCGTCCGTCCCCATCATCGAGCATCCCGACGTCAAACGGATGCTCCTGTACATGAAGAGCACCGTAGAAGGAATGAGAATGCTCTGCCTCTTCCTCGCCTATCACGAGGACATCATGCACGCGTCGAAGGACCCCGAGGAGGTGAAGGCGGCGACGGGGATCGTCGAAATTCTGACCCCCATCGTGAAGGCGGGCATCTCGGACGAGGCCTGGCTGGTCACGGCCGAGGCCATTCAGGTGTACGGCGGGTACGGTTACTGCAATGAATACCCGGTCGAACAGTACGCCCGCGACGTCAAGGTCCTCTCCGTCTATGAGGGCACCAACGCCATTCAGTCCCTCGACCTTCAGATGCGCAAGATCCTCATGAACCCCGAGATGTACAATTACGGGCAGCTCAGGAAGCGCATGAACGACACGATCGACAAGGCCAAGGGCATCGTGGACGAGAAGTACATCGCCCCCGTCGTCCGCGGGCTCGCGAAGCTCGACGAGGTTATCGAGATGATGAAGGGGCAGATGGGTGAAGGCAAATTCATGGCCCTGGTCCTCAACGCCACGCCGTTCCAGCAGGCCCTGTTCCCCCTCATTATGGCCTGGCTGCACCTGTGGAGCCTGACGATCACGATCCCCAAGGCGAAGGCCATCATGGGCGACGCCAAGGGCGAAGAGCGCCAGAAGAAGATCGCGGAAGACGCCGAGGCGGCATACTACAGCGGCAGGGTACTCTCGTCGCAGTTCTATATCGGCGCCGAATTTCCCAAATTCTTCGGCCGGATCGAATGCATCATGAACAACGAAGGGGCGGCCCTGAAGGTCGATTCGGCTAATTTCACCGGAGCGCCTCTGGAGTAAGCATACCCAAGTGCTGAAACACAAATGGCCTCACGTCCTTTCGGCGTGGGGCCATTTCTTTATCAGATGAAAAGAGGTCGGGCCTCAACAGTTGGCATGCAGTGCCGGGTTTCTGCCTTCAGCGTGCGGATTCCACCTCATGCAGGGCCAGATCCTGATAGGCATGGAAAAGCTGATGGCAGAGCGCATCCCATCGCCGGCACATATCGATCGTTTTTTCATTCAACTGGAAAAGATCGGGATACGCCACCAGTTCGGTGATCTCATCGCACAGTTCCGCAATAATTGCCTCATCCGAGCCGCAGAGAATGCTCCGCACAAATTCCGCGGGCGCATACCAGGCGCTCGCCTGCTGCAGATCGCGGTGGATTTGCGTTAAGAGGACATTCCGCGGGCCTTCCCACAGTTCGTTGATGGCGGAATCGCGGTACAGGCGCGGCAGCGACGAGAAATCTTCCATGACCCCATGGCCGCCGAAGATGGACATGGCCTCGCGAATGACATCCGTGCAATCCCAGGAAGCGGCCATCTTCTGCAGCATGACGAGTTCCCGTATATCGAAACGCTTCCTGCGGGCCTCCTCCGGCTCATCCCCCGTCAGCCCCCCCGCGGTGCCTCCTTCGAGCGTCATAAATCCCTGATACAGTTTGAAGGCGCCGGCGGTTGTTCTCCTGGCGATATGGTCGATCCTGTTCAACTGCATGGCGACCAGGGGAAATTGACCGACCGTCAGGCCGAATGCATCACGGAACTCCGAATATTTTTTTGCTTCACGAACGGCCCGTGTCATAAAGGCCGCGGCGCAAAGCCCGACTGTCAGGCGCGAGTATGTCAGCACGATGCCGACGACATTGGAGACGCCCTTTTCCAGTGGCCCGGCCGGATAGGCGACGGCGCCGTTGAAGGTCAGTTCCGCCGTGGTCAGTTCGCCGGTCCCCATCTTCCACTTGATCCGGTCGATGGTATAGCCGTTTCGTATCTCCTTTTCCTTGTTGCCGGGAAGCCAGGAAGGGATCACAAAGAGGGCGACCGTCTCCGAGCCGTCCGGCTTCGCGGTCACCACGGCATAATCGGCGTGCGTCGCCGAACAGAAGAACTTGGTCCCGTACAGCCGCCAGGTGCCGTCTTCCCGGACGGCCTCCAGCACATTCGCGGGGACATCCGAACCGCCCTGGATCTCGGAAAGATACTGGGCGCCGATGGCGAAATCGCCCTCGATCCCCTCCTTGCAATGCCTGAGGATTTTTTGTGTCTCCGGCGTATCCGCATACTTTTCGAGAAGCTTGACCAGGCCTTCCGTGCACGTGACGGGACAACTGATACAGGCCTCGCCGTTCTGGTAAATCAGGTACATCTTGATCAGCTTGACCCACGGAGACGTTTTGTCGGCGAAGAGCGCTTCGGAAAAAACCTCTCTTTCCAGCAGTTCCGTCTCCCGGGGCCGGACAATCCGGTCGATGCGGTTGTGATGGCCGCCGTAGTGCAGCATGAAAGGCCTCTTCTCCGGCCGGGCGCTGCTGTCGGAAAAGTCACGCCACCGGAAGGACGCCTTGACGGAAACCG
>JAFGIO010000261.1 GCA_016929555.1 Deltaproteobacteria bacterium | reverse complement strand
GCGGAGGTCGTCATGACGATCCGGCCGTAGCCCTTTTCTCTCATCTGAATGAAGGCCGGTCTCGAAACGCAGTAGGAGCCCCGCAGATGGACGTTCACCACGGCATACCAGGTATCTTCCTCCATCTTGACAAAGGACTTGTCCCGGAGAATGCCGGCATTGTTGATCAGGATATCGACCTTGCCGAAGGCGTCCAGGGCCGTCTTGACGATATTTTCACCGCCCTTGGCCGTCGCCACGTTGTCGTAATTGGGAACCGCCACACCCCCCTGTGCCTTGATTTCGTCAACGACCTTGTTCGCGGCTGCATCGCCCGAACCCACGCCGTCCCTGGCGCCGCCCATATCGTTGACCACGACCTTGGCGCCTCGTTTGGCCAGCTCAAGGGCATGGCACCGTCCGAGACCTGCACCTGCACCTGTCACAATCGCTACCCTGTCTGTAAAATCGATCTTCGCCATTCTTCAAAATCCTCCTTGGTTGATTTTGATGACCTCGTAAAAAACCCTCATGCCCCGCGGGGCACCATGAAGCATAAACCCAAACACTGTCATACCCGCTTGCGCGGGAGTGACCGCTTATTACGAGTCCACCATTCGTTAATAAAACGCGACAAAGATATTGCCTGCGCTCCCGCCCATGGGAGCGTCGCTAACGGAGGGAGATGAAATCCGCCGCTTTCGATCGCATCCCCCAACGGCGGCGAGTATAGATGAAGGGATCTCTTTTGTCAATATCAAGGGATTTCGTGTTCAGGAACCTATGCATCAGATCTTTTGCTGGACAACCTTTGCATCCTTATTGACAGGGGATGGCTTTTTTACTATACTCCGCGCGTCAAAGCATCCATCCCCGATTTGAGCCGCATGCCGAAATGAGTGAGTCGCACCTACCTCGAACGGCTTTCTTGAGTGTAAGGAGGATTGAATGATGGAGAACATCTCGGAGCATTTCCTTCACCGGTTCTTCTATCCCGAAAGCGTGGCGCTCATCGGCGCCTCCGGGAATCCGCTTCGAATCAATCACCATCTCGTTGCCAACCTTGTCAACCTCGGCTACAAGGGCAGGATCTATCCCATCCATCCGAAAGAGAAGGAGATTCTTGGGATCAAGGCCTATCCCGATGTGAAAAGCGTCGGCGAGGTGGTGGATCTGGCGGTGGTCGCCGTTTCCCAGATGCAGACGCCGGGCCTGCTGCGGGAATGCATCGACAAAGGCATAAAGAGGGTCGTCCTCGTGGCCGGAGGGTTCTCCGAGATCGGGGAGGAGGGCCGCCGGATCCAGGGGGAGATGGCCCGGCTCGTCCGGCAGAGCGGAATCCGTACCATTGGCCCCAACGCTCTTAGCCCGATTAACCCTCGGATCGGATTCTCCGTCAGCTTCCATCCACTGGAAAGGCTGTTGACGGGAGGCCTTTCGCTGATCTTCCAGTCCGGCCTCTACGAGCCTCGGCTGCATTGGCTCTTTCATGATTTCAACCTGCACCTGAACAAGCTCATCGATCTGGGCAACAAGATGGACCTCAACGAGGTCGATGCCTTGTCCTATCTCGTTCACGACCCCCTGAGCCGGGTCATCGGCATCCACCTGGAGAGCATCGAGGGGGACGGCGGGCGTTTTCTCGAACTCATCGGGGAAGCTGCCGCCCTGGGCAAGCCCGTGGTGGTCCTCAAATCGGGCCGCACCGAAGAGGGGGCGAAGGCGGCCGCCTCCCACACGGGGGTTCTCGTCCAAGGGAACGATCTTGTCTTCGACAGCATCCTGAAACAGTTCGGAGCCATCCGCGCCTATACCATTGAGGAGTTTTTCAATATCGCCCGGGCCATGGAGCGTTTCGGCACCCTGTCGCTGCCGGGGAATCGTGTTGCCGTGGCCACCCTGCCGGGAGGGGAAGCGGTCGTCATGACGGATCTCGTTCCGCAGGAGGGCATGGCCATGGCCAAGGTGACGGAAGCGACCATGAAGCGTCTCCGTCCCGTCTTTCCCCCCTGGGAGATACCGGTGAATCCCTTCGATCTGGGGGTGACGCTGCAGTTCGGCAATCCCATCCAGGTATATGAGACGCTGGTTGAATCCATGATCGAAGATCCGAATGTGGACGCCCTTCATATTCAGGTACCCGACCGGTTGTTCGTGGTGCCCAAAGAAGTTTTCAAGCTCTTTGCAAAGGCCCCCGAAGCGGGCAAGCCCCTGGTCCTATGGGTGGCTGGAATAGAGCCGGGCACCCAGGAAACCCTCCAATGGCTGGAAGAGCTTGGGATCCCGGTCTTTCCAGGACCGGAGAAGGCTCTCCGGGCGCTGGCCGCCCTTTATCGACTCAGCCTAAGCAGGAAGGATCGGTTTTTCAAACATTGACGCGGTTCGTCATCAGTGTATCGAACCGCCCCGGATGAGGCTGTCCAGGATCAGGCCGAAGAATCCCCCGTCACCGGACCGGTAGTGCCAGCCCAGATGATTCAAACAGCCCATGCAGGTGCAGAAGCACCAGCTGAAT
Source organism: Deltaproteobacteria bacterium (assembly GCA_016929555.1). Taxonomy (GTDB): domain Bacteria; phylum Desulfobacterota; class Syntrophia; order Syntrophales; family JAFGIO01; genus JAFGIO01. The sequence continues at coordinate 11,463 of JAFGIO010000261.1, read as the reverse complement.
CCCGCAAACCAGGTGAATTCGTAGGTCGGCTGGCCGTGGGTGAAGCATCCGTATGCCTCGGAGAAACATCCGATTCGGTAGGCGATCCCGGCCGGATTGGTGAAGGTATGCTCGTGCTGCCCGTTGACGGCTATGCTGAATTCGGCGGCGGTAATCTCCGTTCTGCAAATCCTGCAGAGGACGGGGGCCCTCTCCTTGTCGGTGAGGGTTTCGTTCATCAGCCGGATGTTCACGAGAGAAGGCGGATCGGCAAAAGTTTGTTTCAGCATCAAGCGATCTCTCAACACCGATCGGTTGCCGATTATCGCAGGAGTGGCCATATTTCCACCACCATCAAAGAAGCAAAGAAGCATGAACCTCCCTTGCCCTTATCTCAGGGGCACCCTGGACCCTGTCGAATATCTTTTTCTCATAATGGGAACGTGAGGTCAAGGGATCATCCTTTATCGTGTTTTTCGCAGAGGAAAGGGCGATGCCGCTGATCTCAGGCCGCGGGATGTTGCAGGCGTCGATGGATATCGGGTGAATGCACTACCTACAGGGAGTGAAGCCATGGATTGCAAGAAAGAAAAGAACGTCGCTCGCTGCAACTGCAGCTACGAACCCTGTTCCCGGAAAGGATTGTGCTGCGAATGTATAGAATATCACCGCAAAAGCAGAGAGCTGCCGGCCTGTTTCTTTCCGGCGGCCGCGGAGCGCTCCTACGACCGTTCCTACGAACATTTCGTCCGTCTTGTGGCGGCCGGCAAGATCTGATCCACCCTAGACGGAGAGGTTTTCGCCATGAAGCATGAAGCCGTGGAGCTGCTTTCTCGGTACATTCAGTTTGACACGACGGTCCCGCCGGGCAACGAAAGGTTGGCCGTGGATTTTTTCGCTGACCTGTTCGACCGTGAAGGAGTCTCCTTCAAGACCTACGAGGCCGATGCGGGGCGGGCTTCCATCAGGGCCGTCCTTCCCGGGTCCGGCAGGAAAGATCCCATCATTCTGCTCAACCACATCGACGTCGTGCCGGCGGACAGGTCGGCCTGGCATTTCGACCCCTTCGGCGGCGAGGTTCGCGACGGCTATATCCTGGGACGGGGGACCCTCGACATGAAGGGTCAGGGAATCATGGAGCTTCTCGCCTTTCTGGCCATGAAGCGCGGAGGAATGAGTCTCAATCGGGACCTGATTTTTCTGGCCACGGCCGATGAAGAGGCCTTGGGATTCAAAGGCGTCAAGTATCTCTTGGACAACTATCCGGAGGACTTCCGGGCCGACTTCGTCCTCAACGAAGGAGGCATCGGGGTGAGCGGCATCGTCCCGGGCGGGCCTCTGATGATGATCGCGACGGCGGAAAAGGGTCCCTGCTGGCTCAGGCTAACCCGGAGCGGCCCTTCGGGTCACGGCTCCATGCCCCATGGAGAAAACGCCTTGGAGAGGATGGTGCAGGCTCTACACAGGCTTTTCTCGAAGGAAATGCCCTTGACCGTTACCCCCATCGTAGCGGAATACTTGATGAACTTGGGCATCGGCCATCGGGTTCCGAAAGAGGCGTCCGCCGATGAGAGGAACGAGGGCATCATCGGGGCACTTAAAGAAAGCGGCTATATCGCCGTTCCCCAGGTTGCAGCGATGGTGAAAAACACCATCAGTCTCAACAGCCTTCATGCCGGCGTCAAGACGAACGTCATTCCCGGCCAGGCGGAGGCGGACCTGGACATTCGGCTTCTGCCGGGCCAGCGGATCGAGGACATGGTGCAATATGTCCGCGACGTTCTCGCCGACGACGCCATTGCGGTCCATCAGATGCTTGGCAACGAGGCGAACGAGTCCCCGAAGGATACGGAATACTACCGGATCATCGATACGGTCCTGCTGGAGCATTTCCCCGGGGCCGTCGTATCGCCTTCGCTGCTGGTGGGGACTTCGGATTCCCGCTTTTTCCGCGAGAAGGGCATCCTCTCCTACGGCATTACCCCCATCGTGATTTCCCTGCAGGAAGTCGGCCTGATCCACGGCGTGGACGAACGGATCTCCGTGGATAATCTGCTGAAGGGAACGGAGGTCACCACGGACCTGGTCCGGCGTCTCTGCTCGTATTGAGCGAGGCGTCCCGGCTGCCTGCTTTCAAAAGTAGGGTTTGTCCGTCGCCCGGGCGTTCCTCAGATAGATGCCCAGAGGATCGATTTCCTCGCGCAGCAGCCGCAGCGTTTCCTCATCGGGCGGGGGCAGGGTTTCCAAATCCTCGGCAACCCTGAGATCCCACTGTACGTTGTCCCTGACCTCCTCAGCGGAACCCCCGGCGTAGATGGCGGCAAGAACCATCTCGCCGTTTTCGTCGAATCTGAAGAGCCCCAGCGTCGTGACCACCGCCCAGGGTCCCGTTCCGGCGCGGAATCCCGCCGCCTCACGGGAGCCGCGGCCCTGCAGGTAGCCGGGGGTGGTGATGTAATCCACCCGCTCGGGGAAACGAACCCGGTTATGTTCCACGACCACCACCAGCCTGCGGGCGAGGCTGCCGAAATCCCCGGCCCCGCCGCTGCCGCCGAAGCGCTGTTTCGGACGATGGTAATCGCCGATGCAGGTGGTATTGATATTCCCGAATCGATCGACGTTCGCTCCGGAGATGATGGCCAGATCGGCAAAACCGGCATGGAGGACGGCGCCGAGGGTGTCCAGGCTGTCTCCCATCATGCAGGCGCAGCTCCCCGTGACGGGGTCTCCCGTGAACAGGGGTATCCGGGAGGGCGCGCTTCCGAGAACGGTCCCTCCCTCGAAGCAGATGGCCGCGCCCGGCGCATGGGTTTTCCGGGCGAGCAGCGCGGAGACGATGGGCCACTGCGTGCCCACCATCAGAACCATGCCGTCGGCGATCAGACGGGAGGCGGCAACGATCATCATCTCCAGGGGTGAGTAAGCTGATCTTTCCATTTACAGCTCCTGATGAAAGGGTGTAAAGCCATAGGACACGGGCTCGCCCGTCCAGGACTTCACCTTCAGTCCCGCGAGCTTCTCCGCTCCCAGCTTTTCGATGTATTCCCCGCGGTCCTTCAGCCCGTATACCCAATCGTCCAGGTACCTTTCGAAGGCATCCGCCGTGCGGGTTTCGCGTTCGTAGAAGGCCAGATACAGCCAGTCCAGATCGTAACAGCCCATGAGGTAGGACGGATGGGAACCCCAGGGCTCGGCGACGACGGCATCGACGCGGAAACCGGGGAGGAGGGTACGCTGAGGATCCCGAAGGACGGTTTCTTCAGAGACGATCTCCTCGGCACACACAATGATTTTTTTGCAGCTCAAAAGCCCCCATTTGGTGTCGCCCAGGAATCCCCATGTCTGGGCGTTCCCCTGCATGTCGGCCCGATGGACCTGGATGATACCGACATCGTGCTTCAACGGCGGGATAAGACAGACCTTCTCACCGGTGAAAGGGGAGGTCTCGATCTTAAGCTTTTCCTCCCCGAGGAAGGATCGATAGCGCGCAAAATCGGCGCCCATGATGGTTTTGGTTGCCACATAGGGGAGGTCCAGGGCGCCGGCGAAGTAGGACAGCGTCAACGCCAGAATTGGATACTCTTCGAGCTGCACGCGTTCCGGACCTTCCTCCCTCAACGCACGGATAAAGGCATGGGCTGGCCTGGGGATCGGGTTCCAGATGTAGGAGGTGACCACCTTGCTCGCGCAGCCGGCGCCGATGAGCTGATCCAGGATGATTAGTCCCCCGCATTTGGAAAGGGTCAAATTTCTCTTTTTCTGGCGAATGATTTCATGAACGGCCGCAAAGGGGTCATGGGAAATGAAGCCGCCGATATAGACCGTGTCGCCGTCTTTGACGTATCGTTCTATAGCTGCGGCCATGGACATGATCTTGTCTTGGGATGTCATGGCATCGGAACCTCCGCTCTTTCACTGCGGCCGCCATTATAGTCCCTCCTGCTTTGCCGTCCAAGCCTAAAATGACCGCGAATGGCGTACATTTAAAAAAATAAAGGCCTCAAAGGCAATCTTTGTCTTGCCAATGAGTGATTTCTCGTCTATAAGGAGCGCTTCAAGGATTGGTGATGCGGTAAATGATTTTTACAATAACCGGAATAAAACCAGAGGTTTTTTGGCATCGGTCGCCATGCCGACTACACAATTTCGGAGGAACTTCCGGAAATCATTCAAGGTGAACCATGGGAAGCGTCGTCAAGAAGCGCAGGAAGAAGATCAGCAAGCACAAGTACAGCAAGCGCGTCAAGAGCAATCGCCACAAGAAGAAATGACGAACGAAGGTACTGCATGGCTATGTGCGGTACAACTGCCGTCAAGGATTGTTCTCATTTCACGGTGCTCCGAGGATCGTGGAAGTTGGCGAAGGGATTGGAGCGTTGCCCCCTCTCGGACAGCGGATGAATCTTGGTCAGGCAAAGGGCCTATCGGTCAGGCCGATACGTAAACGCCCCGTTTCACCTTCTTTATTTTACCCACCTTTTCGGCTCGATAGATGATTCCCCAGATCTGCTGTTCCGACAGGCCCGTCCTTTGCTTCAAGTCGGCGGTGTTGATCCCTTCCGGGTTTTCCGCTATGAGTTCCAGGACCGTGTCAAAATTCGATTTTCTCTTTCCGCTCTTTTCTCCGGGCAGTTTCAAGGCGGCCTTGCCGGTCCTTCTCGCGGCACCGATCGCTTTCACCGGCCGGCCAGCCTTGGCGGTTTGTCCGGCATTGGAGAGCAGTTTCTGAATTTTACTGAAATAGTTCTTGACGAAATCTTCCGTTCCTTCAATTTCGACCTCGCTTGTGATCGGATTGAATTTGATACGCGACCTTTCATCCATAATAGTCATCCTTTGAGGGAATTCCCCGTGAAGGGTTTGAAATATTAAAAGTAATTCCTGTACTTGTCAACAAAAAAATATACTAAAAATGTGAAGTATTCATCACGCAGTTATTGTATAATTACAGGTGTTGTTACACATAACCAAACGATATCATTGAGGAGGTGACGCATGGAATACCAGCATATCCTTTATCAACCCGGCAAAGTGGCGCGAATCGTCCTCAATCGGCCCAGGTTCCTCAATGCGCAGAGCTTCCTCATGCTGGAAGAAGTCCAACAGGCTTTCCAGGAGGCCTTGAAGGATCCAGCCTGCGGGGTCATTGTCCTTTCCGGGGCGGGAAAGGCCTTCTCCGTCGGCCACGACATCGGGACGGAGGAAGACAATGCCTACCGGGAAAGGCAGGGTTACGCCACGCTGTCCGTACTCGATCAGCCGAAGCTGTTTGAGGATTGGCGGAAGCTGTACGTCGACTTTACACTGGCCTGGCGAAACCTGGCGAAACCGACCGTCGCCATGGTCCACGGCTACTGCATCTTCGGCGGATGGATGGTTGCCGCGGCCATGGATGTCGTATTTGCCGCCGAGGATGCGAAGTTCCTGCCCGGTTTCGTCGAGTATTTTTCCCAGCCCTGGGATTTGAGTCCGCGCCGGGCCAAAGAAATCCTTCTCGAGCATCGTTTCATGACAGCCGGAGAAGCCTATCACTACGGCTTCGTAAACCGTATCTTTCCGCCGGAAAGGTTGGAGGAGGAGACCCTGGCCTATGCCGAGCGCGTCGCCGACAATTATCTGGCCGACCCCATCTGGACGAGGCTCTGCAAGCTGACCATCAACCACATGGAAGATGCGATGGGTTTCACAACCGAGATCGAGGGGGCCTTCAACAACTTCTGCCTCATGGTCGGAACGCGGGCAACACTGCCGGCCAAGCCCAGCGAGGGAGGATTCGCCAGAACCGACATGGCCAGAAGGCATTTTGAACTATCCCGGCCCTGGATCGAGACGGCCGGTCTGGATAAGGCCTGATGGTCCGATCAATGAATCCCGGCATCGCTTTCCTTCGAACGGGTTGGAGACCTGTAAATTCACGTAATTGTAAGGCACGATTCCGCGGTGAACCCTCGTAAAACGAACAAATACCCGCCGGTTACGCAAATGAACCCGGAGGAACGTATTGGAATGGTCAGGGAAGTTTTCTCCTCGATCCATCGGCGATACGATTTGCTGAACCGTCTTTTCAGCCTCCGGAGGGATGTGGCCTGGCGGCGCTTCGCCGCCGGAAAGATGCATTTTTTCCGAGCCCATCGCCTACTCGACGTCGCCACGGGGACGGGAGATCTGGCAATCGAGACCGCCCGCTTGCATCGGAACATCGGTGTCGTCGGAGTGGATTTCGTTCGACCCATGATGGAGATGGCTTTGATGAAACTTTCCCGGCACCGGCTTTCGCAACGCGTGCTCATCGTCCAGGCCGATGCCCTAAATCTTCCATTCCCGGACGATCACTTCGACGTCGTCGGGATCGCCTTCGGAATCCGCAACATATCGGAGCGCTCGGCAGCGCTCGCCGAAATGATGCGGGTGGCCGTCCCCGGCGGCCAGGTGATGGTCCTGGAAATGCACTTTCCCAAAAGTCCTTTTTTCAGTTGGTTTTACAGGACCTACTTCGTTCTTGTCCTGCCCCGCGCGGCCCGGTTCTTTTCGCGAAATCCGGCCGCCTATCACTATCTTGCCGACTCCATCGCGGATTTTCCCACACCGAAGGCATTCGTGGACACGATGCAGGCAACGGGCTTGATCGGGATAGAAACCTACGCCCTTTCTTTCGGAATCACCCATCTTTACGTGGGCTTGAAACCGGAAAAGGCGGCGGAGGGGACAGGAGCCGAAACGCGGCTTGGCCGTCGTTAATCTGCCTATCTGCCTTTTCTCATTCATAATTTGTTTGCCTTTTCCTGTGGCAGGATGTATGAAAAGAACCACCGGTTACCATGATTCACGATGTGCGGGAGATGTCTATCTTGATTTCCATCCGTCTTCTGCTTCCGGGTGGATGAATCGCCGGGGCGGGAAGCATCGAATCAAGGGAGGGCCCTGTCCATGGAATCGTCAATCGACGCTGCCAGCGGCGGTCAAAGCCTGATCGAATCGTTCAGAAAGGCCGATATAGATTTTTCCCTGTTTTTCCACGCAAGCCCCGTACCCACCGCGATCAGCACCGTCGAGGGTGGAAGGATGGTCGATGTCAATGAAAGTTTCCTTCGATTGATTCAATCTACCCGGGAAGAGCTCCTCGGTCGCAGCGGCCTGGACCTATCCATATGGGTCCGTCCTAAACGTCGGGAATCGATTGTGCAGGCCGTCAGAAAAGACGGTTCGTTAACCGGTTTCCCCATGAAATTACGCACCCGGTTGGGAGGTATTCGGGAAACCCTTGCGTCCTCGAGCTTTTTTCAAATTAATGGCGTCGATTACCTCATCAGCTCCTTCTATGACATCACGGAACAAAAACGTGCAAAGGAGGCACTGGAAGCCAGCGAGAAAAGATTACAGGAGATTGTGGATCTGACATCGGACTGGATATGGGAAATCGACGATCAGGGATCCTACACCTTCGTCAGTACGAGAATCAAGGAACTGGCCGGATACGCCCCTGAAGAACTGATCGGCAAGCCCTACTCCGTCATCCTGCACCCGGATGCAGCGAAGAGGGTTGTCGAAATGCTCGGTAAATCCTGGGAAAGACGTGAACCTGCAGCCTTTTTCGAAAGCACGGTCCTCCACAAGGACGGATCGCATATTTTCATCGAAGCGAGCGGTACACCAATCCTCGACAACCAGGGGAACTTTAGGGGATACCGGGGCGTTTGTCGGAACATTACCATGCGAAAGCAGGCGGAAACGCTTCTGAAGCTGCGGGAGGAGGAATTGGAAAACGAGAGAGTGAACCTTGAAGAAACCAATGCGGCCCTCAGGGTGTTGCTGAGGCAAAGGGAAAATGACAAGCGAGAGCTTGAGGAAAAGCTGCTCGTCAATGCCGAGGAATTGATCCAGCCTTATGTCGCGAAGTTGAAGGCCAGCCTGCTCGATTCCCGGCAGAAAGCCTGCCTCGATGTTCTGGAATCCCATTTGAAAGACCTCATTTCCCCTTTTCTTCACAAGATGAAGTCACAATTCATGAATCTAACGCCCATGGAGATCAAGGTGGCAAGTCTAATCAAAGACGGGAGAACAACGAAGGAAATGGCAGCGCTGTTGAATGTATCCGACCGGTCCGTCGAATTTCACCGGCATCACATCCGGGTAAAACTGGGACTTAACAATCGCAAGGTGAACCTGCAGACATACCTGGCGTCCCTTCAATAATACCAGGAAATACCTAGTATTATCCCCGCATTTTCTAGCTATTGACATTCTGCATCGGTGTTAGAGAATCCAAGCCTGAAGAAAGGTACCGGTTGCCCGGGCCTCATAGGTGAATCAGGCGAATTCTCTCTCTGAACTCCGATGCAGCGAATCCGTGTATAATTGTCGAATTCATGAACCCTCTATTGCAGATGGAACACCTCTGGACGTTCGCAATCCAGAGTGTTCGACTGGGGGTGCAATGAAAAAACGAAAAGCCCGTTCCATCACTGCCGATAACTTCCCAACAATTTTTGATTTTCAAGCGTAGGCATCCTCTCGATGAATCGGGCGGTAACCGATTCAGGGGGTTTATTTTTTTTCTTCAGAACTGTGAAAATTTCACTTTTACCTGGCTACATATTTGAAATGAAGGGGTTTTCAAAAGCGGGATACCCGGTTCATCAAACCGGGGAACAAGAGCGTTGGGCTGGGACGGGGTCATCAAACCAGGGCCGTAAAGGCGCCTTACCTTGAAAGGAGGAACAAACAATGAGCAAGAAGTTGACGTGCGGAGTGGTGCTCACCCTGATGCTGTTTTTTGCGGGTGCTGGGAGTGCGGCGAACTTTCAAACTGCGGACGTTTACCTCGGCGACATGAATAACTACGTTTGGCACAACAATTCCACCGGTTTTGTCGAGGTGCCTCCCCGCAGCGATACCGCCGGGGACCCGGGTTACCGGTATACCTTCCAGATCCAGTCGGGAGACAGCGGTTGGGTCAGCGGCCAGATGGGGGACAACTTCGATTTGCCTGCGAACGATGCCGGCGTGGTGGTAAATGGAGGCAACCTGTCGAACTACTCGGGTTACGAAATGACCATCTACAACCCACCCGACAATCCGGGCTGGTTCATGTCCGCCATTTACATGAATACGGGCTGGACGGATTCGCCTTACGGAGAGGCAAACAATTACTACCAGACGGGCTGGGTCTGGCTGGCCCCGGGCCAGGCGTACCACCATGTCATGGATTTTACGCAATTCAACGTCGTGAATGCAAACCACGTCTCGGACATCGGCTTCATGATCGGAACGAACATCGGCCAGGGAGATTACTTCATGTCGCCGGGAGTGCCTTTCCATGTGGAATCGACGGTTCCCCTCCCCGGTGCCGTCTGGCTTCTCGGTTCGGGGCTGCTGGGTCTCGTTGGACTGAGGCGAAGACGGAATGTCTGATAGCGTTTCTCAATCGCGAGCGATTTGACCGTAGGAGGAGTAAATGAAAGGATTACACCGATGGATTTGCATGCTCTCGATCATGACCGGGTTCGTTTTCGCAACGCCACCGGCCCTGGCGGCCTCCGTTTCGATCCCTGACGATGTCCTCGCGGATGCAGGTATCTTCAAGTGGAAATACGGTCCCGGCATCCTTACTTCCCGCGCCGATATTCCGGGTCCCGGTGTCCGCTTTGTCTTCTCCGGATTGACGGGAAGCGGCACGGCCGTCACCGACGATTATTCGATCGATTCCCGCATCGGCGGCGGCGGATCCCATAAGGGGGACATGACGGGCTACTCAGGCTATACCATGTACTTTTACAACGAAAGCCCATATGCCCTGGGCATTTCGCTGGTCATGAACACCGGCTATACGGGGGGAAGCGGCCAGCCGCCCAATGACTGGACAAACGACACGTTTTGGCAGAGCGACTGGCTGACCATGGAGCCCTATCACAGCTATAGTCTCATGCTGGATTTCAGCGATGCCATCGCTTACAACGGCACCGACAACGAGTCTCCTCATGGGTTGTATTCGCCGGAAGGCGACCGGTTTGCGATCAATGCCTATGATCGCACGGAGGTTTCCAACATCGGGTTCCAGATAGCCTATTGGGGAGAAGGATCTGCCGGCGGCACCATCATTGCCGGATCGTCACCCGTTCCCCTTCCCCCGACGCTGTTCTTCTTCGGCGCAGGACTTCTCGGCTTGGCCCGGTTGGTGAGGAAAGCAGACAGGTGACGAAAGATTTTCAGCTGTATGGTTAAACGCTGTCCGGAAAAGGGTGACGTTGTAGTAACAGAATCCAAATATGGAAGGAGAAGAAGTTCATTTAAACATTTAATTATGTTCGATTAGGAGGACAGAATGAAGACCTTTTGGACCATTTTGTTGGCCATTGTCATGGTTACATTAATCGGCAATTTATCGTTCGCAGGCTACTATGCAGATACAGATGAACTCGGTTATCAGGGTACTATATGGAATATCTCTGATGGCACCGGTCCCTGGACAACATCAACACCGCGCGATGCAGCTCTTTTTTCGGTGGTTGAAGCCCCTCAATACTATACCAATTCAAACATGCTTCTAAGCAGCTGGTGGGAACATAGAGCAAGCAACCAGAATGATTCATTCTTCCAACTGTGGGAAGACGACAATGCAAGCGTCACGAGTGCAAAGGGCTGGTGGGATTCATCTTTAAAGGAATTCAATGTCGTAGTTACTGGCCAAAATGCGCCATATCCGTGGTCGCGATTCTGGCAACCAGATAACGGTGTTGCCTGGGGTGTGACGTTGACAGATTATTCGTATACATTCATTGCGACATTTCCAACAGCAGCTACTCTTGATAGCTACGGCTTCTATGTCAGCACAAGTGCCCCAGATACTATCTCTGGATCATTTACAGGGGAATTTGTGGTTACATATGATGTGAATAAAAATCCTATTACCGACGGCGATACATATGGGTTTAACATCGTCTTCGACAAGGCTTGGTTTGATTCGGACGGGGGAGATTATGGAATTATTACACCCTATAATTACTTCGGCAGTTCTACCGTTCCCGAACCAGCAACCATGCTGCTCATCGGCGCGGGTCTGGTCGGACTGGCTGGGTTGAGGCGACGCAGGCGTTAGACAATAACGACGATCGCGCAGAGGAGTACATCATTATTGCTCGATCTCTTATCGGGGATCGATGAGCAAAATTTCTTTTGTTTTCTCGATGGAATGGGATGCCCAATGGGTTGATTAATCCAAGGGGTATCCCATTCTGCCTTTCTGTTTCAACGGCAGTGAACCATCCCTCGCCTTAGCGGCTCCTGATGCCTGCCAGCCTGAAATAGGTCCCGTGATCATGCAAATTCATACTTTTGTATTAGTAAAAATCATACCTGCGACCGATTGCATTCCCTTAGACATTCCGTTTTAATATTTCACAAGTAAATTTGACGACCCCGTAAAAAGTCACAAACCATGTCACCCCCGCGAAAGCGGGGGTCCAGAACTTACTGAAATAGCTGGAT
>JAFGIO010000260.1 GCA_016929555.1 Deltaproteobacteria bacterium | reverse complement strand
CCGTCTCTGCGCCTCGATTTCGCCCATTTCGGCAACGGCGACAGCGGCTGGGTTCGTCAAATCCTGGACCTGATGTCCCGCTATCCGAACGTCTATGCCGATCTGGCCTGCTACACCGATCGCGAGGAGAGGCTGCAGGCGAAACAGGTCTGGGATGCCGGCGGCATCGTCCGCGACCGCCTGTTCTTCGGCACGGACTTCGTCGTTTCGTCTCTTACCGAGATATTGAGTCTGGAAAACTATTTCAAGGACTTCAAGGAAACCTTCGGTCCTGCCGATCTGGACAGGCTGATGACGGCCAACACGCGGAGCTTTCTCGATCCGATTCTCCCGGCGGATCAGAGGCTCCCGGCGGGTCCCGCCGTCTTTCCTACCGTAGAGGTACCTGCCGCCGAGGAAAAGCACCGGAGAAAGCTCGGCTGGCTTCCGGACCTTCCGGACCATCGCGACCACGGCATGGATACGGACATCGTGCCGAGACATCTCCAGCGCTTGAACCGCAGGCAGACCGTGAAAGGCATGATGAGCGACATCGGCAGGAGTCCAAAATCCAAAAGCCGGGAGACTGCGGCGTCCGCGCTACCGTCATCGGTCGATCTGAGGCGGTGGTGTTCCCCCATCGAGGACCAGGGCCGGCTCGGGGCCTGTACGGCCCATGCCGCCGCGGCCCTGATCGAATACTACGAACGGCGGGCCTTCGGCAGCTATATCGACATCTCCCGGCTTTTCCTCTACAAGGCGACCCGCAACCTTCTCAACTGGACGGGAGATACGGGGGCCTACCTGCGGACGACGATGGAGGCCATGGTCCTGTTCGGCGTGCCTCCCGAACAATATTTCCCTTACGATGCAGAAAACGTGGATCTCGAACCGTCGGCCTTCTGCTACTCTTTCGCCCAGAACTTCCAGACCCTGACGTATTTCCGCCTGGATTCCTCCGGGACGACCCGTCCGGAACTCCTGAAACGCATCAAAACGAATCTGGCGAAGGGCATCCCTTCAATGTTTGGTTTTACAGTGTTCAGCTCCATCAACGGCGCCGCCGGGACGGGCCGGATACCCTTTCCCGCCAAGACCGACCGACGAGAAGGGGGACACGCCGTCGCCGCGGTGGGTTACGATGACGGCCTCGTCATCGGCCATCCCTATTCCGACGACAAAACGCAGGGCGCCATCCTGATTCGCAATTCCTGGGGAAGAGAGTGGGGAGAAAAGGGTTACGGCTGGCTGCCCTACGAATATGTCCTCCGGGACCTGGCCATCGATTGGTGGACGGTCCTCAAACAGGAGTGGGTGGACACAAGACAGTTCCAATGATTTTTGACGACATCGTAAAAAGTCTGAAAACCGCCTATTTTGTCATTCCCGTGGAAACGGGAATCCAGTATTTTCAAGTTATTACCTAGTCCCTGGATTCCCGCCTGCGCGGGAATGACGACTTTTTACGGGACCATCATTTTTCTCAAGAAAAATATTCTTCTCCCCCAGGCCCGAAGCCGCTCCTCAAGCGTGCCGGTATGCAGCTCGAAGAGGCCTTCCCTTCTCCACTCGAATGGACTGCCTTTGCTCCGAGAGCGGAAGTGAGAAGGCTGCTCTTCCGTTCCAGGTCCTGAACGATATGGGTGATATGGCTGATCCCCTCAAAGGTCTTCCCGCCCCCTCGCCCATCTCCGTTTTCCTTCTGCAGCCATCGGCATGATTGGGGCGCGGCTTCTTGCGCGCCCTGCTCAATGTCGACGTTATGCATCATCTCTTTATATACTGTTCGATTGCCTGCCGATGTTTGGCTACGTAGTTGCAGCTGGGCTCTTCACCACACTTTCGACATTTCAGGTCGTATGTGGAATTGATGATTTGGCACCGTGGGCAGGTATAGTTTCCACGAATTTCCTTGAGCCATTGTCTGTATCCAACGGACTTGATTCGTTCAAGATTAACCCAAAGCTCAATCCGATGAGGCATTGCAGATTGAAACCGTTTCAGCTCGTCACATGGATACTCATCACATTCGATGCAGAAGTCGATGCCCCGTTCTGCTGCGCAAGCGGACATCCCGCATTTCTCGCAATAAGGCAACCTTTTGTCCGACCTGCATCCGTAGCACTTGCTCTCTTCCTCCGAGAAATGTAATTGAGCTGCAAGCCTTTTGAGTCTTTCACGGTCTTCGTTGGTGGCAATAAACCATGAGCATGCCTCACAGTAGAGGCCACACACAGCAGCTATTTTTTTGTCCGATTCTCGACGGAGCTTTTCTTCTTTTTGCATGGAACATCTCATCCTTCCACAACCTTGGGGTGATGTCTCCTCATCCTTACTTTCCTGACGCATCCATGCATAACGACCGGCTTCGGCGGCGAGGGAACCGAGTCCGACTGAAACCGATGGTATGCGTCTGGTGTGCTTTCATCTCCCCGCTGCCGCTTTTGATCGCAGCGCTGCCAACGCTTCCGCGACTTCCTGGCCCTTGGCTTCGATGATGTCCATGAGTTCCTCGGGCGTCCGCGTGTCCACGACCGGCTTTTTGTGCGGGTTGACGGCCTTGAGGTCGTAGACGGCGTCTTCGATCTCCTTGGCCTTGGCGGCAAGATCACGAGCCTCGCGGGTCAGTT
>JAFGIO010000259.1 GCA_016929555.1 Deltaproteobacteria bacterium | reverse complement strand
TTTCATCACCACAGCCGGTGAACTGGCAGCCCTCTCGATCCTTCTGGGCTTCTGCTACGGAAGCGGGCTGGCGGTCTTTCCCGTTTACCTGGGCGACCTGTTCGGCCTCGAGAACCTGCCTGTACTGTTCGGCGTCAAGGAGCTGTTTATCGCCTCCTTTGGAGCCCTGGGACCGATCCTATTCGGCCTGTCCTACGATATAACAGGTTCTTACCATACCGCTTTTGTAACGACTGGCGCCTGCTGCATTCTATCCGGCGTTGCCCTGAATTTCATCAGAACTCCGGAAAGGAAACCCCTCAAGACTTCCGCCCCCTGACCGGTGCCGCTTGCCATTCCAGCGCGGCTACGTTGGGCTTTTCGTCGCCGGTTTCGGCGCCATGGGACCGATCCTTCGGCGCATCTCCCATGGCAAGACCGGTAAAATATGGCCTTCCTGGCCCCAGGGGTCCCTTGCACCATTCCCGGGCTCATCCTGCATCTCTGACATCGCCCGTAAAAGCAAAGGCCTAAGTCCTCTCTGAAAAAATCACCGGCTGAATCCCTTCTTCAGGCCGTCAGCCTCTGCCGAAGCAGGGTGTAGCGCTTTTGCGTTTTGTCGTTCCGGACGGCAATCGCCAGTGCCCGTTTCGTGCCGATGAGGACCACGAGTTTCTTTCCCCTCGTCACCCCCGTGTAGAGTAGATTCCGCTGCAGCAGAACGTAGTGCTGCGTCAGCACGGGCATGACCACGGCCTGATATTCCGATCCCTGGGCCTTGTGGACAGAGCAGGCGTAGGCGAGAACGATCTCGTCCAGTTCCTTGTAGTCGTATTCCACACGGCGGCCGTCGAAGGAAACGGTCAGTTCCTGGAGTTCATCATCGAAGCGCACAATCCTGCCGATATCCCCGTTGAAAACATCCTTGCCGTAGTTGTTGCGAATCTGCATGACCTTATCGCCGACGCGGAAGGACCTCCCTCCCCGCAAGGGGCCTTCCCGGCCGGGATTCAGCACCTTCTGGAGTTCCACGTTCAGATTGCCGGCGCCGACCTGGCCCTTGTGCATAGGCGTCAGCACCTGAATCCCGTCGATCGGATCGAAACCGAAACGTCGGGGAATTCGATTTTTGACCAAATCCAGGATAACCTGCAGAACCCTTTCGGGTTCCTCCTGCTCGATGAAATAGAAATCCTCCTGACCCCCGGAGGCACGGTACCAGGGCATCTCACCCTGGTTGATCCTGTGGGCGTTGACGACGATAGAGCTCTGACGGGACTGGCGGAAAATCTCGTTGAGCTCGATGACGGCGACGGAACCGGAATCGATGATGTCCTTCAGGACATTTCCAGCGCCGACCGAGGGAAGCTGGTTGACGTCACCGACGAGGATCAGCGTGGCCTCCGGCGGAATCGCTTTCAGGAGGTGGTGCATCAGGACCGTGTCGATCATGGAGGCCTCATCGACGATCATGAGGTTGCAGTCCAACGGATGGTCGTCGTTTCTTTGAAATCCCCCCTTCTGAAAGCTGTACTCGAGCATCCGGTGGATCGTCTTCGCCTCCCAGCCCGTGGCTTCGGTCATTCTCTTTGCCGCCCTGCCCGTGGGCGCCGCCAGCAGGATTCCCGCACGGGCGGCTGAAAAGATCCTGAGGATCGCGCTGATGATCGTCGTCTTTCCCGTACCGGGTCCCCCGGTGATGACCAGGACCTTGTGCCTCCCGGCCGACCGGATGGCCTCTATCTGCCGCACGGCCAGCGTGATGAGGAGCTTCTCCTGAACCCAGCGGATGGCCTTCTCGGCATCGATCTTCCGGAGGGAGGGGGCCGTGTTGATGAGGATCTTCAGGCGGGCCGCGACACTCGTTTCGGACAGGTAAAAAGGCGCCAGGTAGACGGCCTTGCCTTCGGCGGCGCAGGTATCGGGCACTTCTTCGATAACGATCCGCTTGTCCCTGGAGATCACATCCAGGGCAGCGGCAACGACGCCGAGGTCAATGCCGAGCATCTCCACGCACTTGTCAAGGAGGAGTTCACGGGGGTAGTAGACGTGCCCGTCATCGGCCAGTTCGTTCAGAACGTAGAGGACGCCCTCTTCGGCCCGGA
This sequence comes from Deltaproteobacteria bacterium, assembly GCA_016929555.1. Taxonomy (GTDB): domain Bacteria; phylum Desulfobacterota; class Syntrophia; order Syntrophales; family JAFGIO01; genus JAFGIO01. Next base: position 13,030 of record JAFGIO010000259.1, on the reverse strand, counting down.
GCTGCGAATCCCTTGCGAATCCCAGCTTTTCGGCGATCTTGTCGGCAGTCAGAAAACCGATGCCGAAGATATCAGCGGCCAGGCGGTAAGGATTCTCCTGAACCACGTGGATGGCCGCATCGCCGTATTGGCGAAAGATCTTCACCGCATAGGCCGTACTGACACCATGGGTCTGGAGAAAGATCATCACGGAACGGATCTGTTTCTGTTCCTCCCAGGCCTTTCGGATCATTTCGATCCTTTTTTCGCCGATGCCGTCGACCTCGGCGAGCCTTGTAATGTCCCCCTCGATGATGTCGAAGGTTTTCTCCCTGAAATTCTTGACGATCCGCTTCGCCATGACGGGACCGATGCCCTTGATGAGGCCCGATCCAAGATACCGTTCCATTCCCTGGACGGACGCCGGGATAGAGGATCGGTAGACGGCGATCTCGAACTGTTCTCCGTATCGGGGATGGCTCGACCATCGGCCCTGCATGTCGATGACCTCGCCCGGGGCCGGATTGAAGAGATTGCCCGTCACGGTGACCAGACCCTTGCGTCCCGCAACCCTGACGCGGGCCACGGTATAACCGTTCTCCTCGTTGCTGTAAGTAATCCGCTCGATCTGACCGCGAAGGTCTATGAGGCTGCTCGATGCCATAGGCATAACTATTTGATATTCGGCGTCAAGTACTTTCGTTTGGGCCGAGTATAGGTGCGGCCGGTGGGTCTGTCAAGCGATATCGCTGCCTGAGAGCGCAAATCCATCCGCAGCCTTTTCCCTTGACAGGACTGCAGGGCATTCTCTACACTTGGCCCACCTAAGCCGGAGCGGCGGCATGAGTGATCGCGCATCGAAGAAAAGAAGGAAAACCATGAAAACAGTCGGCAACAGGCTCCGGTCCAATATCACATTGAAATCCAATGTCAAGAAGCACACCATCGGTCTTGAGAAGGCCATCTCCCCCGCAGAAACGGTCCGAAACGTAAAAGACGCCCTGAAGCGAATCGATCTGGACCTGGTTCGCGACACGATCCGGATCGACTCCGGACGGCTGGGCATTCCGGTCTATGCATGCCATGCCGGCAAGGACAACAGGATTCCGACACCCAAGACCATGGGCAAGGGACCCTCTCCCGATCAGAGCGAAGCCAGCGCCTTGATGGAGATGGTGGAGCGGTACAGCCACGCCGGCTACCCCAGACCGGAAACCCACCGGAAGGGTGCCATGAAAGACATCGTTGCGCAGATGCTTCCGCCGGAGGACCTCTTCCGTGTTCCCAACGGCAGCAACACCATCCGGGATGAAGAAATGGCGGAATTCGAATCCCTTCCCTTTTCGTGGGTTCCGGCCTACAGTCTGGTTCGGAAGCGGGACGTTCTCCTCCCGTACGAGTGGTTCGCCGATATTCAAGGCACCAACGGCCTGAGCGCCGGCAACACGCTGGAGGAAACGATCCTGCAGGGGCTCTGCGAAGTGGTGGAACGGCATGTCTGTTCGGTCATCAATACCAAGAGACTGCGCGTTCCCGTCATCGACTTTTATTCGGTTCGGGACCCGGTGGCGAGGGAGCTGCTCATCAAGTTCTCCCGGAACGGGATTCGGCTGGTCTGTTTCGATTTCAGCCTCGATATGGGAATCCCGACCGTGGCCGGCATTGCCTATGACCCGGCCAGCTTCCCCGGAAGCGAGGTTGTCTTCTGCGCCGGAACTTCCACCAACCCGGAGAAGGCCCTGATCAGGGTTCTTACGGAAATCCAGCAGATGGCCCTCGATTATTTCAAACAGGATTATTACGTAGGAGGTATTCTACCGAAGTTTCGCCACCCCAGGGAGGCGGGATATTTATTTAACGAAGGCGATCCCGTTCCCATTCAGTCGCTTCCCGATGTGTCCTCGGACGACATGCTTGAAGAGATCGAAGGCTGCACCACCGCCCTGCAGCGGATCGGTTTCGAACCCTACGTGCTCGACATCACCCATCCCGTGCTTCGGATCCCGGCGGTATTTGTCCTGATGCCCGGTTCTGAACTTTTCGAGATGTCCTGTCACGAGCTGAACGTAACCTATTTTCTTGGCAGGCGTCTGGAGTTCATCGGCAGGCTCGACGAGGCCAAGGAGAAGTTCCGTCTTTCCATGGAGCGTCATCCCAACTCCAGACTGCACTGCAACTTCGAGATCGCCAATTGCCTCAAATACCAGAAACGGTGGGAGGAGGCGATCGAGGCCTATAAGGAAACCTTCCAATACGGTCCGGACCGGGCCATGCAGATGCGGATTCTCCGCTCGATCGAAATCTGCATGGAAAAAGGCGCCGGAGAAACAGAAGCCCCGAAAAGCTCCTGGCGAGGGCGGGGGTAATGCCCCGTCACTGGGATAAGCCTGACAGAACAAGGCGGCAATCCTCTTTATCGACGGCTTTGGCAATCGACAGGGGTTCAACGCTGTATCGATTATCCGGTTTTTCTTCCTATGCCGGCAAGGGCCAGCAGACCCGAAATAAGAAGGTAGAGGCTTGCAGGAACGGGCACGGGATTGCTCCCGTAGCCTAAGGGATCATGGGCTTCATAGGGCAGCGATGCATAGTCTATAATATTGCCGATTCGGATAATCGAATTCCAGGAAAAGACAATAAGCCGCGGGTATGATTTTATCTAATACGAAAGTATGACGAACTCATTAAGAAAGATGCATGCCCCGGGGAGCCACCGGGGCATGAAAACAAGCAATATGATTCTTTCCCCCGCCTTGGCGGAGGATCAATTGCGGTGTCGATCGTAACCCAAAAGCATCCGTATGCATCGGGTCCCGGGAATCAGGGATGCCCGCCCGCCCATGAACGTGTGACAAAGGATGCTATTGGGTCAGATACTCGACGGGCCGCACCGCCTTCATGCTGAGGGCCTTGGTCGGACAGGTGACGGCGCAGAGCCCGCAGCCGAAGCACTTCTCGGCATCGACCCGGGCCTTGGCCTTTTTCTTGCCCGGAACCTTGTACATCTCTATGGCACCGAAATAGCAGCGTTCCAGGCAGGTCTTGCATCCTTTGCACTTATCCGGATCAACCTCGGCCTGGTACCGGCTCGGTCCCCAGAGCTTGTAGCCGTACTTGACCTGGGGGCGGAGGATGATGCACTCGTTCGTTTCGCAGAAACATAGCTGCCGGACCTTGTCTCCCATGCCCGTGGTGGCGATGAGCCCGGCCTGTTCGCACTCCTCCAGGAGCCGGTACCCCTCCTCCAGGGTCAGCTGCTTGCCGATTTTCTGATCGTTGATGTACTTCACCGATCCGGGCGTCAAGGAGAGGCAGACGAAGGTCGGCTTGTCGCACTCGCCCCTCTGGACCTGAAGCCAGCGGCAGGGACAGTCGACGACGGCGATGCCCGGGGCGTTCTTCAGGATGGCCCTCAAATCCTCGATAGGCTGCAGGTCCGGCTGGTCCGCCACGGTGCTGTAAGCGGGGATGGCCCGGCCCCAGAATCTCCCCGCCGCCTCCATATCGCGGAGGACCTCGAACCATTCCGTTTCCCGGAATTTCTTCCACGTTTCGATGATGTCGTCGCAGGGGGGATCGTACCGCTTGTTCATGGTGCCGTGGATGGTGGCGTCATGGACCTGGATGACATGGGACACGCAGGAATACCTCTTCACGCCGCCCTTCTCGAAGGGGATGACAACGCCCTTGCGGGCGAATAAGTCCAGTTTTTCCGCCGCCTTCTCGCGATCGATATGATGTTTCTCGGCGAATTCCTCCACCGTTGCCGGCAGGGACAGCACCATTTCCGCGTCCTCCGGCGTCAGCAATCGCCGGAAGATCATGCGGATGTACCGCGATTTCGGGAAGTTGACCCTGCCCGCCAGTTGTGTATAGACATCTTCTTCACTCATGCTTTATCTCCAGTTTCGATTTTTTTATCCCCAAAAGCCGCTGCTTCTGCAATTTTCCCTTTTTTCGGAGTGCTGCGTCTCCTGAAACGTCTATTTCTTCAAGGCTGAAATGCTGTCAAAGAGATTGCCCGGAAAGCGTTCCGCCCGCTTTTCGAAGACCCATTTGATGCCCTTTTCAAAGGCCGGCGTAAAGAACTCACGCCGGGCGCCTTCCGAAGAATGGCCCAGGGCGTCGAATTCCGGCCCCGAGGATAAGGCGGCGCGGATGCCCATCACCTCGAAGGCGCGATTTACCTGCGCCTTGTGGAGGATCAGCAGATCGACGGGCACGTTGACCAGCCTCTCGGTCAGCAGAGCCACCGCCTCGTCCAGCTTATCTGGGGGCACGGCGAAATTGATCATGCCAATGGCCTCCGCCTGCCGTCCGTCGATGGTGTCCCCGGTGAAGTAGAGGAGCTTGGCCCAGCGCGCCCCGATAAGCCAGGGCCAGATGGGCGTCACGGGAGACCCCATGTCCCGCAAGGGCGGATAGCCGATGCGGGCATCCTCCGCGGCCACGACGAGGTCGCACATCATGGCCAGCTCCGTTCCTCCTGCAAGGCAATAGCCGTGCACCTGGGCTATGACCGGTTTGGCGCAGTCCCAGAGGCGCCACCATGCCCTCTGATGCTCCAGCATGAGCCGCCTGTCTAGTGCCGGATCTCCCAGGGCATTCGTATACTGTTTTGCCGACGGTTCCAGATCGTAGCCCGCGCTGAAGGCCCGCCCGGCACCCTTGATGACGATCACGCTGATATCGTCGTCCCGCTCCGCCTCTGCTACGGATTCCACAAGCTCCTGCATCAGGGCGCGGCTCAGGGCGTTGAGCTTGTCCGGTCGGTTCAGCGTGATGCGGCAAACCTTACCCTTCCTTTCGCACAGGACATTCTCAGCGTTCATGGCATCCCTCCTCTCCTTTCGCCTGCTGGCATTCGCAAGGGATCATGAAATCCCTTTTTTCGGCCTCTTTGACATAAGAGGAGACGTAAAGGGCATTTCATCCAATGGCTTCGTCAGCCATTTCATTCAAGCCTCGACATTCGAATCACTTGCCCTTGAAAACGGGAGCCCGTTTCTGCATTCTCGCCATCATCGCCTCCTGGAAGTCTTCCGTGGTGAAGGCCTCGTTGAGCCCCTTGTTCTCCTGGGCCAGGGCCGTCGTGACGGCATCCAGCAGCGGCTTGTGGATGGCCCTTTTCGTCATACGGACAGCATAGGCGGCCGCCTGGGGAGGGATGAGCCGGAGGGCCACCTCCCGAACATAGGGCATCAACTGTTCATGGGGCAGAACCTTGTTGATCAGCCCCAGCTCAAAAAGCTGTTGGGCCGTGTAACGCTCGCCGAAGAACATGAACTCCTTCGTCCTCTGCAGACCGATCAATCTCGGCATCAGGTATGTGGAGGAGAGTTCCGGAACGATGCCCAGCCCGATGAAGGGCAGGGAGGCCCAGGCGTTTTCGGAACAATAGATCAGATCGCAGCAGGACATGCACATGGTGAAGGCCCCTCCGATGACGAGACCGTTCACTGCGGCGATGACGGGTTTGTCGCACTGCCACATCTTAAGGGTGAGTTTGGCCTGGGCGATGTCCGTCACATCGATCTGTGCCTTGATCTCATCGCTCAGGGCTTCCATGGCCGCCGGGTTGAAGTAGCCGCCGCTGCTGAAGGCTTCTTTTGTGGGATCGCTGGAATCGGGGTCTTTCGCGCCGGTCAGAATCATGACCCGGGCCGTTTCGTCCCTCTCCATGGCATCGACGGCCCAGAAAAGTTCAAAAAAGGTATAAGCGCTCATGGCATTCTTTCTTTTCGGGATGTTCAGAGTCACCGTCACGATGCCGTTGTCTTCTTTCCGATACAAGATTTCCTGGAATTCCTCAACCTTCATATCCTTAAATCCCCTTTCATGAATTGAGATGACCTCCTATTGTCTAACAGAATCCTTGAGGCGGCTGCGAGACAAAAAGTGCTGAATGCAACTGTAAATACTCGAAATATCGGCCGGCCTCAGGCAACAGGGACTGCGGTCGGCGGTCCTCGGATTGCGTTTCGGAAACTAGAGGAAAACTCTCAGAGAGTCAAGACAAATATCCGCTGGCACGGCAGTCGGTTGCCGGCGAGGCAGACGAAAAGGATGAAGCGACCGCGGAACCGTGGAAATCGGCTTGACTATGGCCTCCTTACCTGTTAATGACCACGAATCGAAGAGGATTATCTATGCCAGGAGCGGTGAGGGGCCCGGCACCGGTCTTGAAATGCAGAGCCGCCTCAGCGCATCTTCCGACAGGAAGGAAAGCTTGAAGATAGCGGAAATGCTCAAGTACGAACCGAATGCCGGCGGCGAGCGGGGGGGCATTGTCAACACGGCCTCCGCTGCGGCCTTTGACGGCCAGATCGGCCAGCCGGCCTACAGCGCCTCCAAGGCGGGCGTCGTGGGCATGACGCTGCCCATCGCCAGGGAATGTGCCGCTTACGGGATCCGAATCTGCACCATCTGCCCCGGCATCTTCGATACGCCCATGCTTGCGGCGCTGCCGGACAAGGTGCGCCAGAGCCTGGGCATGATGGTGCCCTTCCCCCAGCGGATGGGTAAGCCCTCGGAATAAGCGCAGCTTGCCAGGCACATCATCGAAAACGAATCTCTCAACGGCGAGGTGATCCGCCTCGACGGCGCCATCCGGATGGCGGCAAAATGAAGGGATAACAGGTCCATGGCCAACATCTTTCTCATGTGGCGAAACACCCGGATGATCGTCCTGGTCGCGGTCTGCGCCGCCATCTACGCGGCCACCCTCATCGCCTTCAAGACGGCGATTCCCCTGATACCGGGGATCACGGAGGTACGGGTCGCCAATGTATTTCCCATGACCTTCGGGCTGCTTTTTGGACCTGCAGGGGCCTGGGGATTGGCCTTCGGCAATCTCATCGGCGACATCTTCGGCGGAACCTTCGGCCCCGGCTCCCTGGCCGGTTTCTTCGGCAATTTCCTTCTGGGCTATCTTCCCTATACCATGTGGACGGCGCTCGTTCCCTTCACGGAACGATCATACGGCTGGAATGGAAAAAGCTGGCGGAGCTGGACGGGCTATACCCTGATCACCCTCGTCTCCAGTGCGGCCTGCGCCGTCGTCATCGGCGCCTTCGTCGATGCGCTGGGCATTGTCCCCTACGAGGTGCTGTCGAAGCTGATCACGGTCAACAACACCATCGGCGGCTTGATCGGAATCGTCCTTTTGATCGCCGTTTACGACGTCACGGTCAACCAGCTCGGCCTGCTGTGGACGGACATCATGGACGTCCCGGAACCCGTCCGTTCGCGGACGGGTTCCCTGGGGGCATGGATCGTGACGGCAGGCGCGCTGATCGGCATCGCCCCCAGCCTGGTGCCGTCCCTTCCCGCCCCGACAGTCGGCTGGCTGGGAACCGTCCTCATCGTTGCGGGAAGCTTATTGTTATAACGTTTGGAATCTTTGCTGAAAGCAGGCAATCCGGCCTCAAAATGCGAGGCCATTGACGACCGGAAAGGAAAACGATGTCAAAAACACAACCCATCGGCCCGGAGGGTTCGGAGGCAAAGGAAAGGGCCGACCTCAGCCCTTACCTGGCCCCAACCCCCGCGATCGAAAGCCATCATCCCGATGTCATTGCATTCGCCAAGAAACATATCAACGGGGCCCGGGACACCGTCGAAACCGCCGTCCGCCTCTACTATGCCGTGCGCGACGGCATCCGCTACGATCCCTACACCTGCGTTCTGACGGTGGACGGGCTCAAGGCGAGCCAGACCCTGCGCGCCGGCCGCGCATGGTGCGTTCCCAAGGCGATCCTCCTGGCGGCCTGCTGTCGCGCCTCAGGCATCCCGGCAAGGCTCGGTTACGCCGATGTCAAAAACCACCTCTCCACATCCCGGATGAGGCAGCACATGCAGACCGAAATCTTCTACTGGCATGGCTACACGGCGATGTACCTCGAGGGGCAATGGATAAAGGCGACGCCGGCCTTCAACATAGAACTCTGCAGAAAGTTCGATCTTCTGCCTCTGGAGTTCGACGGGCGAAAGGATTCCCTTTTCCAGCCCTTCGACGCCGTGGGAAACCGCCACATGGAGTACCTGAACTACCGGGGCGAGTTCGCCGACGTCCCCATCGATGCCATCATCGCCACGTTCAGCGAGCTGTATAACGAATCGATGCTCGCAGACGTCAAAGGATTGGGCAACGGCGCCGACTTCGACCGGGATGTGGAAACCGAGACAAAAGGGATACCCCGTTAGTTACAGAAAACAAAACCGGGACCCCATCGATAGAGCCAAGGATGAGCGTGCGATTGATGAAGCATCTGTTCATGGGGATGCGCCTGGACGCCATCCTTTCCCTGTCGGCCGGCCCTGCTGCCGCCGACAGCAACCAGTTGATTGCAGTCCGCAATCTCCTTAAGCTTCTGTACTGCGAACAATCGATTGTGCCTTTCGAGCTCCTGGAGGCCAACGCTTTTTGATCCCGTGGCGCCGAAGATTCCCGCTGCCTGCTAGGCGACCGGGGAAGAGAGGATATGGCTCATCCAGATCATGGACAACCCGAAGGGTTCTGCGAGGGCATTCATTCTTGACATTTCCATGACCGAGCTGCGATCTCGGCAATGCCAATCCCCAGGACAACCACTGCTACCCCCCAAAGAATTATCTGACCTCGCAGAGGCAGGTCCAGTCCGCCAAGCAACAGCCAAATCAAAAGAACACCGGCACCGCAGACATTGATCGCGATCGCTCCACCCAAACCGAGACCGCGCACACCCTGTCGCGCACCCCACAATTCCATACAGAGTGCAATCCCGATTCCGAAGATCACGCCTCCGAGAATGGTCGCGTAGAAGTACGTGTCGGTCGGGGGCAGACCAAGCAATTCGGGCAGGCCGGCGGGGAATGACAGCAACAGAACACCGAGAAGAAGGTTGACAAAGGCATCTATCGCCAGGAGTACCCTGTGTTTCGCTTTCACCATCAACAACCTCCGGAAGAAGTGAAACCTTCGTTTTGAGCTGGCTCCAGACTCATCCTTCTTACTGTGTCCGTTCGGGATCTGCAGGTTTCGGCGGCATTCTCTCCAGCAATCCCCGGGCCTCCAAAGCTTTGTTGTATGCCGATATGATGTCTTTCTGAGAGAGGATGCCGACAACTTTTTTCGAGTTCTCTCCGGCGCTGACCACGGGAAGACGTTCAAACCCGTAGCCGTTGATCAATGTCAAAGCCCTGTCCAAGTTGTCGTCAGTGTTCACGTTGACGGCGGGTATCGTGGCAATGTCCCTGGCGATGACGACATCCATGAGATCGTCCTCGAAAACCACTTCGCGGAAATCCTTGAGGGAAAGCATGCCAAGAAGGTCTCCGTCCTTGTCAACGAGGGGAAACGAGGTGTGCTTGCTGAACGGCAGTATTTGAATTAAATCGCGGAGCCGCATGTTTTCCTGGATCGTCTCCGGATGTTTCGTCATGAAATCCCTGACATGCATCCCCTTCAAAACGTTGATGTCGCGGCCCGATTTTATATCGATCCCCCGGCGCAAAAGCTTCAATGAGTATATCGATTCCCTTTTGACGCCCCGGGCTATGAATGTTGAAATGACGCAGCAAAACATGAGCGGCGGAATGATCATATAGTTCTGGGTCAGCTCGAATATGATGAGCAGGGCTTGAATCGGTGCGTGGGTCGTCCCGGCAACAACGGCACCCATGCCCACGATGGCATAAGCGCCCGGATAGGCCGCGATCTGGGGGAAAAAAAGATGCGCGGCGAATCCGAAAGCCCCGCCGAGCATGGCTCCTATGAAAAGCGAAGGGGCAAAAATACCCCCCGATCCGCCGGATCCAATGGATATTGAAGTCGCAAGGATCTTCATCGGGATCAAGAGGAGCAAAACGATCCAGATTTCCTGATTCAGCAACACCTTTTCTATGGATTCGTAACCCACTCCCATGATCTGAGGAAAGCGCAAAGCGATAATTCCCACGAGGATGCCGCCCAGGGGAGCCTTGACGTATTCCGGCACCTTCAAGGCATCCCAAAAGTCCTCGGTCTTGTAAAGGGTCACGATAAAGCTTACCGCAACCAATCCGGCCAGCAAACCGAGTACACAGTAGAATACGAGTTCCCAGGGCGATACCAGCTCGTAGGGGGGAACCTGAAAGGCAGGGTAATTCCCGAGAAAGGCACGGGACACGACGGTCGCAATGACCGAGGACAGTATGATGGGGGTAAAGGTCGGCAGGGCGAAATCGGCCAGGATGATTTCCAGAGCGAATATGGCTCCTGCAATCGGAGCGTTAAAGGTGGCGGAGATACCGGCCGCGGCGCCGCATGCCACCAACACCCTCAATTGATCATCGGAAATCTTCAGGATCTGCCCCAGAGACGAACCGATCGCGCTTCCAATCTGGACGATGGGGCCCTCTCTTCCGACGGATCCGCCCGAGCCAATGCAGAGCGCCGAGGCCAGGATCTTCACGATTGCAACTCGTTTTCTTATCATCCCTCCCTCTCTGGCAACGGCATTCATCACTTCCGGCACGCCATGTCCCTTGGCTTCTCTGGCGAAGAAGTACACAAGCGGTCCGATAAAGACGCCGCCAATGGCCGGTCCCAGCAAGACCCGCCACCAGGGCAGGTTCTGCGCTACGGTAGCGAGGTCTCCGCCGCTGGAATAGATAAGCGTCTGGAAGAACTGGATAAGGTATCTGAAGAATACCGCGCCCAGCCCTCCCAGCAGTCCGACCAACATGCCCAGGCCGGGCATCATCAGACCGCCTGTGTATTGGAGGATTTTTTTCGAACGACGTCCGATCCACAGGTCTTCTGTCGTGTTCACGCTTTTCCTAGGCTCCGAAATGGTCGTCGTTTCCCGCCAACCCTGGGACAGGGAAAACATGGGCCTGCTTCAGCAGGCTTCACCCCTGAGATTTCTTAGGCAATCGGCAAGCATAAGTCAATGAGAAATGCCCGCCACCGAGAATGCCCGTACATATTGTCCGCAGCGGTACCCGCCAGGGCTGATGATGCTCCTTGATTTCCCATAAAAGAATCCGCAATCGCCAATAGAGCCGCTTACGTGATTTCAAGAAGGATTTTAAACGAGTGCGCAAAAATTGGATGATCGGCCGGACGACTTTCTATCCGGAACCATCTTTTTGCACGACAGGGATGGTTATCTGTGTTCCTGATGGAATATGCGGGCACGCAAATCTCCCTCTCCAGGGAGACTGCAAGGTTCCACTGTTTCGGATCGCCCTGATCCCCGGCTCACGTTGCCGGGAAATCATCACGGTTTGCACGACAGGTGACTGGAAGAGCCGCCTTTGTTGACAGGAATCTCTTTAACCCGCTCCAAGAAAGGCAATTTGTTCCCGCTCGAAAGGCGGCTCCTCGGCGCTTACCCGCAGGGCTCGAATTGCGGCAGGGTCCATTCCGGGGTCACATCCTTGAAGGTCATCTTCACCGGCATGTCCACCTTTACGTCCTTGAGATCGCAGTTCACGAGGTGGAGCTTCATCCGGATGCCCTCCTCCATCGTGACGGTCGCCACCACGTAAGGAACGGCATCCGACCAGACGGGCGATGGATTGTACAGAACGATGCTGTAGCTGAACACCTTGCCCAGACCGCTGATCTTCTCGTATCCGAGATCGAAGGAGAGGCACTGAGGGCACTGCACGAGCGGATGCCACAGCCAGGTACCGCACTGGCTGCATCTCTGACAGACCGGTTCATGTCTTTTCATGGCCTCCCAAAATCCGGCATCCTCGCTGTTGGGCCTGGGGAGCGGTTTGTAATATGGCTCTGTCATGGTATCACCTCCTCAGAAAAGCGACGGACCCGTCACCGGAATCCCCCGTCCCGGTTACCGCCCCGATCTCGGCATCTTTGACCTGGGACGGCCCGGCCGTCCCTCTCAATTGCCTTACGGCCTCGATGATGTGATGCACTCCCCAGCAGTGACCCTGGCTGAGAAGTCCGCCGTGGGTATTGCAGGGCAGTCTGCCGCCCAGTTCGATGGCTCCGTCCGCAATGAAATTGCCCGTTTCTTCGAGGGGGATCTGCATCAATGCAGGAACCTGAACGTAGAAGATATAGGTGAATCCATCATAGATCTGCGCAAAGTCGAGATCCGCCGGTTTGATCCCCGCCATCTCGTAGGCCCGCGGGAAGGCCCATTTGTGGCCGGTGTCCAGATAGTAGGGAAATCGGTGCGCCGCGTCCTGCCTCAGATAGGGAGCGTCGCGGTTCGCGATGTCGTTGCCTCCCGGCGGCTTGCCCTCGGCGACACCCATGATGTAGACAGGTTTCTGCTTGAGATCCCTGGCCCGTTCCGCCGTGGTGACGACAAAGGCGCCCGCGCCGTCGGTCTCCTGGCTGAAATCGTACAGACAGAAGGGGTCCATCAGGATGGGCATTGCCATGTAGTCCTCCAGGGTCATCGGTTTTTTCCGGATGGCGATGTCGTTGAGCTGGGCATGCTTGCGGCAGGCCACCGCGATCATTCCCAGATGCTCGCGCTTCAAGCCGTGGTGTTCCATGTAATACCTGGCCCAGGGGGAATACATGGAACCGGGCCCCACATCCCCGAAGGGCAGGTTCCAGTTCGAGGTCTTATGAATGAAAGACCCCAACTGGATTCCAGACATGGCGATCATCAGATCCGGGGAGCCGATTCCCCTGGATATCCGCTGCGTCGAACCGCCCTTCCAGGCAAAGTGACAGACCGCGTATTTGCAGAGGCCCGAAGTCACCGCAAGAACGGCCCCCAGCATCTGGCTGATCTGGGCGGCGCCCCCACCGGTAAAACGGGCCACGAACTTGATGTCGGGGAGGTCCCAGTTCTGCCGGAAATCTTCCACCGCCGCACCGATAAGCGGTTCCATGATGCCGTCGATATCCTGAACAGACAACCCCGCGTCCTGGACCGCCCTGTAGCAGGCCTCCAGCCCCATCGCCCAGGGCGATTTGCCGCTGTCTCCCTTTACGAAGGGAATTTCCCCTATCCCGACTATGGCCGCCTTGTCCCTCAAACTGTTGAAATCAGGTTCCACTACCCGTACCTCCTTTCCCTTTGTTGAGAGCCTTCCGTTT
>JAFGIO010000058.1 GCA_016929555.1 Deltaproteobacteria bacterium | reverse complement strand
TGGATTATGGCTTGGTGGAGATGAGGGGGATCGAACCCCTGACCTCGGCATTGCGAACGCCGCGCTCTCCCAGTTGAGCTACATCCCCATATCGAGACGATTCCGACTGTCAGTTGGCGGCTATGTAGCCCAAAGAACCGTCTGATGTCAAGACATTCTTGTAAATCCCTGTCATATAAGTGAAATCCCTTTAGGTTTCAGGCTTGACAAAATCCCCTCGTTTTCCTATACTTTCTCGCCATCGGAACGGGTTTTGCGATTCGGGCAGGTGTGTTGATTTTTCAAACGGGAAGATCTTCTTGCAAGTCACGTCTGTTTGCGTGATGATAACAGGGTCATCGGGAATCAAATAACCGTACAAGGAGGCGAGAGGATGGCAAAGATCGATGCCTTTTTTCAGTTGATGAACGAACAGGGTGCTTCAGACCTTCATCTCGTATCGGGGCAGCAGCCGATTTTGAGGATCCGGGGGGAGGTAGAGCGGGTCAAGTACGATTTGCTGACCAACGACGCTCTAAAGTCTATGCTTTATGAAATAACGCCGGAACATAAAATCAAGCATTTCGAAGAGACGGGGGATGTCGACTTTGCCTATGAGATCCCAAATCTGGCCCGTTACAGGGCCAATTTCTTCATGCAGAAGTACGGGATCGCCGCCGTATTCCGGGAGATTCCCAGCAAGATTATGGGGTGCGAACAGTTGGGACTTCCACAAGTTGTGGCCAAGTTGGCCTCTTTGCCCAGAGGACTGGTCCTGGTGACGGGACCAACGGGCAGCGGCAAATCGACAACGCTGGCTGCCATCATCGATGAGGCCAACCGTACCCGAAAAGACCACATCATTACCATCGAAGATCCCATCGAATTCGTTCATGAGAGCAAAAGCTGCATCGTGAACCATCGGGAAGTGGGCGTTCACACAAAATCCTTCAGCTCGGCCCTCCGGGGCGCTCTCCGTGAAGATCCGGACATCATCCTCGTGGGCGAACTACGCGACCTGGAGACGATCAACTTAGCCGTCGAGGCCGCCTCGACAGGACATTTGGTTTTCGGTACCCTTCACACGACCAGTGCCGCCAAGACGGTGGATCGCATCATTGAGGTCTTTCCATCGAGCGAGCAGGCCCAAATCCGTTCCACGCTCGCTGACGGCATCCGGGCGGTCCTCGCCCAGGTTCTTTTCAAGCGGGTGGACAAAAAAGGTCGTTGCGCTGCCCTGGAAATCATGATTGCCACCCCGGCGGTGCGCAACCTGGTCCGGGAATCCAAGACCTTCCAGATTCCCTCCATGATCCAGACAGGCAAGAAATACGGCATGCAGCTTCTGGACGATGCCATCATGGATCTTTACGGACGGGGCTGGATCAGTGCCGAGGAATCCTACATGAAGTCAAACGACAAGTCGCGCTTCAGGCAGCTTCTGAAATCGCCACCGTCGGATTTCACGGAAGCTTAACAGCGACGGGGTCGGCATGTGAAAGCAATTGTTAAGGAGGGATTATGAGAAAGCAGGAAATCGACTATATCTTAACGAAAATGCTCGATTCTCACAAAAATGTCTCCGATCTGAACATCACCGTGGGCAGACCCTTTCAGGTGGAGACCTCGGGTGTCTTGGCCGGTGTGGAATTGGATCCCCCTTTCAATGAGTTGACCCCCTTTCAAACGGAAATGTTCGCCCTGAACCTGATCAATCAGGACCACCGCCTGACGGAGACCCTCCTGTCCCAGGGATCCTGCGATAGTTCCTATGAACTTCCAGGCAAGGCGCGCTTTAGGGTCAATATCTTCTCCCAGCGGGGCAACTACTCCATTGTCCTCCGAAAACTCGAAACCAAAATCCCCACGGCCAAGGATCTGAACCTGCCCGAAGCCTTTTTCAAAATGGCCCATGAAAAAAACGGGATCATCCTGGTTACCGGCGCCACGGGCAGCGGTAAATCGACATCGCTGGCTGCCGTGTTGAACGAGATGAACGAAATGATGTCCGTTCATATCGTGACACTCGAAGACCCCGTGGAATTTGCCCATACCCACAAGAAAGCCACCTTTAACCAGCGAGAGATGGGCAGTGATTTCGATACTTTTGCAAATGGTCTCCGGGCCGCTCTCCGGCAGGCGCCCAAGGTCATCCTCGTTGGTGAAATGAGGGACAGGGAGACGGTCGAGATCGGCCTGTCCGCTGCCGAAACGGGGCATCTCGTCATGAGCACGCTGCATACCGTCGATGCCGGTCAAACCATCAACCGAATCCTTGGCATGTTTCCCATCGAGGAACAGAACCAGGTCCGCATCCGCCTGGCCGATACGATACGATGGATCGTGTGTCAGAGGCTTCTCCCCAAGGAAGGCGGCGGCCGGGTTGCCGCCTTCGAGGTCATGAGCACAAGCCTGCGTGTCAAGGACACGATCCTGCATGGGGAATCGGAGGGCAAAACCTTTTACGAAATCATTGAGGCTGGCAAGGCCTTCGGCATGGTCACCTTCGATGATTTCATTGTCCAGCTTTACAGCCAGGGGCTTGTTTCCGAGGAAACGGCAAAGGCCTATGCTTCGAACAGGTCCGTCGTGGGCCGTGGTATCGACTCTGTAAAAAGCTCCCGGGGCGAGACCACGACGACACTGGGTAAACTCGAAGTGGATTCGGATTACGGCAAGCCCAAGCGGCCCTTTTAAGGGAGGTGATAGGAATCATGGAAGAAGAGGATAAAACCCTGCTCAGTGAAATGGAATCAGTGAGCTATGATGCCGCAGACAGACCCTTCGATTTTGTGGAGATGGGAAGCAAGACCGTCTTGATCTGCGAAAAGGATGATGCGTTGAGACAGACGATCAGAGATGCGATGACAAGTCTTGACTACCAGACGACGGAAGTTACATCGGCCAGGGACGCCCTCAAAAGCATGCGCTTTCACGTCTATGATGTCATCATCGTCAACGACAGCTTCGATCGGTCGAATCCCGGCGCCAACGACGTGCTCAAGTATCTGGAAAATCTAAATATGGCCACACGGAGGCAGATTTTCGTCGCCTTGCTCAGCGATCAATATAGGACCATGGACAACATGGCCGCTTTCAACCGGAGCGTCAATATAACGATCAATCTGAAGAGTCTTGACGAAATCGGCCAAATCGTCACCCAGGGAAAGGCCGATAATGATTATTTCTTTCATACCTTCAACGAGACACTGAAGAAGGTGGGACGGGCATAACAGCTACGTTTTTTTGTCGGTGCCCGCTTTGGCGAGTGCCTCCTCGGCCTGATCCGTCTTTCCAATGGCAAGATATGAGGCGGCGAGGTGGCGATGGTAAAAGGGATTTTCCGGTTCCCGTTCTATGGCCTTCCGGAAGGCCGCGATTGCTTCAGGATGGCGATGAGCCTTGGCCAGGGTGTTGCCCAGCCTGTTGTAATAAATCCCGGCGGAGGCGCCCTGCGTCGCGATGACGGTTTCATAGATAGCAGTCGCCGCGTCGATCTTTCCCTCAAGAATCATTACATCGCCCAGTCGGAGCCGGTATAAAACATCGTCGGGGACGAGGGCAAGGCATTTTCGCAGGGCCCGCTCGGCCCGTTCGTACTCTCCTGCCGTGAGGAACTCTCCAGCCATCCGGTCAAGCAGAGCTGCTGTATCGGCAGGGTCAATCTCCGCAGCCCGCTCGTAGGCTTGCTCTGCACCGTCGAAATCCCCCGAGGCAAGCAGTGCATTGCCCAAAAGACAATGATAGACCGGTGCATCCGGTTCCAAGGCGATCATCCGCCGGAAGACGACCGCGGCCCTGTAGGGATTGCCCGCTCTGAGATAGGCGTCACCCAGATCGATCAGCAACGCGACGTCGTCGGGCTGGGCCTTCGCTATCCTCTCACAGATCTCGATGAGGCGATCGAATCGTCTTTCGGACTTATAAATACGGACCAGCTCGTCGAAGGCAAAGCCCGAATAGACATTTCGCGCCATTTCCCTTTCCAGGAGGCTTTCGAAACATTCAATGGCTTCCGGCCTCTGGCCGTTGTCGAGGTAGGCCCAGGCCAGGGCCAGGATATAGGATTCCCTGTCCGGATGCATCTCCATCAGCTTGCGATAGAGGATGATGGCCTCTGCGTAGCGACCGGCCTGGAAATACCATTCTGCCCGGTCCTGATAGAGGCCCGTTTCTTCGTCAACGTTCATGTATTCGGGAAAATGAGCGCTTTCAGCGGTTCCGTAACTTTGGAGCAAACAAAAGGGAAACGGCCCATCTCGGGCCGTTTCCCCAGCGCAGTCCTAACAACGGGTGCAAGAACCGCAGGCACTCTCTGCGGACAGTGCGGAGGTTACCTTAAATCCTGATCCTCTCACCGTGTCTATGTAGTCGACATTGACGGGTTTGACCTGTTCGAACAGTTCCTTTTCGATCAGGAATTTGATTCCCTTGTCGTCGAAGATCTGATCGTCGTCTCTAGGCTCATCCAGAGCCATGCCCAGGGAGGGCCCCGATCACCCCCCCCCGGCCATGAGAATCCGGATGGCCTGACCGCCTTCACGATTCTTGAGGAACTCTTTGATCATTTCGGTTGCTTTATCGGTTACTTCGAACATGGATGCCTCCTTTGTTGCGTCGGTTTGATGATGATTGTTCTTATCCTGCATTTCGCCATAAAATAGCCATGACTCAGATTTTGTCAAATACATTTTATCTTTGGGGGAATTCTGGTCGGGAACAACCGTCTCTGCGCCGCATGATTTGCTGTTGACAGGGAATCACCGGCCCTTTATAAACCATCGTAAGGAGGTTGAAGATCATGGGAAAGGGTGAAGCCTATCGGGATGTTGTCTGTCGTTACTTTCCAAACCCCGGTGGAGGGAATACGAGAGCCGTCATCGAAACCGTCGCGTCCAGGGCAAGAGAACGGGGGATCGGGAAAGTCCTGGTTGCCTCCTGCAGCGGAAAAACGGCCCTGATGGCGGTCAGGATCCTTTCACCGGATATCAGGACCATTGCAGTCACGCACGTAACGGGCTTTTTAAGACCGAATTTCCAGGAACTTACCGAAGAAACCCGGCAACAGCTCATTGAAAAGGGGGTTGCCGTCCTGACCTGCCAGCATGCCTTCGGGGGTGTCGGCCGAGGCATCCGCAAGAAACTGGCCACCTACCAGGTGGATGAGATCATGGCTTACACCTTGCGGACCTTCGGTCAGGGAACGAAGGTGGCCGTTGAAATCGCCGTCATGGCTGCCGATGCAGGCCTCGTGAGGACGGACGAAGATGTCATCTCCGTGGGTGGAACGGCCAGCGGTGTCGATACGGCCCTAATCGTCCAGCCGGCCTGCAGTGCCGATTTCTTCGAATTTAAGGTGAAGGAGATCGTCTGCAAGCCAAATCGGTTTTGACCCATGCGTGTAAAAGGCATTCCACCCCGACCTTACTGATAAGGAGTGAAAGATGCGAAAGATCCCTTGGTTGATTTTGCTGCTGGTTTTCTGTTGGCCGGAGGCCGCCCTGTCCGAAAATCTCACCGTCAGAGGGCAGATGGGATCGTCCGTCCAGTATGAGCTGAGGGAGCAGGTCACCGTAGGCACGGGTGTTCAAAAACTGGTACTCAGCTTCGTCATTCCGGAAAATTTCTCATCGCCCACCTACAACCAGGCCATCGCTGATTTCGATCTTCAGTTCACGCCACCGCCCGAAGATAAAAAATCGGTCAGAGACACGAGAGGCAATCAGATCGTGACGGCCAGTTGGATGAAACTTCCTGACGTCATCGATGTGAGGATGCGCTTCAATGCCTTAAACGAAACCCGCCTTGCCGCCCTTGAAACCAGGGATCCCTTCCCTCTGGCGAAACTGGGGCCAGGCTTGGACGATTATCTCAAGGCCACGCAGCAGGTTCAGGCCGATGATGAAAGGATCATCGAGCTTGCCCGGAAACTGACAAAGGGACTGAAGACGGAGTTCGATGCGGTGCAGCAGATCATATCCTGGGTTGTCGATCACGTTCACTATGTGACGCCTCCCGTCCGCTACGATGCCCTCTATTCACTCGACTCGGGAAAAGGGAATTGTCAGAATTACTCTCATCTTGCCGCAGCCCTGCTCCGGTCGGTGGGGATACCCGTCCGTATCGTCAACGGCGTCACCCTCAACGAACCTTTCGATGTGGCCTGGAACAAGGGGGTCATCACCTTCAAGATGGGCCAGGGACGTCATTCCTGGATAGAGGTCTGGTTCCCGGATTTGGGATGGGTTCCTTTCGATCCCCAGAACACCGAGCTGTTCGTATCCAATCGCTTTGTAAGGATCGAGGTGGGCGTCGACAACAAAGAGACGAAAAACGACGGGCTCCTACGCTGGGTCCAGGCCAGGGATTCGAGGACGAGGCCGAAGCTGCAGGAGACCATCAGCGCCGATTTCAAAAGCGATCTGGTCCGGATTCAGGGCGAGAGACAGGCTTACGGGCCCAAGAATTTTCTTCTCTGTCCCGATGTGAAGGCCGCCTTCAAACAGATCGAAGTGAAACCGCCGCCCCCGCCGCCGGTGATTCCCGAGCCGGAAAGGAAAGAGCTCCGTTACGAGGTCCCCTTCGTCTACGGCAATATCGAATTTCCCGAAGACGTGGATTTCGCCTTTCCCAGGACGACCACTGCCTCCGGAGCAGACCAGTTCGAAATGGCCCGGAACTTCCTGGTGGAGACGGCCGAATACGTGACTACGAATCTGACCCAGTATGCACAGGTCGTGGTCCTGGAGAAGCCCGTCAAGCTTGGCAAGATTGGGTTGGCCTTGCATAAATTCGGTGGAGAGGGCTGGCTCTGGGTGGACATCTTTCAGGATGACCGGGGCAAGCCCGGCGCGCCGCTGGCGACGAGCGGCCTTTTCAATCTCGATGAACTCTCGCTCAAACCGGGATACCGGTGGAGCGATTTCGATTTCAGCCGGGACAACCCCATCCTGATGCCAGGGTCTTACTGGATCGCCCTGGGCTTCACGGGCAGCCCCATCGTCAATTGGTTTTACACCTACGGCAAGCCCGTGGGTCCTCCCGACGGGACCCGTTACAAGGGCGTCTATCAAAAGGACTGGAGCGGCGCCCTGGGCTATGAATTCAATTACAGGGTCACGGGCCTGACGGTTCCGTGAAGAAAAAAAGATTCCTTAAGGAACAGCAAAGCTTTTATGGAGGTCGCAATGGAGTATAAAGAGATACTGTACGATGTGAAAGACAAGATACTGACCATCACGATGAATCGCCCCGATCGCCTCAACGCCTTTACACCGAAGATGATGGAGGAAATGATCGACGCCTTTTCCCGGGCCGATGCCGATGACGACATCCGGGCCGTTATCGTCACAGGCGCCGGACGGGGATTCTGCGCCGGCGCCGACCTCGGATCGGGCGGCAGCACCTTCGATTACAAGGAGCATGTGGGGGAACGATCCATCAGCATGATGAGGGATGGTGGCGGGCTTTTAACCTTGCGCATTTATGACTGCATCAAGCCCGTCATTGCCGCCGTTAACGGGCCGGCCGTAGGGGTCGGGGCTACCATGACCCTGGCCATGGACATCCGCATCGCCTCCGAGAAGGCCCGCTTTGGCTTTGTCTTCGCACGCCGGGGTATCGTGCCGGAGGCCTGCTCGAGCTGGTTTCTGCCGCGGGCCGTAGGCATCAGCAAGGCTTTGGAGTGGGCCTTTTCAGGCCGTGTGTTCCCCGCCGAGGAAGCCTTGAGCAGCGGACTGGTCCGAAGCGTTCACCCGCCGGAAGAGCTCCTTGAAGCGGCCAACGGCCTGGCCCGGGAGATCGCCGACAATACCTCCGCCGTTTCCGTGGCCCTGATCCGCCAGATGATGTGGCGTATGCTGGGGGCGGACCACCCCATGGAGGCCCACAAGATCGACACGCGGGGCGTTCTGTGGACAGGCAAATCGGACGATGCCCGGGAAGGGGTGATGGCTTTTTTGGAGAAACGCCCAGCAAAGTACACGAACAAGCCCAGTAAGGATATGCCCGATTTCTATCCCTGGTGGAAGGATCGTCCCTTCGAGTGATACCCCCGATCCCGAGGAATTCAGCGGAGGCGGAACGATGGGATTCTCGTCGTTTCGCCTTTTTTTTGTTTTATACCCGGCGGGCCGCCGGTCAGCCCATCAGACGCGGCAGAAAGAGGGCGATCTGGGGAAAGGCGATCAGGAGGCCGGCGGTTACCATTTGGGCCGCAAGCATATGAGCGGCCCCCCTGAAAATCGTATGCAAGGGGACATCCCGCGCCACCCCGGCCACGACATAGACGTTGATGCCCACGGGCGGCGTGATGACGCCCATTTCGGTCACCACGACGATGACGACGCCGAACCAGATGGGATCGTAGCCCAGGGCCGTGATCACCGGGTAGAAGATGGGGATTGTCAGCATGACCATGGCCAGGGAGTCCATGAGGCAGCCGGCGAGCAGGTAGACCAGGATGACGATGCCCACAACGACGTAATGCGGTACGTTAAGACCGGAAACCCACAAGCCGATTTCGGAGGGGATCCCCGTCACGGCAAGGAAGTGTCCGAAGACGGTGGCGCCGGCGACGATGACCATGATCATGCAGGACACCCTGGTCGTTTCGTTGACGGCCTGGACAAACCCTCCCCAGGAAAGGTTCCTGCCGACAAGGGCGATGGCGAGCGTCCCGAAGGCGCCGATGCCGGCCGCCTCGGTGGGCGTAAAGACGCCGGCGAAGAGCCCGCCCATGACGAGTACGAAAAGAAGGAAGGTTTCGACAACCCCCGCCAGGGAGGCCATCTTTTCACGGAAGGTCGCCTTCGGGGCCTGTGTGACGAGTTCGGGGCGGATCCAAGTCCACAGAAAGATCGTGGCGGCGAACATAAAGGCGAGGAGGGTTCCCGGCAGGATGCCGGCCATGAAAAGTTTGCCCACGGACTGTTCCGTCATGATCCCGTAGATGATGAAGATGGTGGAAGGCGGGATCAGGATGCCCAGGCTGCCCCCGGCTGCGACGACGCCCGTCGCCAGCGCGGGGTCGTAGTTGTATTTCTTCATCTGGGGAAGCGCCACAGAGGCCATGGTGGCCGCCGTGGCGCTGGTGGAGCCGCAGATGGCCGAAAAGCCTGCACAGGCGCCGATGGTGGCAATGGCAAGCCCCCCTCTCAGATGGCCCAGGAACTTGTTGGCGGCGTTGAAGAGCCGGCCGCTGATGCCCGAATGATGGGCCACCTGTCCCATGAAGACGAAAAGCGGCACGACCGTCAGGTTGTAGGAATTGAGGACCGAGAAGAAATCCCGGGCGAGCAGGTTGAGCGAGGCGTTCCAGGAGACGAGCAGGCCAAAGCCGGCAAAGCCGACGATGGCCATAACGAATCCGACGGGAATCCGGAGGAACATCAATGCAACGAGAACGATAAAACCGACAATTCCAGCCGTTGCAGAGGTCATGATTTTAATACCCTTCTCATCGATCTTGCGGATTCGGCAAGCAGCAGCAAGCTCAGCAGGGCGCTTCCCAGAGCGATCCCATAGGCGAAGGGATAGACCGGCATCCCGATGGTCATGGAGACCTCGCCGCTTTGACGAAGATCGCTCCCATAAATGAAACACTGCCAGCAGATCAGACCGAAAAGACCGGCCCCGATGATATCGTCGAGGATGGCAATTAGAATCTGCAACCTTTGCGGAAACAGGTCGAAGACGACCTCGACGGCTACATGGCTTCTTTCCATTGATGTGTACGCCATGGCAAAGGCGACGATGACCGTTCCAAGAAAGCCCACGATTTCGTACGTCCCGGTGATGGGATTTCCGAACATACGCATAATCACATCGGCGCAGGTGAGCAGCATCATCGATACCAAGGCCGTACCGGCGATGGCATTGAATCCATAGCCGATGGCATGGATGGATTTTATCAAACGCAGCATGATGCCTCCGATCCCGACGGTACCTCCCTTACTTAATTTTGCTGTATTTCTTGATGAGTCCCTCCGCTTCTCTGACCGCTTTCCGCCCCGGCAGACCCTTTCCTTCCGCCGCTTTCACGTATTCGTCGAGGATAGGCCGCACGGCCTTTTTCCAGCGGAGGCTCTCCCTTTTGGAAAGGGGAATGATCTTGTTGCCGAGGCCGAGGCTGAACTGGCGTCCTTCCGTGTCCAACTGATCCCAGGCCTCGCCGTGAATGTCGATCCATTCGCTGCTGACATCTTCCATGATCTTCTGGACATCTTTGGGGAGCTCGTTCCATTTTTTCTGGTTCATGACCACGAACATGGCTGTCGTGTATCCGATGCCGGAGCAGTCGGTGGTGAATTTGACGACCTCGCCCTGTTTCCATCCCTTCAGCACTTCGATGGGCCCCAGCGTGCCGTCGACGACGCCCTTCTGGAGGGCCTCATACGTCGCTCCCTGGGGCATGGCCACGGGCACGGCGCCTAATGATTCCGTTACTTTGGCGCTCAGGCCCGTGGATCGGATCTTCAGACCCTTCACATCCTTCAACGTCTTGACGGGCTTCTTCGTATGAAGGAGCCCCGGGCCGTGGGCGTGGATGTAAAGGACCTTGACGTCTTCCAGTTCGCTGGGCTTGAACTTTTTGTAGAAATCATTGGCGACGCGGGTGGCTACGCGGCCATTCGGATAACCGAGGGGGAGATCCAGGGCTTCCATGACTGGGAAACGTCCCTTGGTGTAGGCGAAACAGGACATGCCAAGGTCCGAAATGCCTTTTAGCACGCCGTCGTAGCATTGGTCTGCCGGGGTGAGCGTTCCGCCGGCAAAGATCTTTATTTTGATGCGTCCATTTGTGCGTTTTTCGACCTCTTTTGCCCATGCCTCCGCTGCCTTGGCCTGGCCGTGACTGGGCGGGAAAAAGACGCTGTAGGTGAGTTCGGTGGTTCCTGCCTGGGCGGACGGAACGGTTGCAGGCATGAAGCTCATGGCGGCAAACAGAACCGCGATGAATAACGGTGTAATGCTGCGATTCATAATGTTCTCCTTTCTATAATGGGTATGATGTATGAGGGTTTGCGGGTCACGGTTTCCCGGCCCCCTATCGTGGATTTGCCCGAGGGTGTCATACCTGTCTACCCGTCCCGGAGCCGGATAGACAGGCGGCGATATGCGTAGCGTGAAAAAAAGATGAAATAAAAATCGTGGGTGATGTAGAACATAAAAATCCTCCAGATGTTCTTAAATTATTACAATTGATTATAGGTTCGGTGGGTTTGGGATGGCCTGCTTGCCCGCCCGGCGGGCAGCAGGCATCAATAGGCGTAGCTGTTTTGATTTGGCTGGATATTGACGGGATCTAAAGGTTTCTTGCTCATGACCAACATCCTGATGAAGTGTTTCTGTCTCAGATGGGGGGTATTCATAGGGCATAATCCAGGGTCTGTCAATGTTTTTTATGACGTTCTTGAAAGGGATTGCTATTGAATTCTAATCTCAATTCCTGGCATCCCTCGGTTGATCAACAATCCATCCCTCATCGTCCGATGCATTACTGTTTCCGATGCGTTTCCTCCTTGAGTTTATCCAACTCCTCCCTATACTGTTCGGCCTTGGCCTTGACGATCTCGATCTCCTCCCGGGCCTTCTCCAGGCTCTCCTCCTGTGACTGTCTCTCCTCGCGAAGTTTTTCCTGAATGTCGTCAACGCCTACGTAAACGGCAAGTATGCCACCCAGCAGCATTATGATGGGCGCTCCCCCCTTAACGATCGCAAAGAATTCACTCCACCAAAAGATGAGACCGATGAGTCCAAGGATGGCGGAAACGGCACCGCCTATGACCAACGTCATTTGTCTGACCTCCTTTTCCAAGGAATGAACAGCTGTATCTATGCGCTGAGATCTATCAGCGGATCCGTGATACTTCAACTTGGCATTAGATATGCCTGTGAGAGGGGAAAGTCAAGAGAAAAGGCATTGTTGGGTGACGAGATGCGTGCTTGCGGGGAAAATAATGCTTGATAAAAACGGACGCTTACATTACGATTCCTTCCCTGTTTGCTGTTGTTGCGGGCCTGCTGTCTCGATTTCAGGCAGACGGAGACCATGGCGGCTGAAAGGGCAACGGGTAAAATATCCTAGCGAGGAAAAACATCGATGGTGGAACCCGATTTTGAAAAAGGAGGGGGGCTTGTGCCGGTCATCGTTCAGGATCGAAAGACGAAAGACGTTTTGATGCTGGCCTACATGAATCGCGAGTCCTGGATGAAAACCCTCGAAACGGGAAGGGCTACCTACTGGAGCCGATCCCGCAACGCCCTTTGGGAGAAAGGTGAAACCTCGGGGCATTACCAGATCGTTCACGAGGTCTTTATCGACTGCGACAATGATACGGTCCTGATCATGGTGGAACAGTTGGGCGGTGCTGCCTGCCATGAAGGGTATGCGTCTTGTTTTTACCGGCGGTTGTCCGGCACTCAGGTGCAAATCGTCGGGGAACGTCTGTTCGATCCGGGGGATGTTTATCGATGAGCCTTTTGAAGCTGGGTATTCCTAAAGGCAGTCTGGAAGCGAATACGATCGATCTTTTCAAGAGGGCCGGATGGCGTATTTCCTACGACAGCAGGAGTTATTTCCCGGATATAGACGATGATGAGATTTCCTGCACGCTCGTTCGCGCCCAGGAAATGTCCCGATATGTGGAGGACGGGACCCTCGATTTAGGGCTAACGGGAAGGGATTGGATCTTGGAAAACGGCTCGGATGTCCAGGTTCTGCAGGATCTTGTCTACTCGAAAACATCGGCGCGCCAGGCCCGCTGGGTCCTTGTGGTCCGTGAGGATTCGCCGATCCTGTCTCTGGAAGACATGGAAGGAAAGAGGATATCGACGGAGTTGGTCAATTTTACCAGGCGCTATTTCGATGAGAGGAAAATCACCGTTCATGTGGAGTTCTCCTGGGGCGCCACGGAGGCTAAGGTCGTGGAGGGCCTCGTCGATGCCATTGTCGAGGTCACGGAGACGGGTACAACGATCCGTGCCAATAAGTTGAAGATTATCCATGAACTGATGAAGACGAACACCCAATTGATCGCCAATCACGAGGCATGGAATGATCCCTGGAAGCGGCAGAAGATCGAGCAGATCAGAATTATGCTTACGGGTTCCCTTTCGGCCATGGGCAAGGTTGGCCTGAAGATGAACGTCGCGAAGGAAAACCTCGGTAGGATAATCCTGCTGTTGCCTTCTTTGAAGGCGCCTACCATATCCGGGCTCTATTCAGATGAGTGGTATGCCGTAGAGACAATCGTGAACGGAGATATCGTGCGGGACCTAATCCCTCTTCTCCAGGAAGCAGGCGCCGAGGGAATTATAGAATATCCCCTTAACAAGGTAATCTGAAGGATAGGGTGTCATGGCGAGGATGGCGAGCGTACACAGAAAAACGACGGAGACGGAGATATCCATCGAAATCAATCTCGATGGAACGGGAGAGGGCCGAATTGCCACCACCATTCCCTTTCTTGACCATATGCTGAATCTCTTTGCAAAGCATGGATTTATGGATCTGACCGTTCGCAGCAGCGGCGATACCGATGTGGATGATCATCATCTTGTGGAAGATCTGGGAATTTGCCTCGGTCAAGTTGTCGGAGAGGCACTCGGAGACAGAAAGGGAATCTGCCGTTACGGCGCCGCCACGGTTCCCATGGATGAGAGCCTCTGCAGCGTTGCTGTGGATATTTCCGGAAGGCCCAATTTGATATACCATGTACAGATAAAAAACCGGAGGATCGGCAATTTCGATCCGGCGTTGTTGAGGGAATTTTTCAAGTCCTTTTCAGACCATAGCAGAATGACATTGCACATCAATCTCGAGTATGGTAGAAATGGCCACCACATGGTGGAGGCTGTTTTCAAATCCTTCGCACGCGCAATACGAGAGGCTGTGGACATTGATGACCGGCTTAAGGGCGTATTGTCTACGAAGGGAAGTCTTTAGTCAGCCTCCCCCCAAGAGAGCGTAAGGAATGGGATCCATCGTTCGGGGATTTTTCAGTCTGATTACAACAGGAAGATGCCGGTTGATCGGTCTGTTGCTCCTGATTCTTTCAGGCTGTGGAACCATGAACGGCGTCCAGACGACGGTCATGCCAGACGGGGAAACGGTTCTTAGGCGAATCGCCGTTGTTCCTTTCGAGGTCTTCAAAGCCGATGACGAATCGGTCAAGGTGATCCGCTGTCCCCTCTGTGGATCCATAAACAGGATCGAAACACCCGCGAAGGGAAGCGAGAAGAAAGTCGAAAAACTCTTCTACGCGAAACTCGGCGAAAGGAAACGGTTCGAACTGATCCCCCCCGAACGGGTGTCCGGAATCTATCAGCGGATTGCTGCCGATTCCCTGAAAAAACCGCTTCTGGAAATCCTCGTGTCTACAGGACGCGAGTTGGAATCTGACGGTATTGTTATGGGATACCTTTATCGGTATCGTGAAAGAAAGGGATTTCCTTACTCGGTTAAGCAACCCGCGTCGGTGGCCTTTGAAATACACCTCATCAGGACAAGCGATGGAGCTCTGGTATGGAAGGGCGCCTTCGATAAGACCCAGACAGCCCTGATGGAAAACTTGCTACAGGTCAATTCCTTCTATAGAATGCATGGACAGTGGGTGACTGCCGAAGTGTTGGCGGAAGAAGGGATCGATCAGATCCTGGAGACCTTTCCGGGTTTCAAGTAAGGTGCCCGGAATCGTTTTGCGATAGCAAAAATCTTCGGAATTTCCCACAGGGAAGGGAATTCCGTTTTTTTATCGTTGGGGGGCCTTCCTTGGTCGTTATACCTGCCATCGATTTGAAAGAGGGCAAATGTGTCCGGCTTGCTCAGGGTGATTTCGAAAGGGTTACGGTATATTCCGGGGATCCTGTTGCCGTGGCCCTTACCTGGCAGGATACCGGGGCAAAGCGCCTACACATCATCGATCTGGATGGCTCCAGGGCCGGTACGCCACGGAATCGGGAGTTGATTCGTGACATTCTTTCCCATGTGTCTATCCCTGTTCAGGTAGGTGGCGGCATTCGGGACATGGCGACCGTCGAATCCTATCTTGCCATGGGTGTGACCTGGACGATTTTGGGAACGGCGGTATTACGCGACAGGTCCTTTGTTCGCGAAGCCTGTCAACGGTTTCCGGATCGGATTATCCTCGGTATTGACGCCACGGGAGGTCGGGTAGCCGTTCAGGGATGGACCGAAAGAACGGAAGAATCGGTGCTGGAAGTTGCGATGCGCTATGCACCGGACAAACCGGCTGCGATCGTCTACACCGACATTCACAGGGACGGCATGGAAACAGGTGTGAATCTCGAAGCGACCGGGGGTCTTGCCGAAGCTACGCGCATACCCGTTATTGCCTCGGGAGGCGTGGCGGGACTCGGCGATATTGAAAGGCTGCTCCCCCTGGAGCCTTGCGGCGTGATGGGTGTTATCGTCGGCAGGGCTATCTACAGCGGAGCTCTGAATCTCGGGGATGCCCTGAACCTTGCGGGAAACCTTTCGTGCGCCCGCTTACGTTTCTGAATCGACACCCCCGGATTCACAGCGCCGGAATAAGGACAGGAGGAAAAATTGATGGAAGACTGTATTTTCTGCAAAATCGCCGATGGCAGGATTCCGGCTGCCCTGGTTTATGAGAACGATCTGACCCTGGCCTTCGAAGATATCCATCCCATGGCGCCGGTGCACGTTATTGTTATCCCTAAGAAACATATACCGAGGTTGCTCGACCTGGGAAGAGAAGACCGTCAGATATGGGATGCCCTCGTTGATGCCGTGCAGGAAGTGTCCCGGATCAAGGGAGTCGATGAAAAGGGCTTCCGAATGGTCATCAACTGCAACGA
This sequence comes from Deltaproteobacteria bacterium, assembly GCA_016929555.1. GTDB lineage: Bacteria > Desulfobacterota > Syntrophia > Syntrophales > JAFGIO01 > JAFGIO01. Next base: position 5,450 of record JAFGIO010000058.1, on the reverse strand, counting down.
CGAGGGGGGCCAGGTTGTTTATCATCTTCACGTTCATGTTCTGGGGGGGAGGAAACTTGACGATGAACTCGGGTGACGGGTCTATTGACAAATCATCGATAAGAAATATGTTGTTACATGATAGTTTGAAAAATCAAAGGTCGACAGGATGAATACCAGTGAAAAATTGAATGAGGAGATGGTGAAGGCTGCAAAGGCGAAGGACAAAGGGCGTCTATCGGCCCTTCGCCTGATGAAAACGGCGCTTCACAACAAGGAGATAGACCTGAAAAGAACGCTGACCGATATTGAATTTCTGCAGCTTCTTTCTTCCATGGTGAAACAGCGCAATGATTCCATCGAGCAGTTCGCGAAGGGCGGAAGAAATGATCTTGTTGAGAAGGAAGAAGCGGAATTGAAGGTCATTCAGGAATTCATGCCCCAACAGCTCTCGGAGGAGGAGATCGTCACACAGATCAAGACCGCGATAGGGGAGGCAAATGCCACGGGTCTCAGGGACCTTGGCAAGGTTATGAAGATCCTGATGCCGAGATTGACAGGAAGAGCCGATGGGAAAGCGGTCAGCGACAAGGTCAAGGCATTCTTGGCAAGTTGATCGAGCGTTGCCGACCGCACCAAGGAGCTGCATTGCCCCCTCACAGGAATCGTGAACGGTTTCCTATGAAAGCCGACCGTTCAAAACGTGATCACTCTGCACTGTTACAACGAGCATTTCTTTTCAGCCTCACGGTCCACTTGGTTGTTGTTATCCTGCTATCTCAAGGGGAAAAGCATTGAAGGGTCCGATTCCTCAGGATAAGATCGAGGAAGTCAAGAACCGGGCGGATATCGTCAGCGTGATTTCCGAATATGTAACCCTGAAGAAGGCGGGGAAGAATTTCCTCGGACTCTGTCCCTTCCACAAGGAAAAGACGGCTTCTTTCACGGTTAATAGCGATAAGCAGATATTCTATTGTTTCGGTTGCGGGGAAGGCGGGAATGTGATCAGCTTTATGATGAAGGCAGCCAATCTGACCTTTCCCGAAGCCGTGAGGGCACTGGCTGAAAAGACAGGGGTTGTGATTCCCCGCCGGGAGATGAACAGAGAGCAGAAGGCAGCCCTGACCAAGATGGAGCAGATCAGGAAGCTCAACGAGAAGGCCGCTGCTTTTTTTGTGAGGGATCTTTTTTTGGAGACGGGAAGCGGAGCCCGGTCCTATTTAAGGGATCGTGGCATTGGAGATGAGGCCGTCAGGGTTTTTCGCATCGGATACGCGCCGGAGGGGTGGCGTCATCTGAGGGATCTCCTGGAACGGGAGAAAATACCTTTGGGCCTGGCCGAACAGGCGGGCTTGATCGTTCAAAAAACCGGCGACGCTCCCGGCGGCTATGACCGCTTCAGGCAAAGGCTGATCTTTCCGATAGAAGATGCAGGCGGACAGGTCATTGCGTTCGGCGGGAGGTTGATCGGCAGCGGTGAACCGAAATATCTGAATTCGCCGGAATCGCCTTTATACGTAAAAGGTAGGAATCTTTACGGTTTAAGCAAAACAAAAGAAGAGATCCGCCGTTCGGGTTGCGCGATCCTTGTAGAGGGTTATTTCGATCTGATCTCCCTTTGGAATGCAGGCATCAAGAATGTCGTCGCAACACTGGGAACGGCCCTGACAAGGGAGCAGGTGCGGCTTATACGGCGCTATACCTTACAGGTGGTGGCCTCGTTCGATCCGGATGAAGCGGGAAGGAAGGCCTTGGTCAGATGCCTGGAGCTGCTGCTTTCCGAAAATGTGGAAGGGAAAGTCCTGATGCTGCCCGAGGGATACGATCCAGACGATTACGTGAGAACGTTCGGGAAGGAAAGCTTTCTTGATCGTGTAAACGATGCCCTTCCGATGGTCGATTACTACATCGATCATTTCATCGGAGGGAACCAGTCCTTGCAGAAGGATCGCGATACACTCACGGCGGCCATAGCGCTCCTGTCCCGGATTGAAGACGCTCTGCAGCGCAACCTCTTTGTGAAAAGGATTTCGGAGACACTGGGCGTCGACCAGGATCTGCTGAAGCGGGAGATCAACCTGATGTTGGCAACCGGCATGAAACCGGCTGGGGAAGCTATCCGCGGGCAAAATGAGCGGAAGATCGATCCGGTGGAACTTTTCCTCGTGCAGCTTCTTATCGAGCACCCGGAGAAGATTCCCCGAATGGTCACCGAAAACGTTATGGATTATATGGAGGACCCGGATCTGAAGACTATGGGGAGGATGCTTGTAGAGCGGTATGACATCAAGGAGTTCAGCGTGCCGGATGCTACGGCGCTTATCGAGGGGCTGGAGAATGAAAGGATCAGAACGCAGCTTCTGAGATCGCTCGTTGAAAGTCCCCCCTTGGACCACTCTGTTGCGGATCGAGTTTTTGACGATACCGTTCACAAGGTCAAACGGAAATGGTACAGGCAACAGCACGGAATCATTAGAAGGAAGCTCGTTGCGGCGCAAAGATCGGGAGATCAGACGCTCTGTCATTCACTGATTTTGGAAAAGGATAAATTGCTGCGGGAAGAACGAGCCTTACAGAGCGGTCAGGGGCTGAATGAATGAAAAGCACGTTGGAGAAGCCGATATGGGAAAAGAGATAGAATCAGATGATTTCAAGAAATTAATTTCGCTTGGAGAGGAAAAAGGTTTTCTCACCTACGATGATGTCAATGATTTTCTTCCCTCTGATGTCATTTCATCCGATCAGATAGACGACATCATCATCCTCTTCGGGGAGAAGAACATCGATATCATTGATACGGAAAAGGGAGAGAAACTCGTCGTCAAGAAGCCCTCGGGAGAGATGTTGGAAGCCAAAGATGACGAAATGATGGTGCTTCTCCCCGCGATTGGCAAGACAGGTGATCCGGTCAAAATGTATCTGCGAGAGATGGGCCTTGTTTCCCTTCTCAGCAGGGAAGGGGAAGTGGAAATCGCCAAGAAGATCGAAGAGGGTGCGAGGGAGGTTATGGATGCCGTCTTCGGCGTTCTGTCCTCCGTCAAGGATGTCGTCGACATGGGTATGCGGTTAAGAAGTGGTGATCTTCGCATCAAAAACATCATGGATAATCTGGAAGACGAAGACGGTTTTGTCGAAGAAGAAATGCACAACGAGCGTGTGTTGGCCCTGATCGACAAGGTTACGGTTCTGGACAAAAAAAATGACAGGTTGAGATCCAAGTTGAGAACCAAAGGATTGACGCTCCACGAGAGGGGCCAGATCCAAAAGGAAATTGCCAGAAACACACGATCGATCATCAATCTGTGCCGCAAGGTGCGGTTCAGCAAAAAGCAGATCGACAGGATGGTATCAAGACTGAAAGGCTACCTGGAACAGATCCGCGGGGCCGAGGATGAAATGGCTTACTGCAAGGAGAAAACGGGACTGTCTCTGGCGAAATTGGAAAATGTCTGGGCGCGGATGAGGAAATCGCCTGAACAGGCCCAACGTGTCGTCTCGGAGATGGGTGTGCCGATCGATCGTGTGCGTTGGTCCGAGACCGTCATCAAGGATGCAAATACAAGAATCAAAACGATAAGGCAGGAAACAGGATTAACGCCGACCTCTCTGAAGAAGGTGGTCGTCGATATCGAGAGAGGGGAATGGAAAGCGGAGACGGCCAAGAGGAAACTCGTCGAGGCAAATTTGAGGTTGGTAGTCAGTATTGCCAAGAAGTACACAAACCGTGGGCTTCAGTTTCTGGATCTGATTCAGGAAGGAAACATCGGGTTGATGAAAGCGGTTGATAAGTTCGAATATCAGAGGGGTTACAAGTTTTCCACCTATGCCACCTGGTGGATCCGACAGGCCATTACCAGGGCCATTGCCGATCAGGCCAGAACGATCAGAATCCCCGTGCACATGATCGAGACGATTAATAAGTTGATCCGCACGTCCCGGTACCTGGTGCAGGAACTGGGGAGAGAACCCACTCCCGAAGAGATCGCCAATAAAATGGAATACCCTCTGGAAAAGGTCCGTAAGGTCTTAAAGATTGCCAAGGAACCCATTTCTCTGGAAACACCCATCGGTGAGGAGGAGGACAGCCATCTCGGCGATTTCATTGAGGACAAGAAGATCCTCTCCCCCTCGGATGCTACGATTAACATGGACTTGGCTGAGCAGACGCGAAGGATTCTTTCCACCCTCACCCCACGGGAGGAAAAGGTTTTGAGGATGCGCTTCGGTATCAGCGAGCGTTGCGACATTTCAGCGGAAGAGACCCGGACCATCCTGGAGCTTGCCCACGGTACATCCGGCGAGATGGAGATGAATTCGGCAAAAAAAATGCGAAACGCACCACGCAGAAAAGTATTGAAGCCCCTGATAAAATAAGATATTGACAAGAATACTCAATGGGTATAGCAAAGATCTCTCACTGCGGGGTAATTGGCGTTGCCATTGGCCATCATCGGCAAGAGAGGGCCCATAGCTCAACTGGCAGAGCCACCGGCTCATAACCGGTAGGTCCCTGGTTCGAACCCAGGTGGGCCCACCATTTCGATCACGACAGCGTATCTGTTCCCTGCAGCGGTTTGGCAACAGGAAAGGGGAAGGTGATTGAGCGAACACTTATTGCTCCTTATTGAACTTCAGAAAGATGACCTGAAAACGGTTAGGATCAATAGCAAAAAACGGGAGCTGCCTGAGAAACTGATGAAGCTCGAAGAAGCCTTTCAGACCTTCAGCTCTTCCCTGGAGGATGAGAGAAAGCATCTTAATGAGTTGTACAAAATTCATAGGGAAAAGGAAAACAAACTCAAAAGCGGACAGGACAATCTAAGCAAGGCGAAGGATCGTCTTTTTGAAGTGAAGACCAACAAAGAATATCAAGCGATTCTGAAGGAAATAGAAGCCATCGAGACAAAGAGAAGCGATACGGAAGATGAAATCATCGCCTGCTTGGACGAGATTGACCATCGGGAAAAGGCCCTCAAAGAAAAGGAGCAGGAATTCAAGGAATATCGTATCCGTTATGAAGCGGACAGAAGAAAAATTGAGGAGGATATAGCCAATCTCGACGCCGAACTGGTTGCGGCCCAGCAGAAGATCCGGGAAATCCGAAAGCAACTTCCCGAATCCATTCTCAGGAAATATGAGATGATCAAGGGGTTGAACAATGGTCTGGCCGTCGTTTCGGTTTGGAAAGAGGTCTGTAACGGCTGCCATATGAACATCCCACCCCAACTCTACAACGATCTTCAGAGATCGGCCGATCTTCTCTCTTGTCCTCACTGCAGCCGGATCATATACTGGAATAGCCAGGGGAAGGATGGCTGATAAGTCACTATAGACGTGGGAGGCGTTGGAGCAGCTCAGATGATCGCTGGCCCGCTCTTGCGGGCTGGAGGAAAGTCCGAGCTCCACAGGGCAGGATGGTCGCTAACGGCGACTGGGGGCGACCCTAAGGAAAGTGCCACAGAAAATATACC
>JAFGIO010000057.1 GCA_016929555.1 Deltaproteobacteria bacterium | reverse complement strand
AAGGCCGAGATCGGCATCCACCGTCTGGTCCGCATATCGCCCTTCGACGCAGGCAAGCGGCGCCATACGTCCTTCGCCTCCGTCTTCGTCATTCCCGAAGTCGACGATGAAATCGTCATCGAGATCGACGAAAACGACCTGCGTGTCGACACATACCGGTCCACCGGGGCCGGCGGGCAGCACGTGAACAAGACGGATTCCGCCGTCCGGATCACCCACATCCCTACGGGCATCGTCGTCCAGTGCCAGAACGAACGGTCGCAGCACAAGAACAAGGCCATGGCCATGAAGTTTCTCAAATCACGCCTTTACGAGCTGAAACTTCAGGAACAGAGCGAAAAGCAGGACGAGGTCAACAAAACGAAAAAGGACATCGCCTGGGGGAGCCAGATCCGTTCCTATGTCCTTCACCCGTACAAAATGGTCAAGGATCACAGGACGAACCTGGAGGTCGGAAACGTGGGACGGGTGCTGGACGGCGACATCGACGATTTCATCGAGGCCTACCTGCTCAATTAGGGTTTGGGAAAAAACAAAGGATGTGCTATAGGGTGCGAAAACATGCGCAAAGGCATCACGACACCATAAAGGATCCAACAGAATCCAAAGGTAGAAAGTTAAACACTGCGATTCGATTTCTCAGTCAGGAGTAGCCGTTATGTCCGGATGTACCAAGTTCATCATCCTATCGGCAGTTCTCTCGTTTCTTCTCCTCATACCCCCCTCGGCCTCTGCGGCCGGCGAATCTTTCTTGTGGAGCGGACAGTCGGCGCTAAAGCCCTCCCCAGTGATCGCTATCGATAGCCAGAATCCAGAACAGAAATCCCCTGATCCCGGAAATCAAACGAATCCACCCTCGGCGGAAGGTCCTCTCAATGGGAACGCCGCATCGAACCCGAACGGTGCCGATCCCGCGAACGCCGAAAAGACGGAAGAAGAACAGAAATTGCAGGCGGATCAGGACATCATGGAGACCGCCCTCGAACTCCTCGACGAATCCCAGAATTTCTGGGTCAAGGGAGACCTCGAAAAGGCCCTGGACCTGCTCGACCAGGCCTACTCCCTCATCCTCGACACAAACGGCGAACCGGATATTTCGCGGCAGAAAGACGATCTCAGGCTGATCATCGCGAAAAGGATCCTCGCCATCTACACCTCCATGCAATCCGTCACGGCGGGCAAGCGCGGCGAGATCCCGATCGTCATGAATTCAGCGGTTGAAAAAGAAATCAGGCTCTTTCAGACGATGGAGAGGGACTTTTTCATCCAGAGCTACCAGCGGTCCGGCCTGTACCGCCCCACGATGCTGAGAGAATTGAAGAGCGCGGGATTGCCCGAAGAGCTTTCCTGGCTGCCCCTGGTCGAAAGCGGCTTCAAGATCCAGGCGTTGTCCCGGGCACGCGCCCTCGGTCTCTGGCAGTTCATTCCCTCGACGGGATACAAATACGGTCTGAACCGCGATGAATGGGTGGATGAACGGATGGACGTGGAGAAATCGACCAAGGCGGCCATCGGCTACATGAAAGAACTCCACAACATGTTCGGCGACTGGCTGACCGTTCTTGCGGCGTACAACTGCGGCGAAGGAAGGGTGCTTAAAGAGATATCGCGGCAGCACATCAACTATCTCGATCGTTTCTGGGACCTCTATGAGAAACTCCCCTACGAGACGGCCCGGTATGTTCCCCGCTTCCTGGCCACAATTCATATCATCAGGGATCCCGAGAAATATGGCTTCGAACTGGACCGGAATATCGAGATGTCAAGCGGCCCGCTGGCCTACGATGTCGTCAAAACATCGAAAACCATGCGGCTGGCGGAAATCGCCCAGCGCATCGAAGCCCCAGAGGAAACCCTCAACATTCTGAACGCAGAGCTGCGGCACAAGGTGACGCCTAATCGGGAATACCCCCTGAAGGTCCCCCCGGAGACGGTGGAAAAGCTCGTTTCCGTGGTCGATGAAATTCCCGAATGGCAGCCGCCCCGCCCCGCTCCCACCGCTAAGCGGATGTACACCAGGCACCGTGTGAAACGCGGGGAGACGATCGCTTCCATTGCCCGGAAGTACGGCACTTCGTCCCGCAATATCAGGGCACTGAACCGCAGTTCTTTAAAAAGAGGCCTCAAGGCGGGCCAGCGTCTCACCGTACCGGTTCGAGGCAGCCGCCTGGCGAAGGCTAACGCATCCAGCCAGTGGGGCACCAGCAATCGAGGATCATACGACACCATAAAATACCGCGTCAAAAAAGGAGATACGCTGAATCTCCTTGCCCAGCGCTTCGACATGACCGTTGCCGACATCAAGGATCTGAACCGCCTCAAGAAGAACACGATCTATACGGGTCAAACTCTCAAGGTCGCCCGGAAAACGAATGACAATAAACATCGAGGGACAGGGAAGCGGGCCGCTCAAAAACAAAAGGCGGGAGAAAGCAAGAACTATCGGGTCAAGAAGGGCGACACCCTTTACAAGATCGCGATGCGAAACAATATCGATGTATCCAGGCTGATGGAACTGAACGGCCTGGAAAGTAAGATCATCAAGCCGGGTCAGATCATCGTCGTCGAATGAAGATGGGCATGAGTCTCCAATCGGATTTCCGGGCCAAAGCCTGATGGTCCCGCTAAAAGTAGTCATTCCCGCCCCCGCCTTCGCGGGGGTAAACTGCGGCGGGAATCCAGGAACCATGTAATAACTTGAAAATACTGGATTCCCGTTTTCACGAGAATGACAAAACAGGTGTTTTTTCGACTTCTTACGTTGTCGTCAAGCGTATTGCCGTATTGAAAAACTGAACCGGAACAGGGAGATATCTGCGTTTATCCTCACTGTTCATGATGCGAAGGCTGCCTTGTCCACCATCACCTTATCGAAGGACTGCACAATCAGTTCACTGAGATCAACCTTTTCAGAAGCAAAAAGAATTTCGATGCCTATGACATTTCCTTTGGCGTCAAAATCCATGATGCTGTTTTCTACAACTTCGTTTGTGTTGTGAATGGGATCCTCTTTAAGGCGTATGTAGACAGCATCAGCGTCCTGTGAACAATGCATCCGCATAACTTATTTAAAAAACATTTCATAGAGGGTCAGAAAAATCTCAACCGCAATTAAGATTACTATGTACCATTCGACGCGCAGCGAGCGGTTGTTATGCAGTAAATCGATCTGAGTTTCGACCGTTTTCGCAATCAGATCCAATTTGCGTTCCAGGGCCAGATGCCGTTCGCGCAGTTCATATTCATCTTCCAGATGAGCATATAAGCGTTCGAGTTTGGGACGATCCCAAAGAATTTCAGGCTTTTCGCTGACTTCCACGCGCCCGACCATTTTGTGCTGAATGAGCAGGGTGTCGCCAATGTGTCGCATCAACTCTTTACCTTTGCCCAGGCCCTTTCCGTGGATCTTCAAGTTTTCCGCTAAAGGTTCAATGCGATCAAACACCTGGGCCACACGAGACTCATAGTGTCCTAATACCACGCTTTTTCCTAAGATGTCGGCCACAATTTGGAGCCGATCAATGGAAAATTCACGTAGTACGAGATTACCATTGCGATCTACCTGCTCCTCACGTTTCGGATCGAGATACACGCTCACTTCTTCGGTTTCATGGTCCGGGTAAGGTTTGATCACAATGGGTCCAATCTGGGAAAGAAAGGCGACTTCTTCCATTGGTGCCAGACCAAACAGCACAATGGCGCCGTAGCGAAAAATGGCAACACAGCCGGATTCTCCGGAAGTGAGAACGTGCGGCGATACCGCCAGACGGTGTGCGGATTCCAGGGAACGCAAATCTATACGTTCACCGACCAGGAGAGCTCGAACTTCTATGGATTGTTTATTGCCAAAAAGCGTTGTTTCCATAGATGCCTCTTCCATTCTTGTACCTCATTAGAATAAATTCCGCCGCGGAGAAAATTCATTCCCACAGGATACGGATCTTGTGCCTCCGTGTTGATGAAGCGTTCCCATACAGTATGAACATCTTTAGAGATTCAAAGGAACTTATGCAAGCATATATTGATGACCTCGTAAAAAATCGCAAACCATGTGTCACCCCCCTGCAGCCTGCCCCCGCGAAGGCGGGGGAAAGCGGGGGTCCAGAATATACTGAATTACCTGGATTCCCGCTCTCGCGAGGAATGACAAGAAGGGGCCAAATCGGATTTCTTTACGGGTTCGTCTATATGGACAAAGATCAGAAAACCTGCCGTGATTTGTTCAAAAAGTAGTTTGTAGTGTTTTGGAATAGAAGTTCTTCGTACCCAGGAAATCCTTGTCCGGGCTTCCGAACAGGGATGTTCGGGGAACGACGCTCTCGTAAAAACTAATATCTCAGAACAGCAGAACGAATTTTTTCGTCATCAAAGCGGCTCAGATCATCGTTATCGAATGAAGATGGGAATGGCTCCCGAAGGGCTATCGAAAAGGTGCGATCGTGATTTGACGCTGAATATTCCTGGCATCATCCAGCCTCTTTTCATCCGTGATCAGAATTCTACAGAGAAGGATCCCCTTTGTCGTCGGAGCTTCGACCAACGCGTAATTTCCTGACGGGGGCTGCGGGGTTCCTTTTCCGACCAGGATGATTTCTTTGCCCCCTTTGGGGAGCATGCGATCATTTACCACAAAGAAATTATCCGTGTTCGATGCATACAGGGCGATCGAAAAATAGGTGTCGCCGGGCGACGGCGTTCTGATGCGAAGCGGCCCCCGGCCGACATCGTAAACGCATAGGGTGTAAAGCAAGTCGGGACAGGGCATCACGACGGTCTTTTCATCCGCGCTGACCGGCGGTTGATGGATCGCCCTGTTGACCGACGCGTTCTTCAACTGGAGGGCCTTTTTCGAAACATGGGCCATGATCGCACGGGGGAGAAAGGCCACCGTGGCAAGGTGAAACAGGGCTGCAACAGCCAGGACGAGAATCGTCCATTTCAACCATTTTTTCATCGGCACTCCTCCCTGATGATGCGGGGCAGCACTGCTTCACCGGGATTTTCGGAAACGCCTACAGAAGGATTATAGAGGCGGAGATTCAAGTGGAGATTTTGAGGCGTTCCGCCCGTGGGAATCCAGTTTTTCCCCTTCGGCATCGAGGATAGATGGATCCGGAAACGGCCGTCGGCGTCCCGCGATACGTTATTCTTGTTGAACGAGTACCGTTTCTGATCGTTGGGAATGAGAAAATAGGTTTGCCCGTAAACCGTTATGCTCCACCATCTGCTGTCGAGGTTCCTGCCCTCGACTCTATAGCAGCGCTCGGATCGCAGCGGTTTCCCGTTGTCGTCGACGTCGGCGATATAGTAGAGCGTTTCCGATCTCTTCAGGGCAAACAATCCGGCAAGGGCCACCCTGGCACGATCGTACATCCCGGACCGCTCGCTCCCCGCCAGCAGATTCGTCTTCCAGGCGCCATTTCTGACCCAGCTTGGATCGAAAGGTGGTTTGAGCAGCCAATAAAATGCGGAACCGGCCCCCAGAAGGGCGGCGATCAGGACCATAAAGCAATATTTTATAAAGCTTCTCATGACCTTCTGGTTCCGCAGCGGACCTCGATGTCCCATTCACTGGACGTTCGACAGGTGTTCCCGAACGAACTTATCCTCGATTTCCCCAAGAGCGGTCAAGGCCTTCGCCGGTCGCAGCATCACCGTCAGTTCCTTCGCTTTTCCGGCGTCATCGAGGGTAAAGATATCCACGCCGTGAATGGTCAGTTCCCCGATGCGAGCCTTGTATTCTATGATGGCTTCATTGGCCTTGAGGAAGGTTCGATAGAACTCCAGATCCTGAAAGATTTCATAAATGCCCGAGAGAACGATGATAATGTGCCTGCGATCGGTGAGAGGCTTGAAGAATCGCGGCGTATAAAAGGTGATTTCATCTGCGATGAGCGCGTCCAATGCCTTGATGTCTCGTTTCCTTGCGGCATCGTGAATCCTGTGGACGAATTCCTCGGTCCTACGTTCGGTGGCATTCATTTTTTCCTCCCCTTGATGTGATTATGTAGCTGTCTTGATCTTCCGCCGGCAACTGACCTGCTGATCATGATAGGAGAAGACGGCTGTCACGGCTTCGCTGGTGTCAGGCACTTGTTTCGTCCGTTTCAGAGTTTAACAATGATGTTTATGGTAAGTCAATCCAATATCCGGGACTTTGGGGACCGATAGGGCATTGCCCGCTCCGATCGACAGAACAGGACATTATGGGTTTCCCGATATTTGGATACTTTATATACAGGTGAATCGGTCAACTGTTTACTTTTAATCCATCTCTGCTCCGGCCCGGATGCATCGTCTTAGAGGGCAAATCATATAGATGAGAAGTGTTTTCGGATTGTTATGACGCCGCCCTGCCTGTTGGTACGTCTCTTGCCCCTATTTGTCTAAAAGGTTTCCGGTGCCTTGAGGAAAACACAGAAAACCTGGATAATTCACGTAGCAAAGGATGGAGAAGATGAAAAGAACGGCTTTGATCATCTGTACATTGTTCGCGCTGGCAGCCGCCGTTCCCGTTTCAGCGGCCGCAGAGGAGCCGCTCACGGTGGTAGGCCGTATATTTCACATCGAAGGAGAGCTCCTGCGTTTCGTTCCTGAACAGCAAGACTGGGTGACCCTGGTCAAGGATGCGCCCTTCGCAGCCGAGGATACGCTCTTTGCCGGCACTCCTGGAATGGCGGAGCTGATCCTTCCCAACGGAAGCTGGATCAGGATCGGCAACAACACGCGGATTCGATTCATTGCCCTTGAGGCGGACCAGACCGCCGTGGATGTCGCTTCGGGCATCGTCAGGTTCTACGGCAAGGACGCCCGCACCGTCATCAAGGTAACCAGTCCCTACGGCTATGTGCTGTCGGATCCCGGGGCGGTCTTCGATTACCGGGTGGGCAGCAACTCCATCGAGGTGATAGGGATCAGGGGAAATGCAAATTTCGTTCAGTCGGCAACGGGGGCCAGATACACCGCCTCGCCCGGAGCCCCTTCGATCCTCGTCTATGATCAACAGGTATATTCAGGTCCCGGCACCGTGGACTCCGAATGGAACCGGTGGAACACCCTCCGGGATGACTTCTGGGCGTCGAAAAACAGGGTGCCGGGTCGCTCGGTTGCATACCTTCCCCCCAGCCTTCATGACGAGGCCTATGCCCTCGATGAAAACGGCAGGTGGGAAAAGGTCTACTACGACGGCAGCCTGCGCTGGTTCTGGCGACCCACGTCGGTCGCCATAGGGTGGTCGCCCTTCACCGCGGGCCGCTGGACCGACTGGAACGGAGATCAGACCTGGATTCCAGCGGAGACCTTCGGATACATCACCCATCATTACGGCAACTGGATCTATGTGGGAAATTCCTGGTACTGGGCTCCGCCTGTCGTGAGCGTACGCGTCGGCCTTCCCCTTCTCGATATAGGATTCTTCTGGTATCCGGGAAGGGTTTCCTGGGTCCACAGCGGGATTTACATCGGATGGGTTCCCCTGGCACCCCATGAAACCTATTACACCCGCCGCCACTGGGGGGGGCCCCGTACGGCGGTCGTGAAGGATGTCCACGCCCCACATGTCGGCCCCCGAGAGCGGCACCACGTCTATGCAAACCATGCCGTCGTGGTCAAGCAGCAGGATCTCTGGAGGGTAAACGACTACAGAAAGGCCCGGGTGCCTGGGATAAACCGCACCACGATCATCAGGAATTACCGTGAAACGCCGGTTGTCGACAACACCGTGATCATAAATTACAGCACCGACAAACAGCGGCACCGTTATACCGACGTCCCGGCAATCCAAAAGCCGCATGACGCCAAGCCCGATCCCGCCCGCCCGCGCAGTCCGAATCCTCCGGTGTATCGCAAGGCGACGCCGCCCGCGCCCCCGCAGCAAACAAAGGAAAGGCCGGAGGTCGAAGCGCGGCGGGAGACTCCATCGGTTGAAAAGCCCAAGGGCGCGAAGAAAAATGTTCCTGCCGGCAACGTCTACACGCCGAAAACGGAAAGTTATCAGGGGAAAAACGAAAGCACAAACCGCTCGACCGGAACGGTGTTTGGCCGACCCGGAGCGGCCGGCAAGGCCGAAACAAGGCCGGCGGGACCTGAATCGGCGGGAGCGGTACAGCCATTGCCTGCAAAGCAGGCGCCGACGGTACCACCGCAGATACACTCCGGCAGGCAGGGCCAATCCGCCGTGCGGACGACAGGCGTGACACCGGCAAAAAACGATCGTCAGGAAAACGGAGGGAAAAACGCACCGCCCGCCGCAACGGCGCCCAAGCGCAGGACTGCGGTGGAGCCGGCGAAGCAGGGGCAGCCCGATCCGGCCCCCGATCCCGCCTGGAAACGGGAACGGGCGCAAACGCCGGGTCAGGATCCCCATAGAAGGATCGGTCAACCGCAACATCGAGCCCGGGCGTCCGGCGCCGCCATTCCCGATGCGCCTCCCCAGCGAGGGAAAAGCCGCAATCGATAAGCATATCCTATCGATCCTGCGGATATTGCAGCCTAGGATATCGGCTCTCTGTACGGTAAGGCGACGAGGTATCCGCCGAGGCGTTCATGAGCGAGGTCGCGCCGTTTTCTCAAGGTTCGGATTCAACCCCTTTCGGACGCTTTGCCTTACAGGCGGTCGTCGTGCTCCAAAGTCCCGCCGCGCAGCAGTTCCCTGCCGATGACCAGAAGCTGGATCTCCGAAGTGCCTTCGTATATTCGGAGGGCGCGAATGGCGCGATAGAGATGCTCGATCCTGGATCTCTTGTGTATGCCGATCCCCCCGTGAAGCTGCAGCGATTGGTCCACAACCCTCTGAGCCGCCTCCGTGGCGAAATACTTGGCGATGGACGCCTCCATCGTGGGCCGCTCCCGGGATTGATCGGCCATCCAGGCAGCCCGGTATATCAGCAGGGAGGCCGCATCCAGTTCAACCTTCATCTGGGCGAGCTTGAACCGGGTCACCTGAAAATCGACCAGCGCCTGGCGAAACATCCGGCGGTTGCGGGCATGGTCCAGGGCCAGGGAAAGGGCCCGCCGGCCCATCCCCAGGGCGGCTGCACCCACGGTGGGACGGTATATGTCCAGGTTGCCGAGGGCGATGCCCATCCCCTGGCCCTCTTCCCCGAGGAGGTTTTCGACGGGCACCCGCGTATCCCTCAAAGTGATCTCGCCGATATCCCCCTCGAACATCAGCTTCTCCGTCTTCACCCCGTAGGAGGATTGCTCTCGATCCACGATGAAGGCCGATATGCCCTTGGCGCCCGCTTCGGGTCTGGTCTTTGCGAAGACCACGGAAATGTCCGTGTGTTCCGGTTTCGACACGTAGCATTTTCGGCCGTTGAGAACGTAGTCGTTTCCCTCCCGCCTTGCCGTCGCCTCGATTCCGGCCACATCGGAACCGGCGGCGGGTTCGGTGAGGCAGAAGTTGGCCATCCTGGATCCGTCCAGCAAGGGAGGCAGATACTTCCTTTTCTGCGCCTCGTTGCCGAAGCGCACGATGGGATTGCTGCCCAACCCCTGCATGACGAAAACCTCGTCCGCAAAGGTGGAGACCTTTGCCAGTTCTTCCCGTAAAATGCAGAGGTTGACCGATGAGATGCCCTTCCCGCCATACGCCTCGGGAACGACATAGGCGTAAAGGCCGGAGCGCTTGATGCGCTCTACGCCTCCGGCATGATAGTCGTAGGCCGCATCCAGCTCATCGGCCATGGGGGCGATTTCCCTTTCGGCGAACGCTCTGGCCTTCAGGCGAAGCTGCACTTGATCGGCACTAAAGGTGAAATCCATACCTGCCTCTCCTTGTCTTCCCCACATCGATCTGGGCGCAATTTTTCACGTTTGCATTCAAGACGCACGCCGATCCTCTCATAACGGCCCAAACCGTCATGAGCGCCGACCTTGCGGAGGACATCGCCCGAGCGAGGCTTCAGCCCCGGCGTTGCTAACGTTGTGGCGGAGGAGATCCTTCATGAAGTGATACGATGTTTACCGCCGTCTCCGTGAAGCCGTTCCGTGCATAGTCCCCGATTCGCGATGAAGCTGCACATCTCAAAGATTTGAATTGCACAGTTCGTATCCCAACAGCGAAAAAAAGACGCTTTCTTCCTCTTTCTGCATCAGACGAGCCTGTATCGGATCGGTCCCTTCATGATTGTAGCCCAGCAAATGGAGCAGCCCGTGAATCATTAGAAAATCCATCATGTCCGGAAAAGCGATGCCGCTGGCAGCGGCTTCAGCTTGGGCCCGTTCGACGGATATGACGATGTCCCCCAGAAGTTCTGGGTTGATCTGACCGAATTCGCCTTCGCCAAGCGAGAAGGAGATGACATTGGTGGCGTAATCCCTCTCCAGATACCGGCGGTTTATCTCACGAATCCCCTCATCATCGACGAGAAGCAGGCTGATTTCCCGATCACCGCAGCCCGTCAGTTCCATGATCCTTCGCAAATCAGAACGAAGCCGTGCGAGATCGATCTTTACCTTTTTCTGCCTGTTTCTGATCAATATGGTCATGACTTTCGAAGCGTCTGCCGTTGAACTCCTTGACGATGGGTTCGGGGTAATCGATTCGTTGATGGAAAATCCCGTTTAGAATCCGTATAAAGCTCTCAGCGATGCTGTTCAGATCCCGAAGCGTCAATTCGCAATTATCGAGCTGGCCGTCCATAAAAACCCGTTCGATACGCTCCCGTACAAGATTTCGTATCCGCGAGGGCGTCGGGTTGGTCAGCGTCCGCGACGAGGCTTCTATTACGTCGCCCAGCAGCACGAGTCCCGCCTCCCGTGTCTGGGGCTTCGGTCCGGGATAGCGAAAATCGCTTTCGGGAAGGGACCGGATGGAGGCATCCTTGTCCTTCTTGGCCTTTTCGTAAAAGTAGCTGACAATGCTCGTCCCGTGGTGCTGCCGGATGATGTCCCCTATCTCCGAACCCAGTTTGAATTGTTTTGCCAGCTCACAGCCGTCCTTGATGTGGGAAATGATGACCAGTCCGCTCATTTTGGGAGACAATTTATCGTGCCGGTTCTCGCCGTTTCGTTGATTTTCGATGAAATATTGAGGTTTCTTCATCTTGCCGATATCGTGATAATACGCGCTGACCTTGGCCAGCAGGGAATTCGCACCGATGGCCTCGGCGGCGGCCTCGACGAGCGATGCAACGATGATGCTGTGATGGTATGTGCCGGGCGCCTCCATGATCATCCGCTGGAAGATGGGATGGTTGAGGTTCGCCAGCTCCAGCAGCCGGATATCCGTCGTATAGCCGAACAGGGTTTCGAAAACCGCAACGGAGGCAACAACAATCACGCTGGCCAGGATGCCCCCGGTTATCCCCATGACCATTTTGATCACAACGTCCAGAGACAGGACATGCCCCGCCAGAAGATCGAGGAAGAAGATGGCACAGGCATTGATAGCGCCCAAGTAGAGTCCAGCCCGGAAAAAGGCTGAACGCTGATGACAATGAGTCAAGTGATAGGAAATCGTGGCACAGCCGAGGAAAGAGAAAAAGGCCATGGTGATGCCGGCGTCGAAAATAAAGGCCACCAGGAGAGACGAAACGATGGAGAAGATCATCGCCGCGCTCCGGTTGGTCAGGACGGCAACCAGCATGGCACCCGTTGTGAAGGGAATGGCAAAATAGGAAGCCTCCACCGGGAAAAAGGAAAAGGCACGACTGAGGGCTTCGGAAACAAAGACACCTGTCCTGACGAGGAATATCTGAAGGACCAGGGTTACGGCGAGAAAGAGGAGATCCGCGCTGCGTTCCCTTTGTTTGAAGCTGATCCTCAGTGGATAGTAAAGCACGGCACAGAGAAATATGATGGTCAGGAACATGCCTACAAAAGCCAAGGTTCCGGAAAAACCGCTTTCACCACGGATTCGGTAGTAGGCTTCGAGTTTATCGAGATCGGTCCTGGTGATCTTTTGCCCTTCCCGGACGATCATCTCGTTCTTTTGAACCAGTGAAAAAACGGGTTTGACGCCCTCAAGCAGGATTTGCCTATGCCGCTCCGTTGCCATCCTGTTGAAGGTAAG
This sequence comes from Deltaproteobacteria bacterium, assembly GCA_016929555.1. Taxonomy (GTDB): domain Bacteria; phylum Desulfobacterota; class Syntrophia; order Syntrophales; family JAFGIO01; genus JAFGIO01. The sequence continues at coordinate 16,821 of JAFGIO010000057.1, read as the reverse complement.
GTTGGGCTGGATCAGCTTGCGGACCAGAGAAAGAGCCACCCCTTTGATATCCGGCCGGTCTTCGCGGAAGACGGCATTCACCCGTCTCTGTAAGGAGGACTCCAGATCCTCGATCCGGCGGATCGACGAGAGGTCATACTGTTTTTCCTCTATCCGGGTCTTGACATTTCGAACGATGATTCCTCTATTCCTATCCTGCTCGGGAATGGCCACATTGCTGATGAGTTCCGTCTCATAAATCGTCTGCAATGATCGGAGGATCTTTTCCGCTATCTCTCTGGAAAAACGATACTTTGCCAGGATATGGATCTCTTCGTTCGACAGGGCAATCCCAAGGGTCTTTCGAAATTCCTGCATGATTTGGCTGAGGATGGTTTTCTCGTTCACGGTCCGGATTTCCGTTGACGGAATTTGATGGGAGGCACGCCCGATCATCTCTGCCGACGAGGCAAAGACCTTCGTAAGGTTCTCCCTGAGAGAAGGTACGAACTCGCTATCATAATCGTAGATCGATTGGACGCCCCGGATCGCTTCCATTCGCTTCTGCTCCGTCGAAGCCTTCTCTTCGACGAGAAAATCACGGTCGGCCTTGACGTCGTCGACGGCAATGAAACCGACCTGATACTGCGGATGGCTGAAGTGAATCCGAGGAACCAACAACAGGGAAACGAGCAGGCTCATGCCGATCACGATGGCCCAGATCTGAAACCGTTCCTCCTTGGCAAAGTCGGGTACGATCTTCAAGGGTTTCACCGATGACTTCGCGAACGCAGCAAGTTTTCCTGCAAGAACTCTCACCCTGTCGATCATGATTGTCTGTGTTTCCTATCTCCTGATTTTTTCACGATCGAGATGGTTATAGGCCCGGATGATGTCCTGCACAAGGGGATGGCGGACGACATCGATCTCGGAAAAATGTATGAAGGCCAATCCATCCGTATCTCTCAAAATCTGCTCTGCTTCTACGAGTCCCGATACCTTGTCGTGCGGGAGGTCGATCTGGGTCACATCGCCTGTTATAACGGCCTTCGAATTGAACCCCAGCCTGGTCAAAAACATCTTCATCTGCTCCGACGTCGTATTCTGCGCCTCGTCAAGGATCACAAAGGAATCGTTCAAGGTTCTGCCCCTCATAAAGGCCAGGGGGGCCACCTCGATGATTCCCTTGTGGATGAGAGCGGAACCCCTGTCGAAATCCAGCATGTCATAGAGGGCGTCATAGAGGGGACGCAGATATGGATTGACTTTTTCGGAGAGGTCGCCGGGCAGAAAACCTAGCCGCTCTCCTGCTTCGACGGCCGGCCTCGCCAGGACGATGCGGTTGACCCTTTTTTCGAGAAGCGAGGAGACGGCCATGGCCATGGCCAGATAGGTTTTCCCCGTACCGGCGGGACCGATGCCGAAAACCATGTCCGTTTTCCGAATGGCGTCGATGTAGAGCTTCTGGGCGATGCTTTTGGGGGTAATGATCCTTTTTTTCGAGGCAATATATACGGTATCGAGAAAGATCTTTTCCAGGTCGATATCGCTGTCCGAGGCAAGCATCCGGTGGGCGTAATCGATATCGGCAGGATAGACGGGGTAACCTTTCTCCATGATATCATAGAGCTGCGTGAGGAGACTCTTGATCAGGCCTACGGCAATCCCCTCGCCGGATATCGACACCGCATTCCCGCGGATCATTACCTTGACGGGTTCAAGCTTCTCGATCAGTCTGATATTCCTGTCGTGTTCACCGAACAGGGCTCTGAGAATATTGTTGTCGGCGAAACTGATCTTCTCGACCAGTGTATATTCGGGGTTTTGCTTCAAGAAAATCTCAATCTATCGAGATAAAATGATTGATGGCGCAGGCTCTTACCTCTGTGCATCTCAGTCCACCGAAATCTGGGAAGGAAGGCTACCACGGCATTCAACTAAATGCAACTATTATCATTCCTTATGTCATTCCTTCCCTTTTCTCCCTCCCGGGAGGGGTATCATCCATCGGGATCCCCGGGCAACACATCGACCGGACCGAACCGGTCAAGGGGCTGCCCGAAGGCCCTCTGATCCCCCAGGATGAGCGTCACCGCCTCCCCGGACAGGTATTTGCCGGCCACCCGTCTCAGATCGCTGAGCTGAACCCGATCTATCCTTTCCCTGTACCTTTCGAGATAGTCCGCGGGCAGTCCCTCGAACTCCATCATGAGGGCCTGGCCGGCAATCTGCCTGGCCGACTGGAAAGAGAAGATGAAGCTGTTGACGATGGAACGCTTCGCCCAGGCCAGGCGTTCCTCGTCGAGGGCCTTTGTCAGCTCCCTTTGGACAATATCCCGGAGCAGGGAGAGAACTTCCATCGTCGACGACGATTTCGTCATGGCATAGGCCGCAAAGATGCCGTGGTCGCTTCTGACCCTGTAAAAACTTCCCGCACTGTAGGCAAGACCGAGATCGCTGCGGATCTTCTGGACGATCAAAGAACGAAAACCGCCGCTGCCGATGATGAAATCGAGAACCTCGAAGGCGTAATAATCATCGTTACTCCGGCCCGGCGCCGGATACCCGGCTATGACGGCGGACTGTGGAACCTCTTTGAAGAAGTAATGGATTCCCCCGGGCTGTTTTTCAGGAGCCGGGAAGGGCTCCGGCCGCTTTTCCTTTCCCGTCCACTCGCCGAAATGCCTTCGGATCAGTGACAGGGCCTCACCGGTGGAAATATCCCCCGTGACGGCCATCATGATGTTGGCAGGCCGGAAAAAGGTTTCGTGGAACTTGAGCAGATCGCCTCTCCCGATCCTCCCGACAGAGGAGACGGTGGCCGTTTTCCCTCGAGGATCGTCCCGATAGAAACATTTGCCGAATTCACGGAAGGCAAGCCGCTGGTAGTCGTCCCGGAGCCGTTTGATCTCCTCGATCTCGAGGTCCTTCGCAAGGTCAATCCTCTCCTTCTCGAAGGCCGGCTCCTTTAGAACCTGCGCAAAGACGTCGAGTCCCCGGTTCCTGTCTTTTGTGAACACGGACAGGTCGATGGACGTCGATTCCAGACCCGTGGAGATCTCCAAGGTCGCGGCCATAAAATCCAGGACTTCGTTGACGTCGTCCGCCTTCAGTTTCCTGGTGCCTCCGGTTCTCATGACCGTCCCCGTCAGCCCGGCAAGCCCTTCCAGGCCCGCAGGATCGTACATCCGGCCGGTTCTCACGACGGCCTTAACGTGCAGCAGGGGCAACTCGTGATCCTCGAGGATATACAGGATCATGCCGTTGTCGAGGACAACGCGATGGGGTTTCGGCGGCGAAAAGCGGAACGGAGGGTAGTGCAGACGGTCCGGGTGTATGAGAAGAGGATCCTCTTTCGCCATCGCCGGTGTCCCGGCGGCGGAGAAGAGCCATACGATCAGAGACAGGATGACGAGACAGCGAGACCTGAGCCTCCTGACCGGCAGCTTGGGAGGAAAGGCCCTCCGCCGCCCGCAACCGGACATGAAATGCCCGCAGGGGCTTGCGGTCACAAAAAAAGACGGATCTTCCCCCCGCCCCTTCGATGAAGGGCCGCGATTTTCAGACGATAAACCCGGCACCATGTCTCCTCACCTTACCAGGACCAGGATCAGAAGGCCTCCTCTGGAATATCCACCACCGATGTATCTCCGCTCGCTACGATTTCGGCCAGGGTGGAAACGAAGGGGACGACATTCCGGATGTAATACCGGGCGCTGATGACCTTTCCCTGATAGAAGGGATAGTCGAAATGGCCTTCGCCCAACTCGGCGACCCTTCTTGCGGCGATCATGGCCTGATCGGCGATGAGACAGCCGCAGTACATCATGGCTGTGCTGTGCAGGATCCGGGTGGCGAAGGCGGCAACGAGCCGCGGATCGGTCTGCCAATAGCGCATCCCCGCGGCGTAGATCTCCCCATAGGCCTCATAGGCCCGCTTCAACATGGCGAATTCCTTTTCCAGACCGGCGGCTCCCTGGTTTCGGTCTATGTACTGGCCGACCTCTGCAAGCCAGTTGCCGAAAAGCGTTCCCTTCTCCAGGGTCCACTTCCTCCCCACCAGGTCCAAGGCCTGGATATAATTGGTTCCCTCCCAGATGGAATTGATCTTGCTGTCCCTGGCCAATCGCGCCGCGGGATACTCTTCGCAGTAGCCATAGCCGCCGTAGACCTGGATGGCATCGGCGATCAGCGTCCAGGCCATGTCCGAACAGTAGGCCTTCCCCAGCGGGTTGAGGACCTGAATATGGCGGCTCGCCGCCTCCCGTTCGACGGGATCATCGCTTTCATTGGCCAGGTCGATATAGTACCAGTTCTTGAAGATCAGGGCGCGCATGGCCTCCAGGGTCGCCTTCTGGTTGAGGAGCATCCTTCTCACATCCTCGTGCTTGATGATGGGCACCCGATCCCCTCTCGGATTCGTAATGGCGGCGCCCTGAACACGCTCCCTGGCATAGGCCACGGCGTTGTTGTAGGCCACCGTGGCGAGCACCATCGCCATCTGGCCGACTCCGTGGCGGGCCGAATTCATCATCTGGAACATCTGGGCGATACCCTCGGCGACCCCCTTCTCGTTGGGGGGATTGCCCAGAAGGATTCCCCGGCAGCCGTCATTGTCGCCGTAATTGAGCATGGCCGTGACGGAGCCCTTGATGCCCATCTTGTGCTCGATGGCCATGGTAACGACGTCGTTGGGTTCGCCCAGGCTCCCATCCTCTTCGACCCAGATCTTGGGAACGATAAACAGGGACAGTCCGCGGGTTCCCGAAGTGGCGCCTTCGATCCTGGCAAGCAGCAGGTGAATGATGTTTTCCGTGTAGTCGTGATCGCCGCCGGTGATGAAGTTCTTGATGCCTTTTATTTTATAGACCTTCGGTACGTCCGTTGCGAAGGCCTTGGTGACCGAGGCGCCGACGTCGCTGCCGGCGCCCGTCTCCGTCAGGCACATCGTACCGCCCCATTGCCCCTTGTACATCTTGGGCAGATAGCGGCGTTTGTCTTCATCCCGGCCATAGGTCGCGATCAGACGCGCCGCACCCTCCGTCAGAAGCCCCAGCGTGCAGTTGGCGCCCGTGAAATATTCGCCGCAGGCGGCCCGGATCACCCGGGGCAGGACGCCCTCCGAGTCGGGATCATGCATACCCCAGCCGTTCTCCTGCATGAAATTGTAAGCCTCCTTGAACGACGGCGGCACCGTGACCTTTCCGTTCTCGAAACGAACACCGATTGCCTCTCCATCGTCGTTCGTCGGGGCGATGACCTCTTTGGCCACCTTCATGGCCTGTTCCAGTATGGCATCGACGTCGTCCAGCGAATAGTAATCCTTGAATTTCGGGAGATCCAGGATGTGCCGGGTATCTAGCCATTCCTTGAGGATGAATTTGTGCTCCCGCGTCGAATAGACAAAGTTGCTTCTGCTTGTCATCTCCCTTACCTCCTGTCGGTCTATGAAGTCATTGAGGTTTGTTCCTTGCAGGGTTTGCGTCTAAGAACTCCGTTCTACCCCTGCCAAAGGGCGGCATCAGCGGACGGCATCAACCTTCGTGAACACCCGCAATCATGCCTCTTTCGCCCCGGCAAGATACCAGAAGGCCCCAGCGAAAGCAAACAATTAAGGCAGCCCTGTCATTCTCCGCGGCTGTGCAGGAGATTTCAAAAGATATTTCCTCCTTTTTTTTGACTGCTTTGTCATTGACAGGGACCGAACCTTCCCTTATACTGCTTCCCCAAAAAGGGAACCTTATCAAAATCATGAGGTTTTATCATTATGTTATGGTCAGATGCGATTAAGGCTCTGGCGGCACAAACATTGGTAGACGGTCCGGATTTCGAGGTTAAAAACTTCGCCGCCGCAGATCTTCTGAGTGACATTCTGGCCACTTCCAAAGAAGACTTCGTCATCCTGACCGGACAGACATCGCCTCAAGCCATTCGCACGGCCGTTGCCGTCGGGGCCTTGGGCGTCATCATCGTTCGCGGCAAGCAGGTCCTTCCCGAGAGCATCAACGTCGCCCGGAACTATGGCATCCCCCTTGCCGCTACCCAGCTCAAAATGTTCGAGTCCTGCGTCACCCTCGGAGGTCTGCTTTGGAGTTCTCCTTCGTCGAAGAATTAGTTCATCGGCTCAAAGTATTCCAGGCAATGGCTACGAACGTGGTGACCGTCAGTCCCGAAAACTCTCTTCGCGATGCCCAGATCACCATGCGCGAAGCCCGGGTCTCGGGTATTCCCGTCGTCAAGGACAACATCATGGTCGGCATCGTGACCATTGAGGACATCATTCAGGCCCTCGATCACGGGTATATAGAGGAGCCCATCGATCGCTGGATGACCCGGGACGTGGTCACCGTCGAGCCGAACTGGCCCCTCAGCCGGGCCATGTCGATCCTGGACCGGACCCGCTTCGGGCGGCTGCCGGTGCTGGACGAGGACGGAAGGCTCTGCGGGGTGATCACACCCGAGAGCATCCTCCGGGCGCTGCTCACCGAGTTGAACCGCCTGCTGGCGAGGGACGAGAAGAGCGAGGTGACGATAGAAACCCTGGAGAGCGAAGCCCTGAGGCTCCGGTTCGAAATCGAGGCCGGCGATTACGATCGGGCGGGCCTGGCCAGTGTGCAACTGAAACGGGAACTGGCCTCCCGAGGCGTGGAGCCCGCTCTTCAGCGCCGCGTCGCCATCGCCACCCATGAGGCCGAAACGAACCTGATCATCCACAGCACATCGGGGGGCACCATCATCGCCGATCTCGAGCCGGAGAGCATTCGCCTCACCGTCACGGACGACGGTCCCGGTATCGATGATATCGAACAGGCGATGCAGCCGGGCTACTCAACCGCGAGCGACTTCATCCGCAGCCTTGGCTTCGGGGCAGGCATGGGACTTCCCAACATCAAGCGCTGCGCGGACCATTTCGAGTTCAAGAGCAAACCCGGACTGGGGACGAGACTCAATCTGCGCTTCGATTTGAAACCCCGTTCCGCGACGGGGCAGGTCCAACCAGCCGATGCCATCCCTTCCCTGTAGCCGAAAATGCGCCCCGCCGGCCGCTTCAGTAGCCCCCGTCATGGAGATCGCCTTTTCCAATCGAACTCATAACGTAAAACACCGTATTTTTGCGGGCAGTGAGCCGGTCAGGGCTTTCGTTGCGGCATTCATCTTCCTCCTCTGGACAATAGGCGCCGCAGCCGGGGAAATAAGTTCAATACATCTGCTGCACGCTTCCTCTATCAGCGAGCGTTCGATTTTATGAATCTTCGGGAAACGGCGTCTTTAGGGAGCGAATCAGCGAGGCCAACCACGGGCTGGGACCAAAGAGAAGAGAAATTCTTGCGTATCAACTACGGATGCCTATGACGGGAATCATCTTATCGGGCGGCAGGAACAGGCGGATGGGGACCAATAAGGCCTTCCTCGAAATCGACGGGGAGCGGCTGATCGACAGGACTGTGCGCATCTTTCGGGAAATTTTCGACGAAATCATTCTCGTGACGAACTCGCCGCTGGAATATCTTGACCAGGATGTCGATATTGTCACCGATATCTACAAGGGAAAGGGCGCGCTCGGGGGCATCTTCACGGGTATCTTTTATGCCTCCGGCAGCCGGAGTTTTGTTGCCGCCTGCGACATGCCATACCTGAACCGATCCTTTATCGAACACATGATCCGCCTTGCCGACGCTTATGACGTTGTCGTCCCGCGCACAGCAGAAGGATACCAGCCCCTTCACGCGATCTATTCCAAAAACTGCCTTGCGCCGATCAAAAAACTCCTCCTGGAAGACAGGTTGAAGGTATCCGGCTTTTTCAAAGGGAGGAAGCTTCTCATGATCGGGGAGGAAATCCTTAGAGGCTTCGATCCCGAAGGGATGATGTTCTTCAACGTGAACACGAAGGAAGACCTCGGGAAGCTTTCTGCGGAATCGAAAATTCGTTAGAAATTCCCATCGCGGTATGCTAATGAGGCAAAGATCTGAAGATGCGAAGGTAGATGCGGCCGGCGAAAAATGTCCAATCGATGATTGCATCTTTTGCAGGAATCCTGGTCATATGCACCCCAGGATGCTTTGTACTGGGCCGTATCAGCATCGGCACGGCCTACAAAAGCTGTCCCATCGCTGCCTGCACGAACTTGTTTCCCGATAAAGGGCTCCTGGCCAAGGTTTCGCCGTTGCCGGATGCGGCGCCTGCTGCTTGGCCTTCACCCCTGTCGCAAAGTACCTCATCGCTATTCAGGTCATCAGGAAGACCTATCCCGCCGGCAGTGATTTGACTGTTTCCATGGCAGCCGGTTTCATCTGCCTGGCCGCCTTTGGCATCGCTTGGCTGATCAGGCCTCCGACCAACTGCAGTGCACGAAGCCGGCCCTGGATGCCGATAAGATGGAGAAGCCAAACGGGGGCGACCCCTTCTGCAAGGCAATATCGGAGAGGACGTAAAAAAGATGGATCAGTTCGATGCGATCGTGGTGGGCGCCGGTCTGGCCGGCCTGGCAGCGGCCTACACCTTGGCCGGGGCGGGTTTCGAGGTTCTCGTACTGGAGCGGGGCGACTATCCCGGTGCTAAAAATGTTTCCGGAGGCCGTCTCTATATAAACCCGGTGCGCGATCTTTTCCCCGGCCTGCTGGAGAAAGCACCCCTGGAGCGGTACATCGCCTGGGAAGGGATCACCCTGATGGCCGCCGATCGCTCCGTTCAGATGAGTTACACGGGCCGGGAATTGCGCGAGGAGCCCCGCCAGAGCTACAGTGTCCTGCGCTCCAGGTTCGACCGCTGGCTGGCGGCGCAGGCGGAAAAGAAAGGGGCGACGATCCTTACCGGGATCCGTGTCGACGATGTCATCAAGGACAGCAGAAAGGTAACCGGTGTTCTGGCCGGGGGCGAAGATCTCCGTGCGGAGGTCGTCTTGGCCTGCGACGGGGTCCTCTCGCTCATCCCGGAAAGGGCCGGACTTCGTACACCGGGCATGCCCCGCGACCATGCCGTCGGGGTCAAGGAAGTCATCGCCCTCGATGCAGGAACCATCAATGAACGGTTCCATTTGGAAGGCGATGAAGGCGCTGCTTATCTCTACGTCGGCGATGCGACAAGGGGAAGGTTCGGTGGAGGTTTTCTCTACACGAACAAGGAGAGCCTCAGCTTGGGGATCGTTGCCGGCCTTGGAGACTTCCTGAAGGATGGGCAATCCCCGGATGTGCCCGGACTGCTGGATCGTTTCAAGAATCGTCCGGAAATTACCCGCCTGATTCGGGGCGGAACGCCGGTGGAATACGCAGCCCACGTCATTCCCGAAGGCGGCTTCCGGGCCTTGGGTCGCCTTTGGGGAGACGGGATCCTCGTAGCGGGAGACGCGGCGGGACTGGCCCTGAACATCGGTTTTACCGTCCGGGGAATGGAGTATGCCCTTGCGTCGGGCTGCCTGGCGGCCCAGGCTGTCCTGAGGGCGAAAGAAGCCGGAAGATTCGATGCCGACACCCTTTCCGTCTACGAAAGGCTCCTGGAGGACAGTTTCGTCCTGAAGGATTTCCGGAATTTTCAGGCGGCCCCCGCGGTCATGGAAAATCCACGTTTCTTCGATCACTATCCGGAAACGATAGGAGATCTCCTGAGAGACATCTATGCCGTTCCCGCAGGACCCAAAGAAAGGCTTTATCCGACCCTTAGAAAGATCCTTCGCCCCGGTGAGATATGGTCTCTCTTCAAGGATTTGAAAGCGATGGCAAGATTATGAGCGCACCGGTGGAAATAAAAGCGAAACTGGGCCTCGACGTCTTCAAGCCCGGCAAGGAACCGCACATCAGGATCAAGCCGGGCCTCGAGAGAGATCCCCGCCTGAAACCGGCGATCAAGGCCTGTCCCGCCGGCCTTTATACCGAAAATGCCGAGGGCGAAGTTTTGCTGTCCGCCGAGGGCTGCCTGGAATGCGGCACCTGCCGCCTGCTTTGCGGCCTCGAAGTCCTGGATTGGAACTACCCCGAGGGAGGAGACGGCGTTCAGTACCGCTATGGCTGACTCTTGAAGGGCCTCTCGATCCGGTTCCAGGCAGTACCCGATTCATCGTTGAAAATTTCCGGTTTTATTGTTAGGAGTTGACCGTTCGTTGTCATTTTGGCCCGCAGAACGGTTCTCCCGGCCAGGTTGACGAGGAAGAATCGATAAACCACGAATTCGAAGGAGGAGCATTATGGATTTCAAACTGAGTGAGGAACAGGAACTGATCCGCAGCAACATGCGTGAATTTGCCGCTAAGCATGTCGATCCCATCGCTGCCGAGATCGACGAGAACAGCCGCCATCCGGCCGAGGTGTTTCAGAAGCTCGCCGAGGGGAACTGGCTCGGCATCCCCATCCCCCAGGAATACGGAGGGGCCGGGGCGGACCGCCTGACCCACGTCATCGCCGTGGAGGAGTTGTCCCGGTCCTGCGCGTCGACGGGATTCACCCTGTCCGCCCATGTCGATCTCGCCTGCACGCCGATCCTTCTGTTCGGCAACGACCAGCAGAAGGCCAAGTTCCTGACCCCCATGGCCAAGGGGGAAAATCTGGGGGCTTTCGCGCTCACCGAACCGGGCGCCGGCACCGATGTCATGGCCGCCACAACGACAGCCGCCTTGGACGGAAACGACTATGTCATCAACGGCTCGAAAACCTTCACCTCCAACGGCCCCGTTGCGGGAACCTACGTCGCCTTCGCCTGGACGGACAAGGAAGCGGGAAGAAAGGGAATGAGCGCCTTCATCGTTCCCCGCGACACCCCCGGACTGCGGGTGGGCGAACATTTCAAGAAAATGGGGCTCCGGGCCTCCCAGACCTCCGAGATGATCTTCAAGGACTGCCGCATCCCCAAGGAAAACCTGTTGGGTCAGCCCGGTCAGGGCGTCCAGATCGCCATGACGACCTTCGACCACGGCCGGATGGGAATCGCCGCCCAGTCGATCGGCATCCTGCAGGCAGCCCTGGATGAGGCCGTCCAGTATTCCAAGGAGAGGATCCAGTTTGGCACGCCCATCGCCCGCCACCAGGCCATCGCCTGGATGATCGCCGACATGGCTACGGACCTCGCCGCTGCCAGATTCCTTGCCTACTACGCCGCCTGGCTCAAGGACCAGAAACAGCCCTTCAGCAAGGAAGCCGCCATGGCCAAGCTCTTCGCCTCGGAAGCGGCGATGAAACACACCACAAAGGCTGTCCAGATCCACGGAGGATACGGCTACATCAAGGGCGCCAAGGTGGAGCGTCTCATGCGCGATGCCAAGATCACGGAGATCTACGAGGGCACCTCGGAAGCCCAGCGGATGGTGATCTCCGGCAACGTTCTGCGCTGATCCCCGGAAAAGATGCTGCGGCCTGCATCCGGAGGAATAGAGGCGGGCAGCAGGACGAAACCCGGTATCGGGTGCCTATGATGCAGAGAGAAACACTGAATGCCAGAAATGATTGCATGCTTCAAGTGGGTCATCGATGAGGCCTACATCCGGAGAGGCCCGGAGGGCGAGTTGGATCTCTCGTCGGTGAACTACAAGATCAGCGAGTATGACCGGAATGCCATCGAGGAAGCTGTCCGGCTGAGAGAGGCCCATGGCGGCAGCGTGATCCCCGTGACCGTCGCCGCACCCGAGGCGGCAAAAGGCGTGAAGGACGCCCTCTCCAGGGGCGGCGACCGCGCCTTCTTCATCGCCGATGAGGCCTTCCACGATCTGGAGCCTTCCCAGACGGCCGCCGTCCTGGCTGAAGTGATCCGTTCCCGGATTCCCCATGACCTGATCCTCTGCGGCGAGGGTTCCGGCGATCTGTACGCCCAGCAGGTCGGCCCCCGCCTGGCGGAGCATCTGGAGATCCCCTGCATATCCTTCGTTCAGAAGCTGTCCATCGAGCAGGGACGCCTGATCGCCGAGCGCAAGGTCGAGGAAGGCCTGGAGGTTGTCGCGGCACCCCTGCCGGCGCTGGTCACGGTGCTGCCGGACATCAACGTTCCGCGAATCCCGGGGGTCAAGGATACCCTGGCGGCTGCCAAGAAGCCTTTCGTCACGGTCAAGAGAGACGAGCTGTCGGGAAAGTACGAGGCGCATCTTGCAACCCTCCTCGTCAGGGCGACGCAGATGGAGAGACAATGCGAGAGATTCGGAACGCAGCCGGAAGATGTCGCCCGGTTCCTGGAGTCGCTGAGGAAAAAGGGCGCCATCGGACAGAAAGGCGGATGAAGAGATGGCCGGTGTGTGGATTTTCTCAGAGCGCTACGAGCAGCTCCTGGAACTTCTAAACGCAGGCCGGCGCCTTGCCCGGTCGATGGGAACGAAGTTATCGGCCATGTCGCAACTGGATCCGGAAAAGGCTGCCACTCTCTTCTCCCACGGCGCCGATGCGGTCCTGGTGCTTCCCCCCCTATCGGAAAATCCGTCTCTGGATGCCTTTATCCCGGTAATCGTCGCAGAAGTCCGGAAAGAAGATCCGGATGTCTTTCTGCTCTCCGCCACCCTCAGAGGCCGGGAGCTGGCGGCGCGGATCGCCGCCCGCCTCAACACGGGGCTCTGCGGCAACTGCATCGCCCTGGAGATCGACCGGGACGACGGGGCGCTCCGGATGGAGCGCCTCGTTTACGGCGGTGCAGGGCTCCAGGCGGTGACCTGCTCGAGCAGGCCCGCGATGGCCTCCATACCGCCGGGAACCTTCGAGCCCGCTCCGGCGGACGGGGAAGGGAAGGGGGTTGTCCGCACGCTTCCGGCGCCCCCACCGTCGGCGGTGCAAATCATCGAGAGAAAGACGAAAACGAGTCGGGGAACGGACATCGCCGAAGCTCGGGTGGTGATCGGCGTCGGCAGGGGATTCGAGAAAGAGGAAGACTTGCATCTGGCCGGGGAACTGGCGGAAGCGCTGGGAGGAGAAATCGGCTGCACAAGGCCGATTTCGGCAGAGCTGCACTGGCTGCCCGAGGAGGTCTGCATCGGGCTATCGGGTCTCCAGGTGAAACCGGACCTCTACGTCGGTCTCGGCATTTCGGGCCAGATACAGCACGCCACCGGCATCCGCAGCTCCAAGTGGATCTGCGCCGTCAACAAGGATGAAAACGCCCCTATCTTTGCAGTCGCCGATTTCGGTATCGTCGGCGACCTCTACGACGTGATCCCGAAGCTCATCGCGGCATTGAAAAACTGATCCGAAACGGGAAGACACGAGGAATATTCCCTGCACTGGATTGCCTGTAAAAAACGTTTCACAATCGTCTTTTTTCCTCTCCTATCTTGCGGCATTTTTTTCGATACGCAAGCCCCACCCGTTTATATTGCTTGCTAGGAAAAGAGAATTCCTATAGAAAGACCAAAAGTAGTGCTCATGGACGCATGTGCATTTCCCCGGAAGGGGTGTTCTAGGGGTTTTGCAGCAAGAGGTTGCAATCGAAATAACGACAAGGAGAGAATGGTTTCATGGTCAAAGTAGCATTCATCGGTTGGCGTGGCATGGTCGGGTCTGTTCTCATGGATCGCATGATCGCCGAGAACGATTTCAACGGGTTTGAGCCTGTCTTCTTCACCACCTCTCAGTTCGGCCAGAGGGGGCCGGATATCGGTATGGACATTCCGCCGCTCAAGGATGCATACGATGTCAAAGAACTCGTTACAGCCGACATCATTGTTACCTGCCAGGGAAGCGACCATACGAAGGAGGTATATCCCAAGCTGCGCAAGGCCGGATGGAAAGGCTTCTGGATCGATGCCTCGTCGGCACTCCGCATGAACGACGACAGCATCATCGTACTCGACCCGGTAAACAGGGACGTGATCGAAAGGGGCCTTGCATCCGGGATGAAAGATTATATCGGCGGCAACTGCACGGTGAGCCTCATGCTCATGGCAATTGGAGGCCTGTTCCATAACGGCCTGGTGGAATGGATCACCTCCATGACCTATCAGGCGGCGTCAGGCGCAGGCGCCAAGAACATGCGTGAACTCATTGAACAGATGGCTTATATAGGAAAAGATGCAAAAGACCTGCTCGACGATCCGGCCGGTGCAGCGCTCGATCTCGACAAACGCGTGATAGATGCGATGCGAGGAAGCGCCTTTCCTGTGGAGAATTTCGGTTTTCCACTCGCAGGAAGCGTGCTGCCATGGATCGACTCTGAAGTTGCAAACGGTCAGAGCAGAGAGGAATGGAAGGGAATTGTCGAGACAAACAAGATACTCGGGACAGAGAAAACCATTCCCATCGACGGCATCTGCGTAAGGATCGGAGCCATGCGCTGCCACTCCCAGGGACTGACGATAAAATTGACCAGGGATGTCCCCCTCGACGAGATCGCAGGGATCATCTCGGAGGCAAACGACTGGGTGAAGGTGATCCCCAACACCAAGGAACAGACCCTGAAATACCTCACCCCGGCGGCGGTGACGGGCAGACTCGACGTTCCGGTCGGCAGGATCAGGAAGCTCAATGCCGGGTCTGAGTACCTGACCCTGTTCACCGTGGGAGACCAGCTTCTGTGGGGCGCTGCAGAACCGATCCGCAGGATGTTTAAGATCGCTATGGAGTATGTTTCCTAATTATCCCAATGGTATGAAAAGGGGGTGGTCTGTTGTTCCATCCCCTTTTGTCTACCGCTTCACTGCGTCTGAATTCTTTGGCGTCTCAAATCAAATTCACGATCTGCATTTATTCCAATCACGATTGGTGACATCCTTTCCGGCCCTTGACCTTGTACAGAGAGATGCCTTTAACCTTATGCAACAGCAGATCCTGCAGTGAGGCCACCTCCGGTAACTTCCCGCATACCCCGATTTTCGTGTACCCTTTCCCCTTGGCGGTCTGTTCACATTGAAAACAAAACATAAAATATCTCCTTTCTTCTGTTTTGGTCTGCCTGAGTGGTTTATCCCCCGCTTGTCATTTTGATGGCAATCATATGTGAGCTGCGGTCACAATGCCTTGACTTAAATCAAAAAGTGGTGAATATTTCTTTCCAAAATTGAAAAATGACGAACAGATTGAAGGTATTATCGAATACATCTATTTTTTAGCAGTCTTTCGGAAGCGCAATTGCAGGAGATCAGGCTTATCTCCGAATTTCGACATTTTCGGAAAGGCGAAATCATTTTTCTGGAGAGCGAACAGGGGATCGGCTTTTATGTCGTCGCCGGGATGGTTCAGGTCTTTGAGGTATCCCCGGAGGGGAAAGAGCGGATTCTGCAAATTTTCGGCACCGGCGAACCGTTCGGGGGAATTGCGGTTTTTACCAACAGAGCCTACCCGGCAAACGCAGAAGCCATCGTCAATATGGACGCTTTTTTTCTCAAAAACCGCTTTTGTGGAGTTCATCTCAGAAAATCCTTCCGTCTCCTTAAATTACGATGGGGGTGCTAAGCCTGCGGCTCCAACAGTTTAAGGTTCAAATTGAGAACCTATCCCTAAAAGAGGTGCCGGGGCGGCTGGCCGATTATCTGCAAAATGCTTCTGAACAGGGACAAGATCACCGTTCCCGGTCGGGACAGGAGATCGAAGGGAAATAGGAAAATTTCAGGAACAACCGACGCGATTCCCTTCGTCCTCGAACCAACGGAGGATTTAAAGACACTCCGGGAAAACTTCGCAAGTCCGAGCAGATAGCACAAAGGTTTTTCAAGTTGGTTGTATATTCGTGCACAAGAATGAAACAATCCGAAAATTCGAAAAGGATGATTTGGCGATGGCCCGGTTTCGTTATTACCATCTTGCTCTTCTCCTTTTAATCATCTATCTTGCCGGACTTTCGGTGTTATCTTATCCCAGGATTGACCAGATATTTCCTGTGGATGACACCTACATTCACTTGGTGTACGCTCAAAATCTGGCCCGAGGAATGGGTTTTTCTTTCAATGAAGGAGAGCCGAGCATTGGAACCAGCAGCCCGCTTTGGGTCTTTTTGATCTCGCTTTTTTATCGCTTGAATCTCGATGTCTACGCCGCCCTCATTGTTCTCTCTTTCTTGATTTTCCTGGGGTGCGGCCTATTGATCGCTTTATTAACCAGGGAACTTATCTCGAACATGTTCCCGAGCGAGAATAAAACAATCTCGTTCCTTCCTCTTTGCTGCGCCGCCCTCTATCTCTTCAATGGAAACATCCACTGGTATCTCTTCTCGGGGATGGAAACCCTGCTCTTTCATTTTTTATCCCTGGCAAGCATCTATCTCTATAGTCGTCAAGGTTTTACAATGAGGACCGGTCTTGTTCTTGGCTTGCTTCTTCTTACCCGGGTTTCCGAAGCTCCCCTGATTGCAGCTATCGGTATTGTCGACTTTTTAAGGAAGAAAAAAGATTATGCCGGGTACGGCGGGATTCTTTTGGTATATCTGCCCTATCTACTCTTTAGTTACCATCTCACCGGCAGTCTCCTTCCGACGACGGCCCAGGGCAAGACGCTTACTCTGGTGGATGGCCAGTTCAGGCCTTTACGCATGATCTCTTTTCTCTTCGCCTGCCTGAGGTATTTCTTTCTTTATAATCCCCAGATACTGCTGCTTCTGATATTTGTCGCCATTTTTTTCGGTTGGCGTCTGTTGATGGCCCTTAAGGGGAGAAAGGAAGTCAATATCAGTGAGCGCGTGGAGGAACATTATCTTTTCTGGGTCATCGTCTTCTGGGGAGTGTTTCATCTTGGCATCTATACCGTTACCTTCAGGGCCATGACCCATCATCTGAGATACGTCTCCGGTATTTATCCGGTGATCATCCTCCTTTCGGGATTTTGTTGGAGCCAATGGACCCTGAGGCGGAAGGGCATGGAAAAAGCGTTGCCCATTCTGTTCATGACAGCCGTTCTGTTGCTTACTGTCGTCAATATCGGTTTCTGGAAAGAAGTGTACTACGGAAATGTT
>JAFGIO010000258.1 GCA_016929555.1 Deltaproteobacteria bacterium | reverse complement strand
TCAAAGCCGAACCGTTCGGCCGCTTCCCGAAGCGAGAGGAAAAGGGCCTGGCAGCAGATGCAGGTGCCCGTTTGTGCCTCAAGTTTCTTGAAGATCTCTTCCGTTTCACGGTGTTGACTGATGATGTCGATAATCGTTGTTTCGGGCGTTACGATCCTGGCTTTTTCTGGCATGATTTTCCATTTCCTCAATAGGCATTCTTCTTAGAATCTATCCATCGAGCACGTCCCGGAACGCCTGGGGTATGTATCCGATGATTTCCCCTATCTGGGTAGCCGGCGTGGGCCGTGCATGCCAGCCGGCCAGGCGATTGATGCGCATGGCGGCGACCGCCGCTTCCCTCATATGCATCTGCGCGTCGATCAGGACGGATACGATCCCGGTCAAGGTGTCCCCCGTTCCCCCAATGGCCTCCAGGGCCTCTTCAACGGGGCTGTCAACCGTTTCGAGTATCCCGCTCGCATCGGCCAGACAATCCCTTTCCCCCTTGACGAGAAGATACCGGGCAGCGTTTCGGTGCTTGTATGCCCGGGCGATCAGATCGGGAACGCGGTTGTCTTCATGGAGGATGAATCCCCGCGTATAGAATGGATGGGGCGCCTCTTCATCGGCAAGGAAGGCAAGCTCCCCCACATCGGGGGTGAAGAGGTCGTAGAGGGAGGCCTCTCCACTCATTTTTGCCGCATACATGAAGCCGGCGTCGGCGATCAGCTTCGGCCGGTCTTTCAAAGTACCCACGGCGGCCTGCAGGCGTTTATGCCAGTGGATAATGGGCTGCAGATAATGAAAAGCGATGGTTTGAAAAGAGGTACGGGGCAGGGCTTCGGTCAGGTGCGCATAGAGTTTTCGACTCCCCTTGCCGGTCCCCGTGTCGCCGACGAGGTAAGCGAACGGCGATGGCCGCCCCAGAGCCTCCGCCGACTTCACTGCCGCGGCGAGCAGGGCCGGTGTTCCCCGGTGGACGGCAATGGTCGATGTCCCGATCCGAAGCAGATCCCCATTCAGTCCGACTTCTCCTTCCACGAGGGGAAAGTCGTCCGATGGGACGGTTCCCACTACACAGAGCACAGGCGTTCGACCTCCTCATAGGCAAGCTGAAGGGCGTAGCCGCAGAGCGTGTGACCGATATCACGGGGTCGCGGCGCGTCGGCAAGGGTTTGCCCCACCATCGACGCGGCCAGGTAGGGAACATCGGGACATCCCCCTCCCGATACGTTGACGATGACGCCCGTTTCCTTGTCCAGCGTCAGCTTCATGTTGGCGGCCCTGACCATGAAGTATCTGCCGAAATCCTTGACGTGGAAGATATCGACAGGCTGAAGAAGCGGGCTCGTGACGGGCACCACCCCCAGGGGCGTCAGTCCTTCCGCTTCCAGGATTCTTAGAATATCCAGTTCTTCCATCAGGGGAAATTCGATGACCAGGTCACAGCCCTGACGGATTTCCGGCGGGGGTCCCATGACCCGGATTTCCCATCCCTCCCCTTTCAGCAGGTTCTCCGCCTGAATGACCTCGCTGGTGTTTTCAAACACGAGAATTCCCCGGTCGCCCTCACCGTTCCGGCCGGCAGGTTCTTTCCGTGACCGGGTTCTTTTCAAAAAACCGAAGAGAGCCATCGTGATCACCCTTTTTTGATCGTGATGTTGTACACATCGCCTTGAGCGCTTATGCCGGCGACCGTCCATCCCTTGCTCGTTGCGGCTCGGGAGACATTTTCCTTCGAGGTATCGCTGTCCACCATAACGATGATCTCATCCGCCGTGCCCGCCTTTATCTCGTCGAGCGTCATCAGAACAGGCTGGGGGCACGATAGCCCCCGAGCATCTACCGTCTTTACCATGTCTTCCTCCTCATATGATTCTTTTTCGCATCGTAAATCCAATGAACAGACATACCAAAAACCCTACAATCAACGCGGGAATACCATAGGGACCCACACCGGCCGGCGAGCTGGCCAGGCCGAAGTTGTGGGCAAAACCGGCCCCGACGATCATGCCCATGACGAAAAGGGCGGCGTCGCCATCCCCCTCGCCGGCCAGGAAGAGCTGCCGGCCGGGACATCCCCCAGCGAGGCAGTACGCCAAGCCCGACAGCATCATCCCGGCGAAATTCCATACATGCATCGTGTGTGCGACGGGCTGTTGCTCAAACCCCGGATGGAACTGTCCGACCGCGAAGTTGACGGCAAAGGCCGTAACGATAAGGGCAATGAATCCCGAAAGGAGATGCATCTGACGGAAAAGGACGAAATCCCGGATGGCGCCCATGGTGCAGAATCGGCTCCTCTGGGCGATAAATCCGATGAGAAGACCCACGGCAAGCGAGAGGAAAAGCGGCGCGTGCATGGATCCCGGTCCTTTCAAACTGTACAGGAGGACCCCGCTTTTCGCCTCGCCGGGAATCTGGGGGAAAACCAACAGGAGACCAAGCAATCCCACCATGAAGAGCGGCAGCATCCATCCCGCCGTATGATGCGTTTTCTGGGTCCGACCGAGGTTGTATCCCTCTTTCAGAAAGAGAGTGCCGATCCAGATGCCGACGATGAGGCCGAGCAGACCCAATATGGCGTTGCCGTCACCGCCGGCGAGACGCAGCGCCGCCCGCCAGGGACACCCTAGAAAGACCAGCGCTCCGATCATGGCGAAAACACCGAGAACAAAACGTACGATCGGCGCCGAACCGAGGCGGGGACGGTATTCCCTGAAGAGGTATGCAGCAACCAGCGACCCGAGGACGAAACCGATGATTTCCGGACGGATGTACTGCACCACGTCGGCCCGGTGAAGACCGACGGCGCCGGCAATGTCTCGTTCAAAACAGGCCACGCAAATGCCCATGTTGCTGGGGTTCCCCCATTTCTGCAGAAGGGGCGCCAGGATTCCGATAAAAATGCCGACGCCGATGATGCCCCAACGCCCCGCAAAGATGTTTTTTACTCCCTTCATAAGTTCCTCCTTGCTTTCTTTATCCCAAGCACCGACCCGTCCTCCTTGACGGTTCCGATCCACGCTTCGGGATCGAAGCGCTTGGTTGTCCGGCCATTAGAGACGAGGGCAGATTGGACCGTTCGGACAAGAAAACAAGGGGATGAAGGGACCGCTCCCTTTGGGGAAATATCCTTGCTTCTTTTGGAATCATCCGGGAATGTGGGATACGAATCGACCAATACCGCCTCACGATCGCGCCATGCCGTGTTCTCCACGGCATGGCCTTCACGAGGCTACTCGGTCAGCGGCGGAGATACGGTGGGACGGCGTTTTCCGGAGAACCACCCGGGTCCTCTGTCAGCGCCTCATATTAACGGTGTGAAAAATAACGCCAAATAAATCACTGATAACACTCCATTTGTTCTGGATATACCCTTCTGGAAGGGCTGCTTATATCCAATCGATACAACTTTGTCAACCCAAATGTTCCTTCTCTCCAATCGCCATTCGGACCAGGTCTCCCAGGAAAATGAGGGGCATTTCATACTCTTGGGCAATACCGGAGAGAGAAAGGATGCACATGGGGCAAAGGCAGACCAAAGCCTGAGCGCCGGCGTTTTTTGCATCGAGGATGTTCTTTTCCTGGTCGGGCCTGGGATCGCCCATCCCGAGCGCCATCTTGATCCCCGCGCAGCACAACGCCTTTTCCCGGTCGAAAGCGCGTTTCACCCTGTTGACACCGACGAGTTCGAAGAGTTCGTCAATGAAGCCTTCTTTTTCCGGGGTATGCCGGGAGGCACAGGGCCGCTGGTAGGCGATATTCATGTGAAGCGGCTTGACCCGGCTTTTGTTGGCTTTGAGGAATTCGACCAGATACTCCGACAGGTGTACCGGGCGGAACGGCACCTCGATACCGTAATCAGGCACCAGCCGGGCAAGCATGGCATAGCAGTCATCGTGGAAGCAGACCACCTCCCTGGCCCCGGTCAGGGCCAGACGATCCACCAAAGCCTGGGCACGCTTCCTCTGGACGCTCTCCGCTCCGATGTGGCTGAACAAAAGCCAACAAAAATAAGGCCTGCCGCCAACACGCGGCAGATCGTAGAGTTCGCCCTGGATCAGGTGGGCGTCGGTCTTGCCGAAAACGCAGATGCTCATGACGCGCTCGGCTGTTGGATAGTCCTTTAGCTCCTGACTGAATTCGAAACGGGCTTCCTGGGCGGCGATCGATTCCTCCGAGGACAGGCTGTGGTACTTCTCCTGCAGCCCGGCGATCAGATCGAAAGGATTGGCGCCCTGCGGGCAGATTTCATTGCAGGCGTAACAGGTGATGCACCTGTCCAGCACGGGCGTCCTCTCGCCGCTCATCATGGCCTCGATCCATTCGACCGCCTGGCCGCGTTCCACATCCATCCATTGACAATCGACCAGACAGTCGCCGCACAAGTCGCATTGTTCTCGCTTGAACACTTCGCACCTCCCGTGCTTGCTTACACTTCGTGATTTGAAACGCCTTGCATGAAATCCACCTTCACCGTCGCTCCGTCAGTTGCTCCATTCCTTCGATTCGCTTCCCTGGTTCCCGCGGTTTCGCACCGGACGAACAGTCGCCTGACGCCCTCCGTGAGCAATGAATCGCCTTATCTCGGAATCTCGGTATCGAAGCCTTCCATCACTTCCGTGACGACACGCGCCGAGGTTAAAACCGTTGTTACTCCCGCGTTTCCCAGCACATACCCGGGACCCTTCCGGGAAAGATCTTCCCGCATGAAGACCTGATCGACCTTCTGCTCGACCAGCCATTCCGCTACCCGGATGCCTTTGGCTGTCCCGACATCTCTGTAAGGGTTTTCGATCACTTCCTGTTTCTCGACGTGACGGTCGGAAAGACGCACGGTGACGATCGCAAAATGTGGCGCCTCCCCAAAATGGTCGGCGATGTCCCCCGAAGGGTCGGCGAGGGGAACGGCAAACCGTATGTGGGTGCGAGGCTGGGGCTCGTAATGGATCATGACCCGTTCCACATGGGGAATCTTTTCTCGGATATCGGCTTCCAGAGCTTCACTGATCCGATGGGCCTTCTGAAGGTCCCCTGTTCTCAAGGTGATATTCGTTTGGAGAAATCGAAAGCGTCCTGCGTTACGCCCTATAAGGGACTGAACGCTCACCACCATCGGGTGCGCATTCAAAATCCCCCTAACCTGTGCCAGGGTGTCATAATCGACGGAGGCGTCGAGCAGCACCCGCATGCCATCGGAAAGCATCTCCCATCCCGCCACCGCGATGAAAATCAGCACCACGGATGCCGCAATCTGGTCGAAAGTAACACCGAAGGGAGAGAAATTCCACTTGAAATAGGCAGGAAGCACCGAGGCCAGGACCACAAGGGACGAAAGAACATCCACCTGCCGGTGCCGGCCTTCAGCCATGAGGGTCGGCGACGCCGTTCGCCGCCCTATCATCATCGCATAACGGCCGAACGCAAACGTTGCCATGCTTCCTACGATGAGCAGAGCGACGATGCCTGTCGAGATCTCCGGCGGAGCCCCCGACCCGAACCAGACTGTTCGAGCGATCTCATAGCCGGCGAAGAAAATGGAGAGGGCCACGAAGACCGCGATGAGGTTTTCGATCTTGTAAAGACCCAGGGGAAATGCGGAATATTTGCGAACGGAAAGAATGACTCCGGCGTAAAGGACGAGAGAAGCCAGTGCGTCCGTCCCGGAATCGATGGCACCCGCCATCACGGCAAGGCTTTGGGAAAGGATCGCAAGGGCACCCTTCATAATGGCCAGCCCCAGGTTCAAAAGAAAGGCATAGAGGGCGACCTTCCGGATAAGCCCGGTTTCTCGATCAGCGGCGTTGCCGGAAACGGCATGTGACTGAGCTTGATTCATAAGCTCCGCAACGGGAAGATCGGCCGAAAGGTTCCGGTCCATCAGGGTCTTGTCATGGTGAGTTTCCTCACTCCCCGTATTTGACGGAAGTTGGCGCCCTGGCTGATGCACCGAAGGGCAAGATCTGCGTCGACCACCAACGTTCCGGAAAGGGCGTGTACCCCGTAGTCGAAAAAAACAGGGGAGAGAGGCGTCGTGGCCCCAAGGATGACCGTGAAGGCCCCTGGTTTACAAAGCTCCAGCAGATGCTCCAGGGTATGATTGGTCAGGGCTGTCCCCGTAATGGCGACAACATCCGCCCGGGGGATGAGGTCCTCGGCCTCGCTCTCTTCGAAGTCGCCTTCCCGGGGATTCCTCTCAATGACCCAAAGGCCCTTTGCCCGTTCGCGGACTTTCGGCACGAAGGGAAAATGCCCGATGATCGCAACGTTCTTCCCCTCCCCTTTCTCCAGGAGAAGATCCGCTGCGTTGAGCTCCGCGCACGATGCGAGATCCACCTCCAGAAGCGAGTTGATAGCCGCCATACCAAGGGCAGATTCGAGGATACTTTCCGAGAAAACCATGCGGGCGAGATTCTCCGATGTCTTGTCCAGAAGAAAACCGGGCTCCCGCACCATTTGCGGCTCTTGCCGGAGGGCATCCCTGGGCAGCGTCGCAGCCAGACCGCAATATCGGGTGAGCACGCCGGTTTGAAAGAGCCCCTGACGGATGTCTCTTACGGGGGCGTTGAAATCGAGTGTCGAGATCAGGTCGTTCAGAATCAGCATCGAATCAATCCTTCCATGTTGGCGAACGGTCTCAGCGGATCCTCAGGGTGATCCGCCGCCCTACGCCGCATTCCATGTAGTCCGCTCCATACTCCTGTTTGAAGAGCTTGCGCGCCTCGTCACCGCTGCAGTGACAGGGAGCCACTTTCCTGACGGACAGGCGGCGGAGGTCCCGGAGAATAGACCGAATCCGCGACGTGGGTTGGCCGACCAAGTGAAACCCGCCCAGCACAAGGTAAACCGTATCTTCACCCGTGACCGCCTTTGCCTGGCGAACGACATCGACCACACCCGGATGCGCGCAACCGGTAATCACCACCAGACCATCGACGGTTTTCAAAACCAGCGCCTGTTCCCTGATTTCACGGCCGAGTTCCCCGGTCGTGTAGACACCGGCCATAATTTCTCGGGCTTTGGAGACCTCCTCTATGCCCACTCCCAAAGACAGCAGCGCCTTTTTGAAACGCCCTGGAAATGAAACCGGCACCCAGGCGACAACATCGCGTTTCTCCGCCAGTACACTCCCGAGTCCTCCCGTATGATCGCCGTGGATGTGAGAAAGAACGATGACATCGATA
>JAFGIO010000056.1 GCA_016929555.1 Deltaproteobacteria bacterium | reverse complement strand
CGTCGCCGTGATGGCTCCCACGGGACAGACGTTTACGCAGACGCCGCAGCCGACGCAGAGATTCTCGTCGATGACCACACGACCGGCATCCTCATCGGGGATTAGGGCGGGGCATTCAAAGTCATGCAAACAGGTCTCGCATCCCGTGCAATCATCGGTGATCTCCATGGCAAAAACAGGCTGTTTCTCTGTGACGCTTCTATCGAGGATGCAGGGGTGCTTCGCGATGACGACGGCGATTCCCGCCTCGGAAGAGCGGCAATAGCGGTCGGCCTCTCTCAAGTGCGCCCTCATGGCATCCACATCGTAGGGGTCGCACTCTCTGATGAAATCGACACCGCAGGCCTTGACGATCTCCGGGATAAACACCGGTTTTCCGGGCGATCCGTCCGCACGAATCCCGACCTGGGGCGTGGGCTGGTTGCCCGTCATGGCCGTCGTGGCATTGTCCAGGATGACCAAGATGAATCGCGCCTTCTGGAAGACCGCGTTGATAAGCCCCGGAATCCCGGCGTGGAAGAACGTCGAATCGCCGATGCTGACGACGATGGGCGGCGGATCTTTTTGTCCGGCATAGGCGAAATAGAAACCGGTCCCCTGATTGATGCAGGCGCCCATGCAGTGGCACGTATCGATGGCATCGAAATTCATTGCCAGGGTATAGCAGCCGATGTCGCTGGGAAAGATCCCCCCGGGAAAGGTCGTCTTGATGGCGTAGTAGGCGGCACGGTGGGGGCATCCCGCGCACAGGGACGGCCGCTTCCCCTTTGCGACCGGCGGTGCGGCATCATAAGTTTCCACAGAAAGGAAGGTATCCAGAACGCCCTGGACGATGTCGGGCGTCAACTCCCCCCGCTTGGGGATGAGGCCCGATATGCGCCCCTTGACGCGGGGATCGAGAAGTTGGGTCTCGATGACGGGATAGGTTTCCTCGACGACGAGAATATGCTCATATTCCGAGCGAACCCGGTCGACAAAACCCTGATGCAACGGATAGGGCAGCGCGACCTGAAAGAGATCGATCCGTTCGAGAAGCCCCATATCGTCAAGCAGATCATAGACATGGGCGAAGGCGACACCGGAAGCGATGATGCAGGTGCCCCTGCGGGAACCGTCCCCCTCGAAGCAGCGGGGCATGAAATCATCCTGCCGTGCAATCTTCTCGATCTTTTCGTTGAGGACGCGGTGCAGCTCCGGGATGAATTGGGGCGTGGCGATCCATCGGCCGGGATCTTTCTTGAAGAAAGGGGTCCTTTCCATCACCTCCGGCTGCCGGCATGCGACGTTCTGGCGGGCATGGCAAACGCGCGTTGTCGGACGGATCATGACGGGTGTTTCGTATTTCTCCGACAGTTCGAAGGCCTTCGGCACCATTTCCTTCGCTTCCGCGGGACTCGACGGATCGAGAACGGGAATTTTGGCGAACAGGGCGAAGAAACGGCTGTCCTGCTCCGTCTGCGAACTGTGAGGGCCCGGATCGTCCGCTGCGACAAGGACAAATCCGCCCACGACGCCCATGTAGGCGGAGCGCATGAACGGATCGGCTGCGACATTGAGGCCGACCTGCTTCATGGCCACGGCGGAGCGCTTCCCCGTATAGCTGTGGGCCAGGGCCGCTTCATAGGCCACCTTTTCGTTGACGGACCACTCCAGGTGCATCCGGGCATTTGTTTCTTTGGCGAATCCCACCGCAGATGCCAGGATCTCCGAGGACGGCGTCCCGGGATAGGCGGCAAAGAACCCGCATCCGCATTCCACGAGGCCCCTTCCCAGCGCCTCGTTGCCCATCATGATTCTCTCGTCCTTCAAATGGATCCCGTTTCTCCTTTCCGATTAGATGGCCTTATAAAGAGGTCATTCCCGCGCAGGCGGGAATCCAGGACTTATGTAATTTCCTGATAATGCTGGATTCCCGCTTTCACGGGAATGACAAAATCAGAGGAATTAATAAACAAAGGGCGCGGTTCTCGGCCCGTCCGAGGCGCCATCAACCGCGATGGTCAAACAACCGCTGTGACTTCCGTTCCGTTCGAGGCAGCCCCTGATAGTCCACGATCTCTACCTTACAGCTCACGAGCGTCTCCTTGTGAACGGCTCTGTCGATTGCCTCGGCCAGGGCAATGTCATTGTCCCGGTTTCCCGCCTCTTCCCTTTCCACCTTGAGGGTCATGTAATCCTTGCCGTCCTCCAGACGGTCCAGGTGAATCTGATATTCGCTGCCGACCCCCTTCTGTCGGGAAAGAATCTCATCGATGTGGCTGGGATAGATGTTGACGCCGCGAACGATGAACATGTCGTCGGAACGTCCCACGATCTTGTCATGTCTGGGAAAGGGCGATCCGCAGGGGCAGTCGCCGGGGATCAGGCGTGTCAGATCGCGGGAACGGTAGCGGATCATGGGCGCCCCTTCCTTCTTGAGGGTTGTGTAAACCATCTCCCCGATTTCCCCGTCGGCGACCGGCTCCAGCGTTTCGGGATCGAGGATCTCAAGGATGTAGTAATCGGGCCAGTAGTGAATGCCTGTGTGGTAACTGCAATCCAGTCCCGTCCCGGGACCGTAGATTTCCGTCAGGCCGGGGATATCGAAGACATGTTCGACGCCCAGGAGGGTCTTGACCTTCTTCACGAGGGCGCTGCTCGAACGCTCCGCGCCCATGATCACTTTTTTTACATGGATCCGATCACGCAATCCCCGGCTGTTCACCTCCTCCGCCAGGAGCAGGGCCATGGAGGCGGTGCTGCAGATGACGGAGGTTCGGAAATCGACCAGAAACTGCATCTGCATGTCGATATTTCCCGGACCGGCGGGAATGGCAAAAGCGCCGAATCTTTCACAGCCGAGCTGAAATCCCACGCCCGCGGTCCAGACACCGTAGCCCACGCAGATCTGCACCCGGTCCGATTTCGCGAGCCCCGCCATTTCATAACAGCGGGCGAACATCTCGGCCCAGTCGTCGATGTCTTTTGCCGTGTAGACCATGACCTTTCTCTTTCCCGTCGT
>JAFGIO010000055.1 GCA_016929555.1 Deltaproteobacteria bacterium | reverse complement strand
GGGCAGGAAGCTGTTGCCTTATCGGGTCCGATCATGCTATCCAAATCGCCGGAGGTGGCGATCATGAACCATGAGGAAGATCACCGTCCCTGGGGATACTATCGAGTTCTGGCGGACGAAGCCGACCACAAGGTCAAGCGGATCGTCGTGTATCCCGGCAAGCGGCTGAGCCTGCAGCGGCACCGCCGCCGCGCCGAACATTGGTTTATGCTGAGCGGCGAAGCCGTGGTGACCATCGATAACAGGGAAATAAGGCTTCGCGGCGGCGAGGCCGTCGATATCCCCCGGGGGGCGGCCCATCGCATCATGAACACCGGGACCGCGGATCTCGCCTTCATCGAGGTTCAGAGTGGCGAATACTTCGGCGAGGACGACATCGAACGCCTGGCCGATGACTTCGGCCGGGTCTGAGGCTCACGTCGCTATGGGAAGCTCCAGCAGTATCTGCCGCATGGGATCGCTTCGGTTCATGCTGTAAAGATGGATCCCCGAAACCTCGTTCCGGATCAGGTCCTCTGCCTGACGGATTGCGAATTCGATCCCGCATTTCTCCATATCCTCCGGTTTATCCCTGAACCGTTCGATCCTGTTTCCGAGACTGGAAGGAACTTTGGCGCCACAGAGGGTTACGATGCGCTCGGTCTGCCGGTAGTTCAGAATCGGCCACAAGCCCGCAACCACGGGTACACCGATGCCCGCCTTCTTTGCCCGTTCCCGGAACCGGTAGAAGTCATCGTTATCGAAAAAAAGCTGGGTGATGACAAAGTCCGCGCCGGCGTCGACCTTGCGTTTCAGGTTGACAATATCGGTTTGCAGGTCCGGAGCCTCGATGTGGCCCTCGGGATAACCGGCGACGGCGATGCAAAAACTCTCCAGGCTCTTGATGAAGGCGACCAGTTCGTTTGCATGGCTGAATCCGCCTGCCGCTGCCTTGAATTTGTCCAGCCCTGCCGGCGGATCGCCTCTCAAGGCGAGGATGTTTTCGATATTTTTATCCAGGAAGGCGTCGAGATTGGCGGCGATGTCGTCCTTCGTTGCCGCGACGCAGGTGAAATGGGCCAGGACCTCGCTGCCGAGGCCGTTTTTGATCCTGTTGGCCGTCTCCAGGGATTTGTCGCGGTTGCCGCCGCCTGCGCCATAGGTGACCGATATGAATTGGGGTTTCAAACGACAGAGATCGGAGATGTCGTCAAAGAAATTTTCCGGTTCATCCTCTTTTCCGGGCGGAAAGACCTCGAAGGAAAGGGTTGTCTTTTTGCTTGTGAAGAATTCCTTGATTTTCATGAAAGCGGTTTCCGAAAAGGTTTCGTCCCCTGTATGTCATTAAGGACGGACCTTGTCAAGATGCCTCTTCCCCTTCCGTACCGCCGTCGCTGTCGGCCATGATCAGAGCCTCCGACCGGTCGGCGGGGAGCTCTTGAACAGACCGCAGCTTCCGCCCGATGACCCTTGAACGGGTCCGGGCCTTTTCGATGGTATCGGATGCCTCGTTGAGCTTCTTCTGGACCAGGTTTAGAATCTCTCCGTATTTGGTCCATTCCGTCTTGACGGCCGAAAGGAGGTTCCAAACCTCGCTTGAACGCTTCTCGATCGCCAGGGTTCTGAAGCCCATTTGCAGGCTGTTTAGGAGGGACCAGAGGGTCGTGGGGCCGGCGATCATGACCCGGTGTTCCCGTTGAACGTATTCGGCAAGGCCCCGGCGACCGATGACTTCGGCGAACAGCCCCTCCGTGGGCAGGAAAAGGATACCGAAATCCGTCGTTCTCGGAGGATTCAGGTACTTGTTGCCGATGTCCGCCGCGCATTGTTTGATCCTGCTCTCGAGCTGCCTGGCGGCCGTTTCGGCGGTAGGCGCGTCGGCCTTCTCTTGGGCGTCCGTTAGCCGTTGATAGTCTTCCAGAGGGAATTTGGCATCGACGGGAAGCCAGACGATCTCCTCCTTGTCGTCGCTGCGCCCGGGCAGCTTGATGGCGAATTCGACCCTCTCGCCGCCGTCGCGCGTGGCGACGTTGACGTCATACTGATCCGCTGCGAGCACCTGCTCCAGCATCGCCCCGAGCTGCACCTCTCCCCAGGTGCCGCGCGTCTTTACATTCGTAAGCACCCGCTTCAGATCGCCGACGCCGGCGGCAAGGACCTGCATCTCGCCCAGTCCCCTGTAAACCTGTTCCATCCGTTCGCTGACCTGGCGGAAGGACTCGCCAAGCCGTTTCTCCAGGGTGCCCTGAAGCTTCTCGTCGACCGTCGCCCGAATCAAATCCAGTTGCCTTGCATTATCTTCCTGAAGCGTCCTGAACTTCTCCTCAAGGACCGTTTTGAGAACGTCGAGCCGATGCTGATTCGATTCCGTCAGTCTGGACAGATGCTCGGAGAAAGTCTCCAGTTGCTTTTGCTGGGATTCATTCATGACGGACAGGGACTTGATCACCGAATCGTTGAACGATTGAAGCGTACGGCCAAGTTCCTGGCGGCTGGCGGCGATCTCCTCCCTGACGGACCGTTCCGTTCGTTCTTGGGATCTTTCCAGGGACCGGAGGGCCTGCTGAAGAGGTTCCGCGTCAATAGCGGACCTGCGCAGGATGAGAACGGTCTGAACGATCGCGATGATCGCCAGTATGGCAATGATGAGAGCAAGGAATAGACCGTTCATGACTGTAATCCCCGTGCCGGTACCGATGTGCCGGCAAAAGCGGAGGAGATCGCCGCCCCTCCGTTCTTTCTTGTCTATCGCTACGCAAACCGGTATAAGAGACCCTTATACCCGCCGGGGGGAAAAATCAACGGTGATTCATCCCGCACGTTTTTTCTTCGGGCGGGGTTGATGTACCGCAATCAATCTGTTAGATTGGTGCGAACCTATTGAGGAAAAAGTGTATCATGCCCCAGAGTGGAAAAGGCCGCATCATAGCCCTGACGGCAATCGTTATTGCGATATGCCTGCTTTTGCCCTCAAGCGCCCGGGCGACGTCGATCCTCAACATCCGGCACTGGTCGGCGCCGGACCATACGCGCGTCGTCGTCGATACCGACGACGACGCGCTTTGTGACGACAACCGGGGTCCGGGCAAGGTGACGCTCACCTTTCGAAATGCTTCCTTTGAAAAAGACCTGCCGTTCAAGCGAGTCCTGGACAAACCGGGCCTTCGGGGTATTACCGTCAGTGCACTCCCAGAAAGGACAATCCAGGTCGAATTGACCTTGGCAGAGGGTGTGGAGGTTCGCATATTCAAGCTGAAGGAATTTCAGGATAAACCTTACAGGGTCGTGGTGGATATCGAACTGCCGGCTATCGAAAAGAAGGAGAGTCAGGCCAGAAAACAGATCAAGAGTGCGAGAAAGGCCAAGATCGTCGTCATCGATCCGGGACACGGGGGCGACGATCCCGGAGCCGTGGGCCGAAGGGGCACCTATGAGAAGACCGTCGTTCTCGATATCGCAAGAAAACTCAGGGATATCCTGAACAGGTCGGGCAACTACCAGGCCTTTCTGACTCGGGAAGGTGATTACTACCTTTCCTTCCGCAAGCGTTTGAACATCGCCAGGGAATATGGGGCCGATCTGTTCGTCAGCATTCATGCCGATGCCGCCCGAAACAGACGTGCCAGGGGAAGTTCCGTCTACTGCCTATCGAACGGCGCCGCCACCAGCGAGGCCGCGAGACTCCTGGCGTACAATGAAAACCTGGCCGATATTATCGGCGGTTCGCCCGACGACGAGATCAATCCGGAGGAATCCGGCGCCATTATCCTGAGCATGTGCCAAACCAACACGATCAATCAGTCCAGGGGCTTTGCAGATAAATTTATCGCTCGTCTCGAAGGGATCGGCCAGCTAAAGTTCAGAAACGCGCAGGCGGCACCCTTTGCGGTCCTCAAGCTCCCGGAGATTCCCTCGCTGCTGGTGGAGACGGCCTACATCTCGAATCCAGAGGAAGAGACCCTGTTGCGGTCGCAGCAAGGCAGGAAAAAAATTGCCCGCGCCCTTGCCCTGGCGGTTGGAGATTGTCTTGCAGCGGGGCCGGTTGATGCGGGTTCGGTCTCGGATTCGGGTGCATCCCGAAAGCCGGTGAAACTATCCGAGGGAGGACGCGGCGCTTCTCCCCGTACAGCGGCCGCCATCCACGTGGTGAGGCGGGGAGATTCCCTTACGAAGATCGCCTCGAAGCATCATACAACCGTAGGCAATCTTTTGAAACTGAACGGTATAAACTTCGACGCCCCCCTGCTTGTCGGTCAAAGGCTCTGCGTGCGAGCCGGGGCGGGAAAGGACGACAAGGGGGAAAAGGGATCAAAGGTGAAAAGGAATGCCGTTGGGGATCAACGACGGCATGTAACGATCTATCGGGTGAAGAAAGGCGATACGCTCTCTGAGATCGCAAAACGATTCAAGACCAGTGTCGAGGTCCTGATGGGTTTGAATCATATGAAGTGTGCCGATAGCCTGTATGTGGACCAGAAATTGAAGCTCCCCCGGAATCCTTCTTGATTTTCAAGTTTTCGGTATCGAGATGTCGGAGAAACACCGTATTCTATTGCTTATAGCCGCTTTTTGTCTGTTTTATTCTGCCACCGCGCAGGCATGGCGTCCTTTCGATCGGGAACCGTTCCGGGTCCGATGGGATCTCGCTCCGGAGGCGCCGGCAGGAATCTCCAAGGGCGGGCTCATGGAGCAATTGAAAGGGGTCCTCCCGGAGGAACGCAGGGATTCAGGATCCATGGATGACGGAAGGGCGAGCAGGGAGCCCGCGGGTTCGAATGGTTCGTGGCACTTCAAATTGTCGTTTATGCAGGACGATTTCGGCAGGTTTCCAAAGGATTTCATCCCCCCGGAGGTCCGGGACGACAACCCCTATCGGATGACGAAATCTTTAAACGACCTGCTTCAGAGCCCACCGGACTGGTATACGACAGAATCCCTGGAAGGTATCTTTACACCGATGATTCATTTCGGCATCGAATTCTAAAATCGGGCGAGGAACAAATCCCATGAAGATCTTTGACGGACTTTACGGATTCATCTGGAACGATTACAGCGAAAACAACTGCAACACCTATCTGATCGATGGGGACAGAAAGATTCTCGTCGATCCGGGCCATCGTCACCTCTTCGGCCATGTGGAAAGGCAGCTCAAGGCCCTGAACCTTTCCCGGGACGACATCGACGTTGTGATCATCACCCACGGACACCCCGATCATCAGGAGGCCTGGGAGATTTTCGGGAACCGGACCCGCATGGCCATCAGCATCGAGGACCACGAATTGCTGAAGAAGCTCGCCGGCCATTATTTCAAGGTGCCGGAGCCCGATTTCTTTTTGAGGGAAGGGGATCTGACGATCGGCAGCCATCATTTCCAGGTGCTTCTCACACCGGGACATTCGCCGGGATCCATCTGCCTCTACTGGCCGGAGAGAAAGGCCCTTTTCGCGGGCGATGTGGTGTTCAACCGGGGCATCGGACGAACCGATCTGCCCGGCGGGAATGGAGATCTTTTAAAGGAAAGTATCCGAAGGATCAGCACCCTGGATATCGAATACCTGCTGACGGGACATGGACCCATTGTCAAGGGAGCCGATGAAGTCCAATTGAATTTCCGGATGATCGAAGACCAATGGTTCGATTATCTATGATGCAGCCATGAGAATGGCGAAAAGAACGCATTCTATGTTGACCTTGCGATACAAATCTGTTAAGAAGCTAACTTCACGAGTTCGTGTTACGTTCTCTGTCGATCGATTTCCATTGCCGGGGTCTTTCCGTGATTGATCTTCATACGCATTCGATATTCAGTGACGGGGAGCTCATCCCATCAGAACTCGTGAGAAGAGCTGTCGTAAAAGGGTATCGAGCCCTGGCTATTACCGATCATGGGGATCATTCCAATGTCGATTTCATTATCCCCAGAATCGCAACGGTCTGCCGAAAGCTTACGGAAGCCTATGGCATTGCAGTCCTGCCGGGAATCGAATTGACCCACGTGCCGCCTTCCATGATCGGCGAACTGGCGAATGAGTGCAGAGTGCTGGGAGCCCTCATCGTTGTAGTTCACGGAGAGACCATTGCGGAGCCGGTCATGGCTGGAACAAACAGGGCCGCCCTCGAAGCCTCCGTCGATATTCTCGCACACCCGGGCCTGATTTCGGAAGATGAGGCCTTTATGGCCGCGAAAAAGGCCGTTTACCTGGAGGTGACAACCCGCAAAGGACACAGTCTGGCAAACGGGCATGTCGTTGCAGTGGCACGCAAGGCGGGTGCACCCCTTGTCCTGAATACAGACAGTCATTCGCCCCAGGATCTCGTTTCCCTGCAGACGGCCCGCAGGATCGCCCAGGGTGCCGGATTGACGGGCGAGGAAGTGGAACGGATGTTCGAGAATTCGGAAACCCTGCTCAAAAGCAAGCTTCGGTAAGCGCTGCGGGTCAGGGTTCATGTCCGTAAAATCCGAAGGGAAGGAAAAGGCGTACAGCTGTCTTCCCTCTTGATAAGGAAAATATAAAGTGAGGCATATCCGCTCTACAAGAGCAGCCGTCAAGATGAACCGGGATGAACCGTTGCGGGTCTGCATCCTGACCTATCGAGGCAATCCCACCTGCGGCGGGCAGGGTGTTTATGTCAAATATCTCAGCCGGGCCATCAAGGAATTGGGACATCACGTGGAGGTCATATCGGGCCCTCCCTACCCGGAATTGGTTCCCGGCATCCCGCTCCATAAAATCCCCAATCTGGACCTTTACAACAACGAGCATCTATTCCGTCCCGCCAGGCTCCGGGATCTGATGCTGCCGATCAATCAGATCGAGTTTCTCGG
>JAFGIO010000257.1 GCA_016929555.1 Deltaproteobacteria bacterium | reverse complement strand
CGCTTCCTACAGGTCCCAGATGAAGGTGACACCGCTGTTGGGGAAGATCCAGTCGTTTTCGTCGATCTTCAGCTTGATCCATTTCCCCTTCTCGCGGCTGATGCGGGGATAGGGATGCTTCCCCGAAAAATAGCTCACCTCGCGCACGTTTTTGAAGTCCGTTCCCTCGTAATCGAAGGTGATGTCGAGCCCCCGGGTCGGGTAGACCACATAAACGGAATAGAGGTTGTTGAGCTTCGACTTGAGCGTTTCGATCTCGATTTCCACCTTGACCCGGCGGTTCCGCTTCTTCTTCAGCCGCTCGTCGCCGCACCAGACCTCGTATCCCCGCTCCGTGAAACCGGAGGAGATAATGGGAACGTCTTCGTTATCGATTCGAACCCGGTCGATGCGAAAGTCTCGCTCCATGACCAAATCGTCCCCGCGGTTGAGCAGCCAGCGGTATTCGCATCGCTTGTCCTCGAAGAAGGCGGCCAGCTGTTCGTTGTCGAGGGCGCAGCCGATCAGAAAGACATGATCCCGGATCGCCTTGGTGTACCCGATATGGGTCGCCAGCCTGAAATAATCGCCGGTGAGACGATCCGGCAGGGCGTCCCGATCCGTCAGTTTGGAGACGCGGATGTCGTAGCGAAAATCCGTCCGGAGCTCCAGTTGCCGGTCTTCCTTGCCGAAGAGGGTCTCGAACATCTCGTAATAGATGGCGTCGCCCAGCTCCTCATTGCGCGCCCTGGTCTGGAAGCAGCGGCGAATAATGTTGTCGATCCGGGAGATGGAGCGCTCCTCGTCGGGAATGAAGATCCGCCGAAGCTGCGGCTCAACGGCATCCTTCTTCCCCTTCTGGATATATATCCGGGGCGCCCGCTTCCCCAGGGCGCAGAGAACGTCGTAGCTGATCGTATTGACGCGCTTGGCGATGTCGTCGGCGGCAATGCATTCCCGTCCCTGTTTGCCCATGAGGACGACCTCGTCGCCCACACGGCAGTCTTCGACATCGCTGACGTCGAGCGTGCACATGTCCATGGAGACCCGCCCCACGATGGGAACCCGCTTCCCCCGGATGAGGGCCTCCCCCTGGTTGGAGAGCATCAGTCCGTACCCGTCGCCGTAGCCGACGGGAATGGTGGCGATATGGGCCGGGCCCTCCGTTCGGTAGGTCCGGTTATAGCCGATGCTGTATCCGGAGGGGAACTTCTTCAGGAGCACCACCCGGGTCTTGAAGCTCATGACGGGGACGAGAGAAGCCTTGGACCGTGTTTCCGGCGAAGGATAGATGCCGTAGGACATGAGTCCCGGCCGTACCATATCCATGTGAAAGGCTGGATAGTTGAGCACGGCGCCGCTGTTGGCCATGTGCTTCAGGGGGACGGGAATTCCCTTCGCCTCCAGCTTTTCCAAAAGTTCCTCAAAAAGACGCCTCTGCATCAGGTTGTAGTCGTCCGGGATCTCGCTTATGGACAGGTGGGTGAAGACGCCCTCGACGGCAATGTTGGGAAGATGGAAGATCTCCTCGATCATGGCAAGGGCTTCGGTGTGCAGGATGCCTCCCCGGCCCATGCCCGTGTCCACTTCAATGTGGATCGGCACTCGGACGTTCGCCTTGCGGCAGGACTGCTGAAGCTGCCGGGCAAAGCCGAGATCCGAAACGGACGGCGTCAGGTCGTACTTGATGATCTCGCCGATTTCCCGGTCGGTGGAGGGACTCAGGATGAGAACGCGGGCGATGATGCCTCCGACCCGCAACTGCACGCCCTCATCGGCGTTGGCCACTCCCAGGGCGCAGGCGCCGTTTCGAAGGGCGACATTGGAGATTTCGATGGCCCCGTGGCCGTAAGCATCCGCTTTTACCACCTGGAGTATCTTCACAGCGGGACCGACGAGCGTTCTCATCGCTTCCCAGTTGGCGGTGAAATTGTCCAGGTTGACCTCTACCCAACTCCGATATTTCTGGTCTGCCGTCAATGACATCTTCTATGCGTAAGGGGTCTCCGGCCGCTGCAGCCGGAGCCCCCGGTCCTGCTCCTTCTTATTTCGTGGTCATCGTGAAAACGCCGTCCCATTCGCCTTCGGGTGGGTTTTCCTTCAGCATCTCACATCGCTTGATATAAAGCGCGGAGGGCGGATCGCCGGGCTTCAGCTCCAGAACCTTCCGGAACAGGATAATCGCCTCGTCCCAGAGGCCCCGTTTGTACATGGACAGACCTTCCTCGAAGTAACTGACGAATTCCACCTTGTCCTGGGACATTGCACGATCGCCGAGCAGCTCATAGATCCGTACCGGCAGCTTCTTGCCCTTGACCCGGACGGAATCCAGTTCCCGGCAAAAAAGCGAGTCCTTCACGACAGCCTGGGTAAACTCGCTGATGACGATGTTCGTTCCATACTCCTTGTTGATCCCTTCCAGCCGCGATCCGAGGTTGACGCTGTCGCCCATGACGGTGTAGTCGAAGCGCATCAGCGAACCCATATTCCCTACGACCATTTCCCCGGTATTGATTCCGATGCCGATGTCGAGGGGGGGCTTGCCCTCAGCCGACCATTTCTTTTGCAGCACGTGGAGTTCCTCCATCATGTCCAGCGCCGTCCTGCAGGCGCGCATGGCGTGGTCCGGCTGGTCCAGCGGCGCGCCGAAAACGGCCATGATGGCGTCGCCCATGTACTTGTCGAGGAGGCCGTCATATTTGAAGACGAGGTCCGTCATCGCCGTCAGGTACTCGTTCAGCAGATGGACTAACTCTTCGGGGGTCAGTCTTTCCGAAACGGTGGTGAATCCGCGGATATCGGAAAAGAGGACGGATAGGTCCTTCTTGTCACCGCCCAGCTTGAGCTTGGAGGGATCCTTGAGCATTTCGTTGATAACCGAAGCAGTGAGGTAATACTGAAACGCTCCCCGGATCTTCTTCTTTTCACGCTCCTCCGTCACGTACCGGTAAATGGTGATGCCCAGATAGACGGCCACCATCGTCAGAACGGGAAAAACCATGTTCAGCCAGGTGTTGAACCGGGAGAAGACCGCCGCGTTGACGATACCGAAGGCCACCAGCAGCGCCAGCGCCAGAAGCATCCCCTGCACGGCCCGGATCCTGGAAACGGCGATGCCCATGATCAGGCCGAAGAGGATGATGCTGCAAACGTCCAGGAAAGTCGTCCAGGCAGAATGCTTGAGGAAGTTCTTGTGGAGTATGTTGTCGATGACCGTGGCATGGATTTCCACCCCCGGAAAGACGGCGCTGAAGGGCGTCACCCGCAGGTCGTAGATGCCCGTGGCCGTCGCTCCCACGATCACGATCTTGTCGCGAAATTTCTCCGGAGCGAGCCGGTCGTTGAGGACGTCGCAAACCGAATAATGGGGAAAGGTCTCGGCCGGCCCCAGATAGTTGACCAGCATCCTCCCGTACTCATCCGTAGGGATGAAGAGCCGATCCAGATTCACCCCTTCGGCGCCGAAATCGGCCAGTCTCAGGGAAAGCGCGGGCCAGTTCAGGTATTGCAGCAGCAGAGACAGCGACAGCGAGGAGTAATAGTTTTCTCCGAACTTGATCACCAGGGGCGACCACCGGATCGACCCGTCGCTGTCGGGAAAGGCATTGAAGTAGCCGCTGTTCTCGGCGGCATCGGTGAGAGGCAGCAGGTTCGTCACGGCGGCATAGGCATGAATCAGCAGGGAATCGTCGGGCGTGGTTTTCGACTGGACAAACTGATACCGGGAATTGGCGATGCTCTCGGCCTGCAGCTCGATGTCCTCCTGGGAGAGATGGGTGATATCCCTCTGCGAGGTGTGGAAGAAATACCCCAGGGTGACGTTCTGGGCATTCCGGATCGACCGGGCGAGGGCGGCATCGGTGTCGGCCAGGGCCCGTTTCCGTTCGATGAGGGCCGAGAGCCTCCTGTCTTGGATTCCCATCTGCCGCGCTTCCCGCGTGATCTCGGCGATGGTCTTCAGGCTCGCGTTTTCGTCGGGCTCGGCGAACACGACATCGAATCCCACCGCCTTGGCTCCGTATGCCTTCAACTTGTCGAGAAGCCTGGCCATCGTCGTTCTCGGCCAGGGCCAGCGTCCCAGTTCTTTGAGACTCTTTTCGTCGATCGTAACGATGACGGTTTCACCGCCGGGGGCAACCTTGCCCCGGGAGACCATCCGGAGGTCCAGCGCCCGCAGTTCCATGAAGCGGATGAAGGGAATGTCCATGAAAAAGAGGATCAGGGCAATCAGGATGACAAAGACGGTTATCTTCAGGGGCGTTATCGTCAGAAGTCTCTTCAGCCTCTCGTTCATGGTCGTCCCTCCTTGAAATGACCGGAATCATATCAAACCTGACTTCAAAGTCAAGGCAAAGCATGATCTCCAGGCCGGGCATCTCCCGTCATGCCCTCCCTTCCCGAAGGCCGCCGGCATCGAGCGGCGCTTTAAAATCTTGACAAGCCGCCCCCCTTGGGATAAATAAACCCAGCCTTTCAAAAATCTCCTAAAAGACCGATTTGCAGAGCCGATGTAGCTCAACGGTAGAGCAGTCGATTCGTAATCGACAGGTTAGCGGTTCAATCCCGCTCATCGGCTCCAGTAAAATCAAAAACGTAACGAATCACTACCCTTCAAACGAGCAAATTCTATCCCGCTACAGTCCCGCGATTTTGATCCATGCACTCCAATTAACAGGCGGTCAACCATTTGGTCCATGGTTCGTGTCCGCGCCAGGGCGCCATTACGATACAGGCGTTTAGGAACCAATCCTAACCCCTTTGTAATTTGACAGCTTCCCTATAGCTCCGCATTGGAAAGCATCAGGAGAATTTGCCCGAAACGAATTATTTCCCTTTCCGCGATCTGCCCTTTCGTTGTTTCACATTTTGCTTTTATTCTTTGGGGGTTCATATATCTTGGAAAGAAGATCCATAATCACAGTAATATTTGGAATCACGAAACCAACAATAACAGGTGTACGAATAGATCTGCTTGACAATACATCAAACATGATGTATCTAATGCACGTGGCGCGGAGGTGTGCTTGTACAATACAGTGTTTTATACTTCTGAGCGGGGCGATTCACCACTTGATGATTTCCTGGATGGATTAGACAAGAAGTCACGTGCTAAAGTGGCTGCGTACCTGTCGCTTTTGGAAGAGCAGGGGCCGAATCTCAAACGGCCCTATGCTGATATTGTCAGGGGTAAAATAAGAGAATTGAGAATACAGCATAGCTCGAACCAGTTCCGCATCCTCTACTTTTTCCAGATGTTTGATCAGATTGTATTGGTACACGCATTATCAAAGAAAACGCAGCAGTTGAAAAAGCAGGATATTGAATTAGCTGAAAAACGCATGGAAGACTGGATACGTAGATTTCCTGCGGGAGGTGAAAGATGAAAAAAGGCAAAGTTCGTACATTCCAAAGCAGGTTGAGGGAAGACATTAAAGATCCCGAGTTCAAAGCGCATTACGAAGAAGAAAAGCAAGCTCTCATGCTGGCAATAAAGATTTCGGAACTGCGTGCGAAGAAGGGATTAACGCAAAAGCAACTGGCAAAGCTTATGGGCACCAGTCAGCAGGCAATTTCGAGAATCGAGAGCGGCCAGTATGAGGGCTTCACGCTCAAAACCTTGGAAAAGATTGCCGAATCAACCGGAATGCGTGTTAAAATCGAGTTCGTTGCGGTATAGTCTGTCAGCCGGCCATTTTTCTCAAATTGTCTATTGTGCCGGCAACTCCGATTTGAAATCGAACCGAAGATCAAGCCGCCTAATCCTCGTTATTTCCTCGAAAAATGTGTTTTTCGACATCGGTCGGTTGGCTGCCATACGATTACATGTTACGATTAATTTTCTCATTAACACTCATACGAGTAAATACAAAGGGTGCGTCTCGATAATCCGCCCGGAGCAACGAATGCGGGGTGAAACAGTACATTCTCGCAGTTGCTGGTTCCTTTGACGTTAAAGCGTGATGTTTTGTGAACCGACCCGTTCATCGAATGCGGAGGGAACTGTTCACATATCGAAAGCCAATCTTTCAGACAACCGTGGTCATTCGTGCTTCCTGAAGTCGTTTAAGAACAAATGGCATCATAAGTGCGCGCTGCCACGCAGCAATCGTTCATGCTGAGAACGCTCAAAGATTTTTATTGGCTCAACATCAGTTCTTAATTCTGTAGACAAGACCTCCTTTTTTTTATATATTTTCCCAAACCATATGGGGGAAGGAAAACTATGCTCACCAAAAGCGGACAAAAGCTCGAAGACATCATAAAGAAGGCAATAGAGGACCATATCATCAAGAATTCCGAGTATGAAGAGATCATAGAAATCGCGCATGCCGACGGCATGATCGATGCCCATGAGCGCGTGCTCTTGCGGGAATTCAATGACCTCATTGCAGAGAAGATCGTAAAGCGCGTTGCAGGCTAATAGTCCATCCGAAAAATGAGTTAGCGAGAACTGACCGCGAGCTTGATGATGGTGGGTTCAATGGTTGCGTCGATTGAATTCGATTGGTTTGCTATTGATGATTGAAGTTCTGTAGTTGTTCGTCCTGTCGCAACATGGTAGAAACCCTCCTTGCCTGTAGGCAAAGGATTTCCAAGACTCAAAAGTTTATTACGAAAATAAAACCCTGGATTCCCGCTTTCGCGGGAATGACCTTGTTTATTTTCATGCTTCGTGGCGCCCCACGGGGCATGAGGGTTTTTTATGAGAATATCTTTGTTTGATCGTAGCCTATACTATAAGGGTTTAATTCTTCTGATCCGAAAAGATCGCGAGATACATGATGATGAGAAGAACATGGTGATGAGTATCGGTAAAATGCTCGGTTTTGAATCAAAATTTTGTGCACTTACAATTGAGGAAATTTTAGAGAACAAATACATAGACGACTCACCACCTTGTTTCTCTGAAACCAACGTCGCCCTTAGTTTTATAAGGGACGGATTGCGACTATCGATATCTGACGGACGGATTCACGATGCGGAGATTGCGTGGCTCGAATCCGTTGCGGAGACTAATGGCCTAAGCCATTTATGGACAGAAGAGGTCGAGAAATTCTATTTCATGAACCACGCTGAACCTATCGAAAACACGTTGGAATTGAGGTATTTTATGTGGGATTAAACAGATCTCAAGAATCAACCTGGTTACAGCAAACACTGTCTCCTGTGATCACAGTGAAAACGAACTCGGACCAGTCGATATACTGTTAAACAATCATAGCTACTGCGCCGTTGACACCTTTGAGCCAGCGATGAAAATTGCTCATACATTCGGCTTCCACATAATATCTGCCGGAGACAACTCCGCGCTCAACCCGCGTTGGCATTCCCTTATGCTCATCTTTAACAGTTCCATGAGAACAACTATATCCCCAACATCGCCTGTCATTTTTTCGGCAATCTTTAAAGATGAGTCGAAGCATTCCTCAAGATGGCAGAAAAGGCCTGATGTTCATGAAACGGTTGGGGGGATCAGGATTCCCAGAAAATTTCATACGGCGGCGCTTGATGAGATTGATCACGATGCGGACGTATTGACATCGGTGTGAATACGAGCGCGGTAATATCCGTCGCATGCAGTATCTTTACGAAAACGGGATAGAGCTTTTTCAGTTTCATTCCAGATCGAAGGTATGTTGAGATAGGAGGTATGAGAAGAATGAAGAGGGTGTTACTGTTTTTGGCTACGAATATAGCCGTTATTTTAGTCCTCACCATAGTTTTGCGCATTCTCGGGGTTGACCGTATTCTTGATGAAAGCGGCATCGACCTTGACATGACCAAGCTGCTCATCTTCGCCGCGGTCTTTGGCTTCGGCGGATCTTTCATATCATTGGCCATGTCCAAATGGACCGCCAAACGGTTGACCGGTGCACGTGTGATAGATAAACCCGGTAATGACGTAGAAGCTTGGCTTGTGAACACCGTTAAACGGCAGGCGACGGCTGCGGGCATTGGCATGCCGGAAGTGGCCGTGTATGACTCCCCGGACGTAAATGCCTTCGCCACGGGAATGCGCCGGGACCGGGCGCTGGTGGCCGTAAGTTCGGGGCTGCTCCGAGCCATGCAACGCAACGAGGTAGAGGGGGTCCTCGGTCATGAAATCAGCCACGTCGCCAATGGAGACATGGTGACGCTCACGCTGATCCAGGGCGTCGTCAATACATTCGTGATTTTCTTCTCCCGTGTGGCTGGTCATTTTGTGGACCGCGTCGTCTTCAAGACCGAACGGGGGCATGGTCCTGCCTTTATCATAACCACAATCCTAGCCCAAGTGGTCTTCGGGATCCTGGCCAGCCTCATCGTCATGTGGTTCAGTCGTCAGCGGGAATTTCGGGCCGATGCGGGAAGCGCAGCCATCGAGGGCCGCGACAAGATGATTGCAGCCCTTCGTCGTCTCCAGAAGACCGTCGATCACCCGCATCTTCCTGACCAAGTGGCGGCTTTCGGGATTTCCGGCGCGCCGAAGTCGGGCCTCCGCAAGCTCTTTATGACACATCCGCCGTTAGAAGAGAGAATCGTGGCCTTGGAGAAAGGTGCATGATAAGCCCTTCGAGCGAAGGCACATCTCCAGGTCCTTAACGATACCGACGGCCGGGTAACGAAATACAAGGAGGAGCTGGCGCACTTGTAGCGGTAGCAGCGCACTGCAAGTAACAAGCCTTACAGGTGCATGTCGGACGCATCTATTAACTCTGGGGTTAAACGGGTGCATCCCCGCAGATGCCGGTTCCTTTGACGATAAAATGTTGATGTTTGGCAGACCGACCCGCTCATCGATTGCGGTTCGAAAACGCGTACATGTCAGGCGGTCGTTTTGCCCCTCTTTGATCGGTCATTCTTCTTCATGCCACCGATGACATTCGACAGGCTTATTTAATGGTAGATTTCAAACGGATATCGTGCTATTAGGCTATCTCATGTAAAGGTGATCAACATACTGTTCCAAAACCCTGCAATTTGGC
Organism: Deltaproteobacteria bacterium; assembly: GCA_016929555.1. Taxonomy (GTDB): domain Bacteria; phylum Desulfobacterota; class Syntrophia; order Syntrophales; family JAFGIO01; genus JAFGIO01. The sequence goes on along the minus strand of JAFGIO010000257.1, from coordinate 5,378 downwards.
GTGAGGGTTATATGGACGAATCTCAGGACCCCGTTTTTTAACAAAGGACGGGGTTTTGCGCTTTACTGGACAGAAAATGCAGAAACCGTGTCCATTCTGTAACCGGCCGGACTTAGAATTACGTGTTTTCTTTGACCGCGGGAATTGGTTCGCGTTCCTCGGTGCTCCATCCATGGCGAAAGGACACACAGTAGTGGCTTATAAAGCACGTGCTGGTTCCTGTAGGACTGCAGTCAATGCTACTGTCCTGAGAGGAGTTGGCACGGCTCTGACTGAAGTTGCCCGTGCGCTGAAAAAGCACTTTAATCCCAAAGACATTCTGTTTTCATCGTTACGGGGTGACATCAAGCACTTTCATTTTCACGTCATTCCGTTGTGGCTGGAGCTCGAACGCGAATGGCGGAGACAGACACTTTACGAGAAAGGACACCTTCATGAATTTCTCGGATATTTGGAGAAATCAGCTTATGTCACAAACATGATGGAACGAATCGATCATGGCTGGGATTTAGACGAGCAGCGCAGTCATATAACACGCCGGCTATCTTCGGATGTCAAGAGCTTGCGTCGCATAACCGGCTATGTGTCGATCTAACCGTTGCACTGTTTTTTTTGAGCACACGCATGAAGCTACTTTTTATTATCTGTGTTATCGCCATCTTCGTTGCTTACTTCTCACTTTCCAAGCGTAAAAGCGGGATTCAACAGATTTCAACTGACCTTCTTCCTGATTCTTTTATAGTCGTTGATCTTGAGACCACAGGTCTTGATCCTTTGCGTCACGAAATCATTGAGATAGGCGCCATCAAATTCAAAAAGGGATTCACGACGCATGACACATTTCAGACGTTCATCAAGCCCTCCAAGCCTATACCGAAAGAGATCACGGATATAACGGGCATAACACAAGAGATGGTAGAGCGCGAGGGCGAGCCACCAAGTGAAGCACTCCAAGCATTTGCAGATTTTGTCGGAGATCTTCGCCTTGTATCCTACAATGCAGATTTCGACATTGCGTTTCTAAGTAATGCCACAAGGATGAACGGCATTCCTGAATTTCGCAATCCAGTTTCTTGCGCGTTAAAGATGGCCAGGAGGGCATGGCCGAAGCGCAGTAGCTATCGATTAAATGATTTGGCTGCTGATGGGCAAATGGACCAAGGTACCGCACATAGAGCTATTGACGACTCTCGGCGCACTTTAATTATCTATGCCGCAGCGGTGGCTGAGCTAAAGGCTATCTCGGATTCAGAAGATGAGTTTGGCCCAGGTGACCTTATCCCTGGTGAGTTTTCCAAACCATCGGGTAGAGCACTGCGGCACGTTCGCAGTGAGAAAAATGAGAAATGTCAAATGAACGTTGACGACTTAGTGAAGGAGTTAATAGAAGCCGCTCCAAAGGGCGGGCGATGGTACACCATAATGGTAAGCAACAATAAAGAGGCAGGGAGTAACTGGCTAAAAGAATATTGGATGCCGGTCTATGATGGTCAGGGCAAGGCGGAAAAAATCAGGCAAGTGGCGGACTTGCTCGCGCAGACATTTCGTTATGTTCTGGTGTTCCAAGGGCGTAGTTTCGGCAAGGAGTGGTATTGGGGACGGAGAAATTAGTTTCTTAAATAACGAATTCAAAGGCAAGGCCGTTATTGACTTTTTCAAACGATGATGAGGGTGAATGTGAAAAAGCTACTTCTTGTAGCGTCTCTGATCGTGGCATCTGTATTGTCATATCCTAATGTAGCGTTGAGCAGCCTTGTAGCCCACTATCCTTTTAGCGGCAATACAGATGATGTGATCAGCGGTTACGATGGGACAGTTTACGGTGCAGGTTTGTCGGCCGATAGATTTGGGAATGCGGACAGTGCTTATAGTTTCGATGGAACCAATGATTATATGGGCATCCCCGAAATCCTGACGCCTGATACGCCCGCGATCGCCATATCCAGCTTGGGTAAAGCGGGACGGTACAAATGATGTGCCCATTGTTTATAAGGGATTGGAGAGCGGTGAAATTGCATTACGAACAGACATCTCAGGCGTTTACTGAATAATGGTTAAGCTGTCAGATGGGAACTTGTTCTTTGCACGCGGCGGTACAATTTACCATGGGCAATGGCAATTCATCGTTGGCACCTATGCTAATGGTGACAAGATCGAGATATGGGTTGATGGGGGGCTTGAAGGCAGTACAAATGTTAGCAACCTGGACCTGTTTAACGGATTTGGCGCACTGGCCTTATCATCAATCGGTTCTTATCAGAAGACGACATGGTACTTCTTTAAAGGGGTTATTGATGACGTAGCAGTGTATAACCATGTCCTATCAAGTACCGAGATTCGAGAACTGGCAAAGGGCGGCTCTACAGTCCCCGAACCGGCCACCATGCTGTTGTTGTCCTTGGGCTTGGTCGGTGTTGTTGGAGTGAGGTGGAATATTCGTTAGGACAAGCTGGCGCGATTATAACGGTAGCCGCGCATAACAAATACAAAGAGAGGGGTGGAATGCTAAAGCTTGGCGATTGAATACAGGGCGAAAGATACCAATTCTAACCGTCGATTTTTTTGACCACCTGTCTCATTTCTAGGTCAATGAAATTCAGTATCTCTGTTTTATATTAGATTTCGGATGGTTATTCTGGTATTTGAATAGTGAAAGGGGAACCGTATGAGCGTGCGCCTGGTGATTTTGGTCTGTGCGGCATTGGCCTGCGTGATCACAAGCCCACCGGACGCGAAGGCCGGTCTTGTCTATCTGAGCCTCGACCCGCCCGGCTCGGTGGCCTCGCAAGCGACTGCCATCTCCGGCAGCAACGCGGTTGGCTACTATAGCAACGGCAGCATTACTCAGGGCTTCCTGTTCGACGGCTCGACGTACACGACGATCAGTTACCCCGGCGCGATCTCGACCAACACGCGGGGCATCTCCGGCAGCAACATTGTCGGCATCTACGAGGACGCGAGCGGCAATTTCCACGGCTACCTCTACAACGGGGTTTACTCGTCCATCGACGTGCCCGGAGCGACGTACACGGAGACGACAGGCGTTTCCGGCAACAACATTATCGGCAATTCTCAACCTGGCAACGGCCATTACAGCGGGTTCATCCTGAACGGCTCGACGTTCAAGACGGTATACGTCCCTGGCTCATTTAACACCATCGCCTACGCTGTATCTGGTAACAACGTCGCCGGAACAGGAATCTGGGCCTTTCTGTACAACGGCTCTTCCTACCTCACGATAAACCCGCCCGGAGCGACGTGTTCGGCAGCTGTTAGCGTGTCCGGCAACAACGTGGTCGGCTTCTATAAAACGGGGGGCACCAATTTCCACGGCTTCCTTTACAACGGCTCAGACTTCATCACGCTCGACGTTCCAGGCGCGACCTCGACACAAGCAACAGGCGTGTACGGCAACAACGTGGTCGGCTTTTTCACGGATGGCACCGGCACCCGCAGCTTTCTTTACGACGGCTCAACCTACACGACCCTCGACTACCCCGAATCGACGCTCACCGTTGCAACGGCCATAGATGGCAGTAACGTTGTCGGCTACTATCTCGATGCCAAGGGGCAAACACACGGCTTTGAGTACCAATCTGCGGCCGTCCCCGAGCCTTCTTCCCTGACCCTGCTCAGCATCGGTGCGGTAGGAATGATCGGATACGCATGGCGTCGGCGCTATCGCAACAAACCAGCAGCAGCGTCATCTTGAGGCAACTTAGCTGCGTATGCGCGCCTTCGCAGCTATCAACCGGCGTGTGCGTTGTGAGTCTCAGTACGGACACGTTCGGCATCGGAATGGTGGCCCCGTCCTTTTAGGACGGTGTTGTGTGTAATGTGGGGACGTCCATAACATTATAAAATTGTCCAACCACCACATTAAATCGGACTTGCAATTAAGCTGCGCTTCATTACAAGACGGTTATGCGGAGCGTTGACAGATTTGAATCGGTAATTCTCACCCTTTTTCATATGGCGGTGCCAAGGACTCGTAGTGGACGAGGTGACCGTCACATGGCCATTTTTTTCGATTATGCCTGAGCAGTACTGGTTGAAAGACGCTACACAGACACATTCCCCCCAGAATCTCTCTTTCCCCTGAAAATAGATTTTCATCCTTACTTGTGCTGATGTGTCGGCATGGGCGTTTCAATACAAAATCAAGATTGCTACGTATCGCAATCGGAATTAAGGTATCTTTCCCCACAAGCTGGCTGCCCACCAGGACGGTCTGGAATGGATGGGCAAAAACTGTATGCTTCGGCCCAGGGTCCGCCTGGTCACGGTGATGACGGGTGTTCCCTGATGAACCGTCCCCATGCAATTCCATGCGACTCAAGTCACGACCGTGCCTGAAACGGACCAGTACCACTGTTGGGGCTGTCTTCTTTACTATATATGCACGGATGGGCATCGCTTCTCACAAGGGCGGGATATGCGGCGGGCAGTCTCTCGCGAAGGCCGACGATCAGGTAGCCCCCGCCGGCCAAATTGTCCACGATTCTCGGCAGAGCGGCTTCCTGGATGTTCTGTTTATAATACGTGAGCAGGCTGTTTCTCAGGAAAATGATCTGAAACGAATCCGGATAATCCGGCGAGTCCGTCAGGTCATAGATTTCCCATGAGATATCGCTTCGCAAGCGTTCCGAAACAACGTAGCGATCTCCCCCCAACGCAAGGCACTGATCGCGGATGTCGTCCGGAACCGCCCGCATGTCTGCCGTCCGATACTCGCCTTCGATCGCCCTGCGCAGATATTCGGGATGGATGTCGGTCGCCAAAAGGAAAAGAGCCGGGAGGATATCCTGCGTCATCTTCATGAACTCCCAGAGCATTCTGAAGCTATAGACCTCCTGGCCCAGTGCGCATCCCGCGGACCACACGCGAACCCGATCGGGGCTTCGGCTGAGGATTTCCGGAATTATCTTTTCTTCGAGAGCTTTCCACAGGGTCCGGTCCCGAAAAAAACGGCTGGTCGAGACGGTCATCAGCAGCCTGGTTTCCGTTCTGTTTCCGATGCGCTTTACATAATCCTCCACACTCCTGCAGCCGGTCTGCTCCATATGGCGGGACAGCCGTTTCTTTATGCCTTTCCTCACCTTTCGATACCCCTGCCAGGAGAGATCGAGCGCGTCGAGGAGCCTTTTGAACTGATCGTCATCCATGGCGATCGATCCGGATGCACTTCCAGAGTGGTGCAGCGTCATTGCGGGCCCTGTTTGTTTCCCCGCTTCTCGATGAATCGTTGTTGTTTGCTTCAGTGTGACAACGACTGTATACCCTTCAAACGGATCGTTCAAGGTCCTTGAACGTCTCTTTCAACAAATCGAGCCAAAGGCAGCGGAATCCGGTCTTCGCCTGCCGCCTGACAATCAAAT
>JAFGIO010000054.1 GCA_016929555.1 Deltaproteobacteria bacterium | reverse complement strand
TCCCGCGAGCATGCTCGCGGGTCAACCTGCCGCTGATCCGTAGCGCCGTTCTGTGTATAATTACAAGCACCAAGAGGGTCGGAGGGGCATGTTCGCGGAACTGGAAAAGATAAACGCACGCCCCGAGCCGTTTGAATTCTATACGGCAAGAGAACTCTGGGACGATGAACATACCTCGCAACGAATGCTGTCCTTTCATCTGAACGAGGAAATCGACGTTTCTTCCCGCAATGCGCGATTCATCGACCAATCGGTCGAGTGGATCGCTTCCCGATTTGATATAGGCTCCGAGACGACGATTGCCGATTTCGGCTGCGGCCCAGGCCTTTACGCCGAAAGGCTCGCCCGGAAACAGGCCAAGGTGACCGGGATAGATTTCTCCAGGCGGTCCATCCAGTATGCCCGGGAGTCGGCCATACGTAAGGGGCTTTCGATCCGATACATACATCAAGACTACCTGGAATTTGAAATGGAAGAACGGTTTGACGTTATCCTGATGATCATGTGCGACTTTTGCGCCCTCAGTCCCGGCCAGAGAAGAAACATGCTGGAGAGGTTCCATGCGCTATCGACGCCGAACGGCTCTATTCTCCTCGACGTATATTCACTGAGCGCTTTCGAACAGAAGCAGGAAACCGCAATCTACGAATCGAATCTCCTGGCCGGGTTCTGGTCGCCAAACCCCTACGATGGTTTTCTGAACACCTTCAAGTATGAAACGGAGAAAGTAACCCTCGATAAATACACGATCGTTGAAGCCGGTCGTGTTCGGACCGTCTATAACTGGCTCCAGTATTTCACGCCGGAAGGGATAGAAAAGGAATTTGCGGACTGCGGGTTTGTCATCGAAAGTCTCTATTCAGACGTTCGTGGCACTCCCTACGATCATCCGTCGAGTGAATTTGCGGTTGTCGCCAAGAAACGAGGCGGAGCACGGATTTAGGCGTTCCGCCAGACCGGCGAGGGAACGCGCTCGCATCCCCGCAATCTCTATAACGGCTGAGGTGAATGGTGAGCAAGACGCTCCGCCTGGATGTCTTTGGCAGGCAGATCATAGCGAAACACATCGCCGGCAGCTGGCGTCTTTCGATGGGAGGTGCGGAAGGCAAGAGAAGGCCCCTCTACGATATTTTGGTTCCGGATGACGTCGTGAGCGAAGAGGACTTGCTCACCTTCCTGCAGGATGTCTACCACGAATCTGCAAAACCCGCCCCTAAGCCGGCGGTGAAACGAAAGCGGAAAGGATAGTGACAAAGAAAAGCAGCGGCTTCCCCCACCGGAAGCTCCTCAGGTTGCGGACTTGGCGGCGGGGCGCTTCCTGCGCCGCCTTTTTTTCCGCCGCTTTGCCGGGGTTTCAGGGGGTGGCGCTTCCGGGGGCGCCGGGGAGAGGTCCCTGGCCAGGAAGGCGTCCCACCATTGCAGGGCCTTTCGATTTTCCTTTTTCGTTTCGACTGTGAGACGGAGGTATGCCAGGGCGTCCGCGAAGTCCGGCCTTTTGACGAGGGAGGCGGGACGCCGCCGCGGCATTCTGTGAAGCGAATGCTGAAAGGCGAGGATGATGCGCACTCGACCGCCGACCCGGGCGGGGATGGTCACGGTCTTGCGGAATTCTTCCAGAAAATCGGTGCATTCGGCATCCAGGGCCTGCTGGCGGGGGACACCGTCGAGGTGCCGGGCAAGCGCCCGGGCCTCCAGGACGGGGCCGAACAGGGCGGCCAAAAAGAGCGGCGGCGATGGCGCCGTTCCTACCTGATGCAGATGGTCGAGGTTTTCCAGGTTCGAGCGCAGTATGGACCGATGATGGCCCTCTTCGTGAATCCACCGACTGAGAGCGGGGAAAAGGGCGGCGAGGAGTCCGCTTTCATCCAGGAGGTCGAAAACCCCTCGAGCGAATCCGAATGTGAAGAGCTTCAGGATCTCTTCGTAGAGCCTTGCCGGGGAGGCGCGGGTAATGGTGGGGGACAGTTCGCAGAGGGTCTCCCATGTGGCGGGTTCTATGACAAAGCCGTGGGATGCGGCGAAACGGACGGCACGGATCATCCGCACGGGGTCTTCCGTAAATCGGACAAAGGGGTCGCCGATGGGGCGGACGAGACGCAGATCGAGATCGATCAGGCCGGTGCTGTAGTCGATGACGGAAAAATCAGCGATATTGTAGGCGAGGGCGTTGATGGTGAAATCGCGGCGAAGGGCGTCCTCTTCCGGGGTTCCAAAGACGTTGTCGCGCAGCACCATCCCGTCCGCGTCCTTGAGATGACGGGGCGGCCGGTCATTGGGGATTGCCTCTTCCCCGTCTTCTTCTTCGACGGGGGCGGCGGCCCGGAACGTGGAGACTTCCAGGATTTCGTCCTGAAAATGGAGATGGGCCAGACGGAAGCGGCGGCCTACGAGGCGGCAGTTGCGAAAGAGCCGCTTGATCTGGCCCGGCGCCGCGTCTGTGGCTATGTCGAAGTCCTTGGGGATTCGCTTCAGGAGCAGGTCGCGGACACATCCCCCCACCAGGTAGGCGGTGAAGCCGTTTTCGTGGAGCCGATAGAGCGTGCGCAGGGCGTTGCGGCTGATCTGCTTTCGGGATATGCTGTGTTCCTTCCTGGGAATGATGCGCGGCTGCATGGCCTTCATCATAGCACACCGGGTTGAAAAAGAAAATTCCTGCCGCCTGTCCCGACGCCCGCTGCGGGACGCCCGATTGCCAAGAAGGGATGAATTCTCATCCTCTTTCAAAGGGCGATCGGATCCGCTGCATTCATGGAGCTGCGTATCTCCGGGACTGTCGATGCGGCATGGCTTTCTTCCGGAAATCATGGTAATTGTCGCCATGAACGACAGGCGGTACGGATATGACAGCTCCGCAGAATGCCGTAAAAATGTTGTTCCCTCGCAGCCTGTCCCTTTGAACAAGGAGGAAAGCGGAAATCCTGGGACTTTACGGAAGGGAGCCGGCCGGTAGGATGAGGAGAGGGAAATCGTGAAGGAAGAAGGGGCGAAGGGGTTGGAGCCCTATCGCGTTCTGGATTTAACCGACGGCAAGGGGTTTCTCTGCGGGAAGATCTTTGCGGATCTCGGCGCCGACGTCATCAAGGTGGAGCCCCCGGGAGGCGACCCGGCGAGGCAGCGGGGTCCCTTTTACGGCAACGATTCCCATCCGGAGAAGAGCCTCTACTGGATGGCCTACAACGCAGGCAAACGCGCGATCACCCTCAGCCTGGAGACCGCCGAGGGGAGAGAGCTCTTGAAGAGGCTGTTGGAGAGGGCCGATTTTCTGCTGGAGTCCTTTGCACCGGGACACCTCGACGATCTGGGTTTGGGCTACGGGGAGCTTTCGAAGAAAAGGCCGGAGCTCATCATGGCTTCGATAACGCCTTTCGGACAGACAGGCCCCCGTGCCCGCTGGAAAGGTCCGGACCTCGTGACCTGGGCCATGGGGGGCTACATGTGGATGACGGGGGAACCCGGACGGGCGCCCCTGCGGATCAGCCATCCGCCCCAGGCCTTCCTCCACGCCAGCGCCATGGCGGCCGTGGGGTGTCTCATGGCGCTCCATTACAGGGCATCCACGGGGATGGGGCAGCACGTGGACGTTTCCGCCCAGCAGTGCCCCTCCTGGATGCTGACGAACACCTATGCCTATTGGGACCTGATGAAGCAAAATCTTTCCCGGGGAGGGGTTCTCCGCCACTTCGGGAACATCAACCTGAAGACGGTATGGCCTGCTAGAGACGGCCATGTTTCCTTCATGTTCGCCGGAGGGGCCATCGGCGCCAAGGGGCAGAGGCAAATCGCGAAGCTGATGGAGAAGGAGGGCATGGCGGAGGATTGGCTGCTCGAAATCGACTGGGACCAGTTGGATGCCTTCTCCGCAGAGCAGGCTCAAATCGACAGGATCACCGAGGCCTTCAGCCGCCTCTTTGCGGCCAAGGAGAAGGCGTGGCTGCTGGAGGAGGCGGTCAAGGGCGGGATCATGCTCGGCCCCATCAACACGGTGGCCGATGTGGTCCGCGATCCCCAACTCAAAGCGAGGGACTTTTGGGAAAAGGTGGACCATCCGGAGTTCGGCGCCTCGATCGATTATCCCGGCGCCCCGGTGAAGATGTCGAGAACCCCCTGGCGGATCAGGGGAAGGGCGCCCGGGATCGGGGAGCACAATGCGGACATCTTCGGTCGAGAGCTGGGACTGTCACGGGACGATCTCGCGAGGCTCGAAGCGATGGAGGCGATCTGATGACGACGGCGTTGCGCCCCCTGACGGGCATAAAGGTTTTCGACTTCAGCGCCACTGTTCTGGGCCCGACCGTGACCCGCTACCTGGCTGATCACGGGGCGACGGTGGTGAGGATAGAGTCCCTCTCACACCTCGAAACCACGAGGATCGCCACGCCCTACGGCGGGAACCAGCCCGGCATCAACAGCAGCGGCTACTTCGCCACGCACAATGCAGGCAAGCTCTCCATCACCGTGAACATGAAGAAGCCCAAGGCAATGCAGGTGGTGGAGAGGCTGATCCGCTGGGCCGACGTGCTGATCGAGTCCTTCGCACCGGGCGTCATGGCACGCTGGGGCCTTTCCTATGAGGATGTCAGGCGCATAAAACCGGAAATCATCATGGCGTCCACATCCCTCCAGGGCCAGTACGGCCCCTATGCATCCCACCGCGGCTACGGCCAGATGGCCTCCGCCATGGCAGGATGGTACGAAGTCACGGGCTGGCCGGACGGGGAACCCGTAGGCCCTTACTCCGCCTACAGCGATTTCATCGATTGGAACTTTCTGCTGGTATCCATCCTGACGGCCCTGGACTACCGGCGCCGCACGGGGGAAGGCCAGTACATCGAACAGTCGCAGCTCGAGAGCGCCCTGCAGTTTCTCGCGCCGGCCATCCTGGATTACGAATTCAACGGAACCGTGGCCGGGCGGATGGGGAACCGGGACCCATACGCTGCGCCCCACGGGGCCTACCGCTGTCTCGGCGAGGACCGGTGGTGCGCCATCGCGGTCAACTGCGATGAGGAATGGTGGGCTTTCTGCACCGTGCTCGGCGACCTTCCCTGGAGCCGGGAGGAGAGATTCCAGACACTGGCGGGGAGGAAGGCCAATGAAGACGAACTGGACCGTCTTGTCGAGGCATGGACCTGCGAACGGAAGGCCGAAGATGTGACGGCCGTGATGCAGGCGGCGGGTGTTCCCGCGGGAGTCGTCCAGAATGCCGAGGACCTGTTCGGCGATCCCCAGCTTGCCCACCGCGGGCACTTTGCGGTTCTGGATCACCCGGAAATAGGCCCCTATCGCATCGCCACCTCCTGTTTCCATCTTTCGCGCTGTCCCAACAACCCCCTGTCGCCGGCGCCCCTGCTGGGAGAGCACAACGAGCTGGTCCTCGAACAATTTCTTGGGATGACCAAGGATGAAATCTCCGATCTCGTCGCCGAAGGTGTGCTGGAATGAAAACGTGTGCCAAACCGGTATCGAAACGTTTGTATACAACAAAGAGCGGCCAGGATCATTCCTCTATTGACAGATGGGATTATTGTCCCCTATACTCACGCGGAAATCACGACAGAAAGCGCCCATTTCGAGAAACAAACGCTTTTTGAGTTTACACTTCTGAGGCTTCACTTTGAAAGAGGGATAGATCATGAGATTGCTAAAGATGAATTATGGCATGAGCGGCAAGGACGTCGATGCCTTTGGAATGCGTTTTTATGGTGAGCTTGACAAAAAAGTGGAACATCTCGGCAGCATCAGCGAAATGATCAGCGATCCGGATGTGCCGCCCATGGTAAAGAATAAGAGGGTGACGCTCTGGTTCACCCTTGAAAAGATTCGTCCCTACAAGAGGATCTCCGATCTGCTTGGCGATTTGATGAGCATGATCGTGAGTCAGGGATACACGATCGTCGTCTCATCCATTGACGAACTCGTCGATACGACCTCGCCTCAGTACAAGGGGAAGCCGGAAAGCGGATTCCCTCCCTCCGACAGAATGCACGGGTACAACGCCGCCAGCGCCTTTTCAATTACAGCCGAAAAAACTGGTGAAAAGGCGACGTATACGCTGGCAGAGATCGAAGAAATCCAGCAATTGGCTGTACAATTCGGTCGAACGGTTTATGGTCGATTCCTGCCGAAGGTTGAGAAGCGCCGCTGAATAGGGACGGTGAAGGGGAATCGATCCGCGAAATGAGGCGAACTCGCTTTAAGCCGGAAATCCAGTTTTCTGACAGTTCCGTGAAGCCCTTCAACACACCGCCTTTCCGTATCCCAATTATCAAGAAGTGAGCGAAATCTGAGGTTGATTGCTTCTTGAAACGACAGCAGCCCCTGTGGTATGGGAGCGCTGCAAGCCAGTTCTCGAAAGCAGGTATATGTCTATGACGCCAAAGGCCCTGGAAGGGGTGAAAGTTCTCGAATACGCCGATTTCGTTACCGGTCCCTACTGTACGAAGCTCCTCGCCGATCTCGGCGCCGCCGTCATCAAGATCGAGATTCCGGGCGGAGGGGACCCATCGCGCCGAAGAGGGCCTTTCCCCGGCGATATTCCCGATCGGGAACGGAGCGGTCTTTTCCTGTACCTCAATACGAACAAACGCAGCATCACGCTCGACCCTGCGGTACCGATGGGCAGGAAGATCTTCACCGCACTCGTCGAATGGGCCGACATCCTCGTCGAGGATCATGCTCCAGGTGCGATGGAAGCGATGGGGATCTCCTATGATGCCCTGCGCGGGTTCAATCCGAAGCTCGTCATGACGTCCATCACTCCCTTCGGCCAGACCGGGCCCTGCAGCGGCGACAAAGCATACGGACTCAACATCAGCCACGGGGCAGGGTCGGGCTACCTGACCCCCGTCGCTGAAGCCGAGGACGATCGGGAACCGATCAAGGCGGGCGGGTTCTTCGACCACTGCTGCAGCGGGCTGAGCGCCGCCACGGCGACCTTGCTTGCCTTTTATCGAAGGAAACTGTCGGGCGATGGGGAGCACATCGATATTTCCGAACAGGAGGCATCGCTCGCCTACGATCGCGTCGAGGTGGGCATCTTCGCCAACGAAAACTTTATCGTCCGGAGGATCCATTCAGGCATCGGGGTTGCTCTTGCGCCCTGCCGGGACGGTCACATCGTCTTTGCGGCGACGGGCAATCCCCTCCATTGGGAGAGCCTGATGGCCATGATGGATCATCCGGTGTGGGCAAAGGAGGAAAGATTCACCGATCAGGCAAGCCGCTTTAAATATGCAAGAGAGATAAACGACCATCTGTCCAAGTGGACGGTAAACCATACCACGGAGGATCTTTACCGCAGGCTCGCCCAGGCGGGCATTCCCGTGGGCATCGTCCGGTCCCAGAGCGATCTGGTGGAAAAGGATGCACAGCTCAAGCATCGTGAGTTTTTCACCGGCATCGATCATCCAGCAGCGGGGGAATTGACGTATGCCTCGGCGGCGTACCGGTTTTCGGAAACGCCCTGGCGGCTCGATCGGCCGGCTCCGACACTCGGGCAGCACAACGATGAGGTCTACGGCGGCATCCTCGGCTACTCGAGGGAGCAGCAGGTGAAGTTGAGGCAGATGGGTATCCTTTAGGAGGCATCGGGTGAAGCAAAACGCACTGGAAGGTTTGAGGGTTCTCGATTTTACCCAGATATGGTCGGGGCCCTACTGTACGATGCTCATGGCCCTGTACGGGGCGGAGGTCATCAAAATCGAAAGTGAAAAGAGGCCCGACCGGACGCGGCTCTTCTCGGTCATGCTGGCCCGCTACTACGAAGGCAGAGACACGTCTCCCCTTTACAACACCCTCAATCTCAACAAACTGGGCATCACGCTCAACCTCACGCAGCGCAGGGGGGTGGACCTGGTCAGGGAGCTTGTGAAAGTTTCCGACGTCGTTGTCGAGAACTTTCGTCCGGGCGTCATGGCGAAACTGGGGATAGACTACGAATCACTCCGCGAGATCAATCCGAAGCTCATCTACCTGTCGTCCTCATCGCGGGGAGGAACGGGGCCCGAGTGGGACTATGCGGGCCTGGCCTTCATGTTTTCCGCGCTCGGCGGTCTGTCCTACATCACGGGCTACGCCGACGGTCTACCTTCGAAAACCTCCGGCCGCACGGACCTGATCGTCGGCATGACGGCCCTCTTCGCCATTCTCTCCGCCCTCATCCATCGAACGGAGACCGGCAGGGGGCAGTATATCGATCTTTCCTCGTCCGAGGCCATAACGGCGCTTATGGGCGATGTCTTCATGGAGTACGCCATGAACGGCCGGAACCAGACACGTCAGGGAAACCGCGATGCCGCCATGGCGCCCCATAACTGCTATCGGTGTGCGGGAGAGGATCAATGGATCAGCATCGCCTGCGCCTCGGACGGCGAGTGGCGCGCCCTCTGCGAAGCAATGAACAGGCCCGACCTTGCCGCCGATGAGCGCTTCTCCGGCGTTTACGCCCGCAAGGAGAACGAGGTCGAGCTCGACAGGCTTATCGGGGAATGGACGGCAACATTCACACCGACCCAGGCAGTGGAGATGCTCAGGAAGGCCGGGGTCGCCGCCGCCCCGTCCAGGAGCAGCAGGGATCTTCTGGCCGACGATCACCTCAGACAGAGGGGTGCCTTTTTAGAGATCGATCATCCCGATATGGGCAGACAGACCCTGGTCGGCGCCCCCTGGAAACTAACCGACGACCAGAACGGGCTCATCCGCCATGCCCCCCTGTTCGGTCAACATAACGATTATGTCTTTGAACAACTGCTCGGTCTCTCCCCGAAACAGGTCGAGGAGCTCAGGCGTGAGGAAGTCATCTATTGAACGGTATTAACCCCTGTAATCCATGAACTGATCATCTTTAAGGAGGGAAAAATGGAATGGAAGACCGCTGTCACGGAGATGCTGGGCTGTAAATATCCCATTCTCCAGGGCGCGATGGAAAGGCTTGCCGACTGGAAGATGGCCGCTGCCGTTGCCAACGCCGGCGCCCATGGAACGATTACCGCTTCGATCTCCGGGACGCCCCGGAAGCTGCGAGACGACATCTCTGCCTGCAAGGAAGCCACGACCGGCGCCGCTGGAACGTTCGGGGTCAATCTCAGCATCGGCATCTGTCCCGATGTTGAAAAGATGCTGGAGGTCTGCATCGAACAGAAGGTTCCCGTAGAGACGTCCGTCTTCAAACCGGACGCCCTGGTGCCCATGATCAAGCAAGGCAGGGTCAAGTGGATCCACAAGGCGGCGAGGATCAAGGACGCCGTCCATGCCCAGGAACTGGGACCCGATGCGCTCATTCTCGTAGGCGTCGAGGGGGCGGGTATCAAGAACCCGGAACAGCTGCCGACGATGACGACGATCATCTGGGGCCGGCGGCAATTATCCGTTCCCATCATCGCGGCGGGCGGCATCGGAGATGCCCGAGGTTTTCTCGCCGCGCTGGGTATGGGAGCCGAGGGCATCATGATGGGAAGCGCCTTTATGGCGACGCAGGAATGCCGGATTGCCGACGCCGCGAAAGAGGCCATCCTCCGCCTCAATCCCGGGAATCCCGACCTGCGCCAGCGGGTGCTCACGCCGACCCTTCTCAAAATGCCCGCCGAGGGGGCGGAGGCCCCAGCCGCACCCGTCGATCCGGATTGGAGCCAGGCCGTGTCCTTTTCTGCAGGTGTGATCGACCGCGTACTCACGGTGAAAGAACTGATCGAAGGGATCATCGGCGAGGCGGAGAAGATTCTTGACGGTTGGGCCTTTTTGAAGACCGGATGATGCGGAATGAAATCCGTATCCTCAACGAAACGATGGACTGGCAAAAAACATCAACAAGCTTTTGATCCATGCCGATCGTACCGATGGATGGGATTTGTGTATGCCGGACACCAATAAACCGGACATGTCTTGCGTTCCCTATCGCAGGAAGGGCCTCTATTTCGCCTTGACGGTTCCCTTTTTGCTCCTTCTCGCGGCGGTTTTCTGCTACTTATGGACGTACCATTTCTCTCTCTCCCTTGTCTTCGCGTCTTTGTTCCTGGGAATGAGCTATTTTCAGGCTTACTGCTGCGCCTATCAGGAGTGTCCCTATGTGGGGGGATTCTGTCCGGCGGTCATTGGGATCATGCCGGCGAGTCTGATGGCGAAGGCTCTGTACGGCAAGGGCATCGTCAAATCGAAAAGGCGGTTCGAGATCAGCGCGACCCTGGGTGTTGCCTGCTGGCTGGGACTGGTGGTATTTCCACTGTTCTGGTTGGCGAAACTGGGCGCGGTTTTCGCCATTGGTTACGTGTTGAGCCATGTGGTCTATACCGTGCTCTTCGGTGCAGCGATCTGTCCTGCCTGTGCGATTCGCGATATCTGTCCGGGTGGAAGGCTGAGCGGCATGGTGCTGAAAAGATGGTGAGATAGAATGCTGATAGCTTACATAAGACGAAACCGTAAAAAGTCCGATTTGACCCCTTCTTGTCATTCCCGCGAAAGCGGGAATCCAGGTAATTCAATATATTCTGGACCCCCGCTTTCCCCCGCCTTTGCGGGGGCAGGCTGCAAGGGGGTGACATGGTTTGTGACTTTTTACGAAAATAAAACCCTGGATTCCCGCTTTCGCGGGAATGACCTTGCTTATTTTCATGCTTCGTGGTGCCCCCCGGGGCATGAGAGTTTAGTAAGAAAATCCCTTTCCCTGTATCCCTCCCCCTCGAGGGGGGAGGGTTGGGGTGGGGGTGATGTTAATGCTTCGTGGCGCCCCACGGGGCATGAGGGTTTTTACGAGACCGTCGAAGAAGGGTATTGGATTTAGCAACCGATGCTGCTATGAAAATGTGAGACATTGTCACAATGGCCTCAAGATTCGGAATGGGGGAGAGGGATCCATTCTTACGGACAGAAAAAATGAGACGGCCGCATCCGGCATGGATTGCAAGCTGAAGATCAGGATTTCGGGCGACAAGTCCTTCTCGAAGGTCCGGAAGATTCTCATCCGCGGTACGAACTGGATCGGAGACGCCGTCATGACGCTGCCGGCCGTGGCGGCGATCCGCCAGACTTTTCCGCAGGCCCATCTGGCCGTTCTCGCAAAACCATGGGTTGCGGGGATTTACGAGATAGGTCCCCCTGTCGATGAGGTCATCCTCTTTCAGAGCCCCGGCATCCACGCAGGCGTACCGGGGAAACTCAGGCTCGCCGCCGAACTCAGGAAAAGGGGATTCGATGCCGCCATCCTCCTCCAAAATGCCATCGAGGCGGCCATCATCGTCTCTATGGCCGGGATTCCCATCCGGGCGGGTTT
>JAFGIO010000053.1 GCA_016929555.1 Deltaproteobacteria bacterium | reverse complement strand
CGGCAAAGGCCCCTACGGTCAGGTTGAATTCCGGGAAGGCGACATCGGGGAGCTGCCCTTCGAGAACGCATCCATGGATGCCGTCCTTTCGAACTGCAGCATCAACCTCGCCCCGGACCAGGACAAGGTCTTTCGGGAAGCCTTTCGTGTCCTCAAGCCGGAGGGCATGCTGATCGTTGCCGACGTCGTCCACACCGAGCCGCTTCCCGACATCCTGCTCAGCGCCGTCGATCTCTATGTCGGCTGCCTCGCCGGGGCCATGGTCAGGGAAGAATGGCTGGAGGCGATCCGAGCGGCGGGCTTCGGGGAAGTCGGCGTCGTCCTGGAATCCCCGATCCCCATCGATTTCATCGGCCGCGAGCTGGTCTGGAAGGTCGTCCGGATGAGCCTGGTCGACGACGAGATCGAGGCGCTGGAAAAAAGCGTGCGGAGCATCCTCGTCACGGCGAGGAAGTAAAGACGACCTCGTAATAAGCCCCTTATCTGTTTCCCTCCCCCTCGAGGGGGGAGGGTTGGGGTGGGGGTGATCCATAATGAATTTGTTAACCTTTTAATCACCCTCCCCTTAATCCCCTCCCCTCAAGGGAGGGGAAAGGCACTTCTTACGAGGTCGTCAATCTTGACGGTCCCGTAAAAAACCCTCATGCCCCGTGGGGCGCCACGAAGCATGAAAATAGGCCAGGTCATTCCCGTGAAAGCGGGAATCCAGTCTTTTCGGGTTATTACATGGTCCCTGGATTTCCGCCTGCGCGGGAATGACTACTTTTTCACGGAACCATCAATGATGTAAAAAGAGAAGTAGGCGGTCCTGCGGAGATGGGCTCACGAATATTGCAAAGGCCGTCGCAGGCCCAGCTTAAACTTTGGGGGAAGCTGGGCATGGCGAAGTTCCGCCGGAGGGAAGGCCTCTGCCTCGCGGAAGGGTCCAAGGTGGTCCGGGAGCTGCTGGGAAGTCCCTGGCAGGTCGAGGCCCTCCTGGCGATGGACGAAAAGAAGGGCCTATGGGAGGACTTCATAAGCGAAATCCGTCGCGGAATCCCTCTCTACAGCCTCACCGGAAAGGAGTGGCGGAAGCTGAGCCAGGACAAGGAGCCGGAAGGGATCATGGCCGTCGCCGCCGTACCGCCACCGGCGGACCTTGAGCATCTTCTTGACGCATCGGCCGGTCCGATCCTCCTGCTTCACGAGATCCATGATCCCTCCAACCTCGGAGCGCTTGCCCGGACCGCCCACTGGTTCGGCATCGGAACACTCCTGTTGGGAGCGGGTTCGGTCGACTATACGAACCCCAAGGCTGTCCGGTCCTCCATGGGGAGCATTTTCCATCTGACCATCGCCGAGGCGATCGACTTCACCGCCATCCTGCCGATCCTGAAGGAAAACGGCTATACCCTGGTCGGCAGCGAGGTGCGGAAGGGGACAGCGCCCCGCCCCTGCCCGCCGCGGACGGCCCTGCTGGTGGGAGGCGAAAGCCGCGGCCTGCCGGAGGAACTGCTCTCCCTGTGCGGCGAGCGCTGGCACATCCCGGGCCGCGGCGGCGCCGAATCCCTCAGCCTCCCCCAGGCGGCAGCGATCATGATGTACGAGTGCACCAAAAATCCGGTCTCGGCTTGACCGGCAAAGGATCCTTTCTTCGTTCCCAGGCGCCGCCCCGGCACAGGCATCCGTGACACATTGGGAACCCGTCCCCGTCAGATCCCTGTTGAAGCACTTGCAATAAACCTTCTCCCCTCGAAACTGAATCTTTACCTTCAACAGATTGTTTCATTTGACAAAGGCACCCGTTAAGACTATGATGGTCACATCATGAAGTTCATGGAGGTTATGATGAAGACTGCCGCCGTTTCCGAATTAAAGGCACTCCTAAGTGAATACCTGGCCGGTGTAAAGGCAGGCGAGGAGGTAATCGTCACCGATCGCGGGAAGCCCATAGCCAAACTCATCCCTATAAGCAGAGGCGATAATGATATACCCGGACGCTTGCTGATCCTCGAAAAAGCGGGCCTCGTAAAAATCGGCTCAGGCCGGATCCCTGAAAGTTTCTGGAAGCGGCCACGGATTGAAGACAAGAAGGGTCTCGCCCTGAAAGCCCTCCTACAGGACAGGGAGGAGGGGAAATGAAGTTCTGGGATTCCTCCGCCCTCATTCCTCTTTTCTTCGAGGAGGGACATTCGGAGACGGTGCAAGCTATAGCCAAGGATGATGGGAATATGATCGTTTGGTGGGCGACGATACTGGAATGCCGGTCCGCCATTGCCCGCCTGAGACGGGAAGGGACGCTGTCGAACGCCGAGGAAGACCAACTGCTCGACCTGGTGAAGGACCTCGCGGGCAGTTGGACCGAAATCTCCCCCGGCGAAAACGTCCGGAACATTGCTCTGCGCCTGCTGTCCGTCCACCCGCTGCGCGCCGCGGATTCCTTGCAGTTGGCAGCAGCCCTCATATGGGCCGATCTCCCGGCCCAAAACAGCGAATTTGTCTCTCTGGATCAAAGGCTGAGAGAGGCGGCGCGAAAAGAAGGCTTCTCGGTTTTACCGAAAGCAGCAATGTGACAAGGCGTGAATCATGGAAATGCACAGTCCATTCATTCAGATCATGACGACGACGGCCCGCAGGGAGGACGCCGGAAGGATCGGCGAGACCCTCGTCGAGAAGCGCCTGGCCGCCTGCGTCCAGGTCATCGGCCCCATCAGGAGCATCTACCGCTGGAAGGGAAACATCGAGAGGGATGAGGAATGGCTCTGTCAGATCAAGAGCCGCCGGGACCTATTCGATGCGGCCGCACAGGCCATCCGGGCGGTTCACCCCTACGAGACGCCGGAGATCATTGCCCTGCCCATCATCGCCGGCAGCGGGGATTACCTGGCATGGCTGGAAGGCGAGCTGAATCCCCTCTCGAACGATCGACAGGGCAGCCGATGACCGCTCAGCGGAAGAAAGTGGCTCTATATACCGACGGGGCCTGCCTCGGAAATCCCGGACCCGGCGGCTACGGCGTCGTTCTGATCTACGGGAGCAGGCGGAAGGAGCTTGCCGGGGGATTCCGCCTGACGACGAACAACCGCATGGAGATCATGGCCTGCATCGCGGGACTGAAGGCCCTGAAGGAGCCCTGCGCCGTCACCCTTTACAGCGACTCCCAGTACGTGACGAACGCCCTGTCAAAGGGATGGGCGCGACGCTGGCGTCAGAAGGGCTGGATGCGGACCAGGACCGAGAAGGCCCTGAACCCGGACCTGTGGGAGGAGCTGCTGAACCTCTGCGACCGCCACGACGTCAGGGTCTTCTGGGTGCGGGGCCACAGCGGCCACCCGGAAAACGAGCGCTGCGACGCCCTGGCCGTTGCGGCGGCGAAAGGAAAGGACCTGCCGATCGACGACGGGTACGAGGGGGGATGAAGCAGATAAGAAGATGATTTCATTTATATGACCCTGCCGTATCAGCGAATTATTGCTTGACCATTGCTATCAACCCTGCTGAAAACAAGTTGAATGCTATTATGGCAGGGATATTATGTATATTCAGAGAGATTTGGAAGGGACAATCTCTCGTTATTCTCTATAAAGCGTTTTGAAATGTTCCGATACCAGGGCGGCAGAATGAACAGAATATAACTTGCCTCCAATAGACTCACCCAAGCGCGGGCGGTGGTATGGGAAACGCCGAGACCACTGCCAAGGTTCTGCAGGTTCAGGATCTGGCCGATCCGGCCGGCCGGGGATTGGAAAACGGTTTTGCGAAAAACGATGCATTTTGCATGTTCAATCTTCAATTGGAGAAATCATCAGTCCTGGGTTGAAGATTTGACCCCGGATTTTCAGATTTTAATTTTCCTTGGCAAGATATTTTTCCTTGACACAGGTACATGCTTAACATAAACTATTAAACAAATTTTAACTGTTTATATCATGGAGGTCGCATGTCAACCATTATGAAGATCAGCCCTCAGGGGCAAATACGCATTCCCCGGAAATTCATGGAAATGCTTGGGCTTGAGAAGGGCGACTACATCGAGGCACTATTGGAAGATGACCATATCGCCTTGAAACCGCGAAAGTTGATCGATCCTTCCCAGGGGTGGTACTGGTCGAAGGAATGGCAGCAAGTGGAGAAAAATGTAGACACACAGATTGAAAAAGGCGATGTGTCCCCGACTTTTCAGACGGCTGATGAAGGGATCAAATGGCTGAAAGAATAACGGGCTATGCATTCAGCAGCCGGTTCCAAGAGGAATACAAAGCCCTATCCAAGGACATCCAGGAAGCCTTCGATAAAAAACTTTCCCTTTTTCTCGATAATTTTCATCACCCATCGCTTCGGGTCAAAAGGATTACCGGGACTAAAGATCGCTGGGAAGGGTCGGTGACCATGAGCTACCGCTTCACTTTTCAATTTGAGGCGGGAAAGGTCCTCTTTCGCCGGATCGGAACGCATGACATACTGCTGAAGGAAAATTGAAAAATTTGGTTTTTGCTGGATTTCCCTTACCCGGTGTCCAGCTTCTCTCTGAGACCTTTAATGATCAGCATCCGGGCATATGCAGTTGGCAGCAGTCCTTCCCGATGGGCAACCTCTTTCAACTTTTTGGAAATCTTTGGATTCAACCTTAGAGAGAGGACTTCTTTCTTGGCGCGGGCGAAAACAATATTTTCTGCCTCATCGAAATCATCCTGATCAGCAGCATGACGATGATCGTGAAAGTTCAGGAAGAACGGTGTGCAACCCTACGCAGGGAAGGTCGGAAAAAAGCGCGGGCGGTGGCTGCGCTGCTCAGGGAAAAATACGGAGTCAGAAAAGTGATCCTGATCGGCTCCCTTGCCCGGGCAGGGTATGTCCACCCGAAGAGCGACATCGACCTCCTCGTGGATGGGCTCCGGGACAGGGATCTTCTTCGGGCGGGATACGACGCCTAGATCCTGGCGAAACCCTTTGACATGGATCTCATTCCCGTGAGGAAGGCGGGGCGCGCCCTCAAGGATGCAGCAAGAGCGGACGGCATCGAACTATGAACACCAACAGAGTGCTGAAGGCACAGATTATAGACGAGAGGGAGAAACTCCGGAATCTCCTGACGGAGGCAACGGAAATCGCCGGTCGGGAGGCTTCCAGCATCCACGTCAGGGCAGGTGCGTCTGTCATCCATGATTTTTACACGGGCGTGGAAAACATCTTCCATGCCGTCGCCACGGTCATCGACGACCGCGTACCGGTCGGACAGGGCTGTCATGTCGAGCTTCTCCATCAGATGACCCTGGACATAGAAGGCTTGAGAAGGCCCGTCATAAGTGAAAAGACGGAAAGGATGCTGTAAGAGTATCTGAGGTTTCGCCATCTCTTACGCAAAAGGTATGGTTACGAACTCGAATGGAAAAACATCAAATCCCTCTTGAAAAGTCTGCCAAAACTCTTCGATGCCCTGTGCAGGGATCTCGACAGTTTCCTGAGCTTGAACGGCGAAGCTCAGTGGACCTGCACCGACGGGGCCTGCCTCGGGAATCTCGGAACCGGCGGCTATGGTCTCCCCTGAATATATCAAGATAAAGCCAAGTGGATTTTTAATGCCCTGTCGATTGCGTCCAAGTCTTTTTTATCCACGAGACCGATGTATTTGACGATCCTGTTCTTGTCGAGGGTGCGAATCTGATCCGCTTTTATCTTGGAATCTTTTGGTAGATTCGCCTTCCCCTTGGCAAGAAAAATCTCAAAAGGATAGACACGCTGAGGATTCTTCGAGGTGATGGGCAAAATCGTCAGTGTTCCGGAAAATTTATTGTTTTGATCGTTGGAAACCACAACGACCGGTCGGGTCTTGGATATTTCCCGTCCCACGACAGGGTCAAGGGCCGCAAGATAAATCTCGCCTCTTTTAATATTCATCTAATATTCATCCCATCCATCCAGGTCTGCAGCTTCAAATTCTTCGGCAATGGCGACACTTTCTTTCGCCGAGGCGCAATACCCTTCTTCGAGCCGCTTCTCCAATTCCGTTTTTTTTCTTTGCAGAATGTATTCCCGGATCGATTCCGAGATGATGCGGCTGCGATTCCGGGGGCCGGCAATTTGGTTTAAATCTTCCAACAGGTCCCTCGGAAGGATTATATTTAATCGCACAGTTTCCGTATGCATAAACACCTCCTTTCTGACGCATAATAAAACACACGTGATTGTGTATTGTCAAGCCATAACTTCAGACATAATTTCATGCATGAACAGGTAAGCGGTGCATCATCGCGTCTGGGATCGCCGGTATCACAAAACGACCGTACGATCCATAGAAAACCTCCCCTTTGCGTTCCCATCCTGCCTTGGCAGATGCCGGTGCAATATGCAAGTACAATCCTCATATTGAGAAGTATCAGCCGGGAAGAACGCCGACACCCTCGCCGAGAAGCGCCTGGCCGCTTGCGTGCAGATCATCGGCCCCATCCGGAGCATCTATCGCCGGAAGGGGAACATCGAGAGGGATGAGGGATGGCTGTGCCACATCAAGGGCCGCCGGGACCTCTTGGAAAAAAGTCGCATAGAACGGGCGGTCGGTTCGCTGAACCCGGACCTGTGGGAGGAGCTGCTGAACCTCTGCGACCGCCACGTCGTACGGGTCGTCTGGGTGTGGGGCCACAGCTGCCACCCGGAAAACGAGCACTGCGACGCTCTGGCCGTGGAGGCGGCGAAGGGAAAGAACCTGCCGATCGACGAGGGGGACGAGACCCAAGTTAAGTGTTGTGTCCCCGGAATCCCCTCAAATCCGCGATTTACTTTTACCTGTTTCTATAAGTACACGGATTATCACCTGCACCGGTTCGGGTATTACAATCACTATCGGAGTTGTACGATTTCTGATCACAATAATCGGTCGTACCTGCACAGGCGGTTCCGATTGCGCAGTTCGTACTCGTGTATATCTGGTACGTATGGCCAGGATCCACCGACAACTGGGTATTGTTATTCCACCCGTTACATGATCCGCCGCCATCAACCTGATATGACCTTTTTTGACCAGTCTCATTACGAAGACGCATACCACCGTTATAGCAGTTATCTTGAACCCTGATGCGAAACCCCGGTCCTGGTGGAGGCGGCGGAGACTGCACGGGTACGCAACTGTCGGTGACCTGGGGTGTAAAATTGTACCAGCCAGGCGCGGAGAGAACATTCGTACCTGTGAGACTACAGGTTGCCGCGGTATTGCCGGTGCAGAAATTGATTCCCGCCGGCAGGGAACCGGTGTATGAACTCCAAAGGTATGGTGGGGCGCCACCCAAGACCGAGACGAAACCGTTATAAGTTGAACAATTCTGCGCATTAGGCAACGAGGATGACCAGCCGGTGAAGGGAGCGCAGCCTATCGTTAGGGGATAGGATCGCGACGTCGATTGCGGCGCCGTGTGGCAGCTATCCTGTACAGTCACAGTAACGGTATAGATGCCGGGCTGCGTCGGCGTCCCACTGATCACACCAGTGGATGGGTCAATGGTCAAACCGGCCGGCAAACCGCTCGCGCTCCAGGTAAATGGAGTCACCCCGCCGCTTCCCGACACCGTCGCCGCATACGCCTGACCTGCATATCCGTCAGGCAGAGAAGCTGTTGCAATTGAGAGGGCCGGGCAGGCGGGGTCGATGAAAGAAATCCCGAACGTGGCGATGGTGACATTTTGGGTGGTGCCGAAGGTCGCCTCTGTGAAACCGAACTTGACAGCCTGCATCGAGACAGGCAACGAGTCACACCGTGCCAAATCGGGATCGCTCCCGGCAAAATCAACCCTCAGATCACAAATGTTCGTATTGTCCGGCGACCCGCTGTAGGTACAGTCGGCGGGCCTATCTATCCATACCTTTAGGTAATAATTCGTATTCGCCGGGTTATAGGTATCGCAGGTCGAACACGTGGCATCACACCGGGTATGAACCTCGACCCTCACCCTGTGATAGTCCGTGTCTCCGCCGAACCAGTCATTGGAGTAGACGTGGTTACACTGGTTATCGTAAATGCAGCCGTCGCCGGTGTTGGGAGTAGATGGAATCGGGTTGCAGGACATCCCGATGCACGCCGCGTTCCCGCCGGAACCGTGCGTAGTAGACCCGTTGCGGACAATGGCAACGTGGGTGTAATCGGTAGTCCATGTGGGATCGAATCTTAACGGATTCCGATTTACATCAAATTCCACGGCGACGCTGTTTCCCGCAATCTGCTCCCCCTGAAGGCCGGGTGCATACCCCAGTGTACCGACTTCAGGGAAGCTCCAGGCACCTCCGCATGAGGTGTTGTAGCTGATGCCGTCATTCGCACCCTGCATCAGGGCGAAGGTAAAGCCGTCAACACCGGCCTGCAGGAATCTGAATTCATAGTATGCCCTCATGATCTTCGCATCGAGCACGTAATTATCACCCGAGCACGACGGGGGCGGGCTGGAAAAGAGTGTCGAGCAGCTTGGTGACCACTGACAGCCTAACGTCCATTGGTTAGCCCCCCCCAGGGTAAGGGTCTGGTCGGCATTCTTCGTGATGCCCGGTTGTAGGAATAGGGGAGGCAGATTGGTTTGGTTTGGGAAACTATTGAAGTCATTGGCAAAGCTTACCTGTGCACCCGGGGGACCCGCGCTTCCCGCACAGGCTGCCGGGAGTTTTATCGATAAGTTTTTTTGTGCGGTATTTCCATCGCTGTCTTGCACAATGAATGTATAAGGATTCGGCTCTGACTCAAATGTATGAAGGTAACAGGGATAGCTGGCACAGGTTGGGAATACATTAGCTAAACCAATGACAATCTTATCACCGTTGGGCGTAAAGCTAAGATAGTTGCTCGTCGGTGGTGTCCACGTATAGGGCGGAACGCCACCATCGGCGTATACCGTGGCATTGTAAACCGTTGCCCCCCCGCAGCTTTTGGGCAGTTCGTTATTAAGGATCCGCAGGTTCCCCGCCGAGCAGTTCAGCCTAATCTTCAGATCGTTCAGGGTCATCCAGCGGACGATGTCGTCGTAAGTGAGATCCGAACCCGTCGGTATATTCGTCGCGCCCACGTCGTAAAGCTGGATCGGCGACGTGGAACCCGTCTGATTCTGGGTATTCGGACCTCGGCTCCAGATGACGAAAGCGATGTCGGAAATGGAAGTGCCCGAGGGTGTGATCACGGAAAGCCCCGTGGTCTTCCTGCCGCAGATATCGCTGCCGGAAGGATAGAGGTCGTCATCGGGAACATAATGATAGTTCTGTTTCCAAGAGTCCAATGGGGATTGTAGAATGCCCTCGAGCTCGGTCCCGGCCGCGGGAAGCCGCCTGTTCGCCTGGGCGAAGCTGACGATCGATTCCATGGCGCCGTCGACACCTCCAACGACGAGACCCCTCGACTCCCCAAGCTTCTCCTTTTTGATCAGCAGGGCGCGGATGCCCAGCCCCGCGCCGATCATCACCGCAACAACTAGTAAAATGGCCACAATGGTCAACAGCGCAAGACCCCTGCTGTTGCCGGAAAGAATCCCCCTTCGAGATGTCACCATAGTCATCGTTTCTTTCGTTTCCTCCAAAACCGACGCTCAGAATTCTCAATCCTCAATACAAACCCAGCTTGAAATTCTTCAGCTCCAACTGCTGATTGCTGCTTCCGGTCGATTCGGTAAAACCGATCTTGACGCTGTTCATGCTTGCATCCAGGGTAAAGCAATCCGACACCAAAGGCGCCCGTGTGCCGGATGTCGGGTAATTCACATCGAGCTTGTCGAAATGACTGCAGTCCGGATCGGTACCGGTCGTACAGTCTATCCAGACCCGGATGTGTGCCTTTGCGCCGCCGATTCCGCAGGCACTGCAAGTGGCATCGCAGCCGGTATGCAATTCTATCCTCGCCTTATGTTCGGCATTATCCTCGAGCCAGGTAACGGAAGGAGAAGCAATGGGCTCTTTCTTGCAGCCTGGAGTACTGAAACCGAGACAGGTAGGATTCCCCGTGGGACCGTTGTGCGTATTGTCGGCATAGACCCCGGCAGGAAAACCGGCAAGATGGCCTGAAGCAGAATGGACGATCGCCACGTGATTGTAATTGACCGGATCGTTCAGATCACCTGTGGGGTATGTATCGAATTCCACGGCCACCGTTTGCCCCGGTATACCGCAGTATCCCAGGAAGGGGGCGTAAACGGAAGGGTCGCATTGAAGAACGGTCCCACCCGTCCCCGTACCGCATACAGCCGCACTGTTGCTGCCCTGCATGACCGTGAAGGTGAATCCCTGTCCCCGTTTTTTACTTTCCGTATCGTCGTCCTTCAGAAAAGACATTTCGAAATAAGCCCTCATGGTTTTGCCGGAAAGCTTGTAGTTGACGCCGTCGCAAGGCGGAAGGGGGGCGGAGGTGATGGCGCTGCAGGCCGGCAGCCAGATGCAGCCCGCCGTCTCTTTTTTGTCGCCCATACCAACCACCTTGATCCCGGTATTTATTTTAATGGCCGGGTTAGCGGTTTCCACGATGGGCCAGTCATCCTTGTTCAGGTGTTCCGTAAAATTGACCTGCCCATCGGAACCACCGCCGCAGTCAATTACAACGAGACTGAAGCTCCTCTGCACCGTGTTGCCGTCCGAATCCGACACCGTTACGGAAAGCGTAGAAGTTCCCGTAGATGGCGGCGTTCCCTGGAGCTGATAGTAATTATCCGCAGCAGTTAGGGTGATCCATGCCGGAGCGCCGACGGACGCCCAGGTATAAAAAGGGCTTGTGCCGGCGGGCGTCCCGCCGTCCGCATAGATCTTTGCCGTATAGAGCTGACCCGAACAGGCCTGGGGAAGGGATGTATTTAGGATAGCCAGTTTCCCCCGTGCGGTTCCGAAGCACCCGATCTCCTCCTGCAATTCCCGAAGGGTAATCCCCTTGACGATGTCATCGTAGCGGATGTCCGTCACCGTTGGATGGTCCAAAGAGGCTACGTTGTCGCCGGTGTCCACTTCCGGCACCGTCACCGTGACGGTGCCGCCGCCGGAGGCCGTAACGACGGTCTGGTTGTTCTGGTTGGGGCCCCGGCTCCAGACGACGAAGGCCATCTGCTGTGACAGATCCCGGCTGATTCTAAGATTCGTCGTTTTTCGCCCGCAGATGTTCGCCCCAGATCCCACGAGATTGACATCCGGCAGATAGTTGAAGGACTGATCCCATTCGTCATTCGGCGATTTCAGCAAGGAAAGGAACTCGTTGCCCGCCGGCGGGGGGGTTTGACAGACGCCGGTGGCGCCGTTGCAGGGCTGGGGCAGGCGGTTGTGAGCGGAGGCATAACTCAGGACGGAATTTACGGCGCCGGCCACGCCGCCCGCGGCCACGCCCGTCGACTCGGCAACCTTCTCCCCTTTCAGGATGAGACCCCGGATGCCGAGACCCGCACCGATCATCACCGCGATGAGCAGCAAGATGCCGACGATGGTCAGCAGGGCGAGCCCCCGACGGTTGCCCATGAGCCGTATTTTCGAAATTATGGGATGTATCTTCATAACTCTCATCCTCAAAGGCCCTCTCCTTCCATCATGGGTTTCAGAGACGAAGACGATGAGATTTCGATGTCAGGGAAACGCAAAACCCGGCCATTGCCCACAGGACTCCTGCCTCCGCAAATTACGACGGCCGGATGTACAGGGCCGCACTCTTCGAGGATCGTATAGGTGAATGTAGCGGGAACCCTGCAGAAGATCGCTTTGAAAGTGCTGTAGAAAGGCTGGGGCAAGCGGACAAATCGGCCTGAGGACTTCAGCACCGGCGTACAATGGGTCCGGCCGTCGACGATCTCCCATTGAACATCGTCCTGCCAGGCCCAGTAATCGTCACAGGTATATCTTCCATTGATTCCTTCTGCGGGCCTTTCCATGCCGCCACCGAAAATCGCTCAATTCCATGGGACCTTTGCGATGACATATCCTACAATCAATGCGATAGGCCTACAATGAAATATTCAAAACATTTTATGGACTGACCGTCAACACGAAGGCCCGGGAGGCCACGTTGTCGCTGACCGTACCGGAGCCGTTGTCATCCCTCACGAAGACGGTCAGGCTGTAAGATCCCGTTGTTCCGCTGCCTGAGGCTTTCGTCAGATCGAAATCGGCCGCCTGAGTCCACGAAGCCTCAGCAAGCCCCTGACAATCCGTGTTGAAGACTATGGCGTCCGGATTTGCGAAACCGGGCAAATCCGCAAGAGCTCCGTTCTGAGTCTGTATGCACCAGCGGTAATTTGTAACCGCTGTGCTGAAGGCGCCACCGTCGGCATAGAGGGTTGCCGTGTAGTCGCTGCTGACGTGCCCTGCCGGAAGCTCGTTGTTCACTATTCTTAGAGGAGCTCCCTCGCAGCCGGCTTTGACTCTTAACTCGTCGATGGTGATCCACTTGACGACATCGTCATATTCGAGGTCGCTGTTGGTCGGTATGTTGAGCGTACCCAAAGGTGCGACGTAAAGAGTAGTCGTACCCGGTCCGAGGATACCTCGTGTGGTTATAGCAGTACCGGCTGGATAAGTATTACCCAACATCTGGTTCGTCGAGTTGGGACCGAAACTCCATGCAACATATGCAACGTTGGTAATGTCCGTGTAATCTATCCCTGCCGTGGTTACACAATCTTCCGTTAGGCATTGTCGGACGACCAAGAGTGTGGACCTTCTGCCGCAGATGTCACCGCCGTCGGCGGCCGTATACGTTAGGTTGTTGTCAAATATATAATTGATCTTGCTACCCCAGGGATCGGTCGGCGTTTTTAGTATGGGTGTAAACTCGTCTGGTACAGAATCACACGTCGGGGCATAGTCGCAGACCGGACCGTAAGATGTTTCATCACAACAAGGGACTCTTTTATTCGCTGCCACGAAGCCCTGGATGGATTCCATCGTTCCGTCGATGGTCTCCTTCGCCTTGGCCACGTTCGCTTCCTTCAGCATGGGT
Organism: Deltaproteobacteria bacterium; assembly: GCA_016929555.1. Classification (GTDB taxonomy): domain Bacteria; phylum Desulfobacterota; class Syntrophia; order Syntrophales; family JAFGIO01; genus JAFGIO01. The sequence continues at coordinate 1,517 of JAFGIO010000053.1, read as the reverse complement.
CCCAACAATCCCACGCCGAGGGCCAGGACGATGCCGATGATGATCAGGACGATGGAGAGCTCGATGAGCGTAAATCCGGCATCGTCTGCGAATCGTTTATATGTTTTCACCCTTCTCATATCAGACCCCTATTCGAAAGGGTTAATGCTCTTCACTGACTCGAAGGCTGCCCTTGTGCCCTTCCGGATCCGCCCTGTGATCGGCTAACCCGGTAGCGATCCTATTGCAAACCCATCGCCTTCGTGCAGGCAAGATCTAAAACATTCCGAATTCACTGGATTCCTGCCTTCGCGGGAATGACAATGAATACTGGGATGACTTCGTGAAGGCGGGATCACCATCGCCTACAAAATTTTGCCTGCAACAACCTTCGGATACAAAGGCATCGTCTCATTGCATGCCTTCGCCGTACCCTGCGGGTGTAAGGCAGCCGTGATGCCGGGCTTCTTATACGGATCGTCGGTCACTTATTGATCTTCAGGATGAAGAACATGTTGCCGAATGCCCCCACGATGGCCAGCGCCATGCCCTGCCAGACCCTCTTCACGATCTCCTCGTGGGGCGCATCCAGAGGAAGATAGAGCAGATAGTAGCCCGCCACGACCGAAAAGAGCGACACGAACAGGATGGTCAATTTGAGGGGATCAAGCCATTTAATCATCTGAAAACCAAAAGAGGGAGGGCGTTGCGGGCCCACCCTCTCCTGTCGATCCGTTCAACGGCATTATCAGTGTTCCAGCATGTATCCCACGATACAGACCTGGTCATTGTTCCCGGCAGTCACCGCGGGCCATGCCGCCAGATTTGTCTGCTGCGCTCCCGCCGCGATCCCTGGAATGGCTTCTTCGTTGGCAGGATCGGTGGCTTTGGCGCATCCGAAATTGAGGAAGGTCCCCTCGGCGCCTCCTTCAACCCCGTCGTGGAACTTGTCGATGGCGATGGCCACGTCCAGCGGCACCCCGGTGAAGAAGAGGAAATTCTTCCGCTGCAACTGGCCGGCCAGGAGGATCTGCCAGTTCGAGAAGCCCATCGTCACGGTCTTTCTCGAGAGAAACTCGCCGTCGATCTTGGTCTGCATGACGTTCTTGCCGTCGGTGCACTGGTCATTGCCCGCAGGGGCATCGAAGAGATTCGCCTTCACGGTGAGGCAGGGATCGATGCCCGCCCTGCGGAGGGCGAGAAAGAGGTTCTGGCGGCCCGTTGTGTTTGCGAGGTTGTAGTAACCGTTCGCACCGCCGTCCATGAAACCGTCATGCGTCGTCGTCGTACCGCCGTACGTGGCCGCCGCACCGTCCGTGACGTTGATACCCGTCTTGTCAAAGAAACCGTCGGCGATGGTGATCCACTTGCCGGCAAAGGACTGCTCGAATTCCTTGATCTGGGAATTCCTGATCACATCCCGGCCCTTCATGACGGCGCCGATGATGATACCGATGATGACCAGGACGATCGCCAGCTCGATCAGCGTGAAGCCTTTCGTATCTCGTATTTTCGAAAACATGGTTTAAACTCCTCTT
>JAFGIO010000256.1 GCA_016929555.1 Deltaproteobacteria bacterium | reverse complement strand
GTCGTGGTCGGCGATATGGACTCCCTCGATCCGGAGCTGCTGAAACGCTTCGAAGGGAAAGGGAGCAGGATCATCCGCCACTCGAAGCACAAGGACGAAACGGACACACAACTGGCCCTCGAATATGCCCTCGATCTCCATCCCGACGAGGTCCACGTCTTCGGCGCCCTGGGCGGGCGGCTCGATCATACCCTGGCGAACCTGTCTCTGCTGGCTCTGGGAATAGAACGGGGAATACCCGTAAAGATCATCGATGAGTGGTGCGAGGTCTTCCTGGTGAAGGCGAGTGCTCAGATCGAAGGGGAGCCCGGGCAGACCGTTTCCCTCTTCCCATTTACGGGGTCGGCGTCGGGCATCGATCTCACGGGCTTCGAGTACCCTCTGGCGGACGCCGTCATGGAGACGGGCCGGCCCTTCGGCATCAGCAACCGCCTGGTCGGGTCGAAAGGCACCATCAAGATAACGTCGGGCATCCTCCTTGTGGTCCATTACAAGCGGCCTGTTTCCTGATCCTTTTATCTCATGGGGCTCCCTTCGGAAACTGGAACCGGCAAACGTGATGAAACCGTAAAAAGTCACAAATTCAGCTATTTTGTCATTCCCGTGAAAACGGGAATCCAGTGTTTTCAATAACTTCTGGACCCCCGCTTTCCCCCGCCTTCGCGGGGGCAGGCTGCAAGGGGGTGACATGGTTTTTGACTTTTTACGAGGTCGGCAAACGTTATACTCGGGCAGGAAAGGGACTTGAGCCGAGAGACGTTACAGGCAGAGGCTGCCAGGGATATCGTCCGCAGGCTCCGGGAAGCCGGACATGAGGCTTTCTGGGTGGGAGGGTGCGTCCGCGATCTCCTGCGCGGCGTGACGCCCGGAGACTACGATATCGCGACCTCCGCCCGGCCCGAAGAGGTCGGCGCCTTGTTTCCCCGCACGATCCCCATAGGCGCCGCTTTCGGCGTAATGCTCGTCGTTCGGGACGGCCGCCCCTATGAAGTGGCCACCTACCGGAGGGACGAGGCCTATGCAGACGGCCGAAGACCTTCGAAGGTTCTTTTCGCGGACGCCAGACAGGACGTAGAGCGCCGCGATTTCACCATCAACGGCATGCTGATGGACCCGATCTCGGGGGCCGTCATCGACTACGTCGGCGGGAGGCAGGATCTCGAACACTGCCTTATCCGTACGATCGGCGATCCGGACAGGCGCTTTTCCGAAGATTACCTGCGGTTGCTTCGAGCCTGCCGCTTTGCGGCATCCCTGAATTTTTCCATCGATCCGGAAACGGAGGCGGCCATAAAACGCCAGGCATCCAGGATCGGACGGATCAGCGCGGAACGGATCCGGGAGGAGCTGACCGGCCTGCTGACGCGGGGAGGGGCAAGGCGGGGCTTTGAGCTTTTGGCCGCAACGGGGCTTCTGCACGAGCTGCTTCCCGAGGTGGAGGCCCTGCGCGGTGTTCAGCAGCCTGCCCGTTTCCATCCCGAGGGAGACGTCTGGGAGCATACCCTGAGAATGCTCGCCCTGCTGCCGCTGGATGAAGGCCGGAGGGCGGACGCCTGTCTTGCCTGGGCGGTTCTCCTTCATGACATCGGCAAGGCCGTGACGCGGTCCGAGGACGATACGGGCGTCCACTTCTACGGCCACGTGCGGCAAAGCACGCATATGTCCGAGGCGATCCTCCGGCGGCTCCGGTTTTCGAGGGCCGATGCGGATCTGATCCTGGCACTCGTCCGGGACCATATGCACTTCATGCACGTTCGGGACATGCGCCCGAACCGCCTGAAACGATTTCTGCGTCAGCCCCGCTTCGATCTCCATCTTGCCCTTCATCGTCTGGACTGCCTGGGGAGCCATGGCCTGCTGGACAACCATGAATACTGTCTGGCGAGATTGGCGGAGCTGGATAAAGAGCAGCTTCACCCGTCGAGGCTTCTCAGCGGCAGGGACCTGATCGCCATGGGTTTCGAGCCGGGACCGCTCTTTGGCGAGATCCTCCGGGCCGTCGAGGATGCGCAGCTCGACGGCGCGGTCAGCACCGCCGCCGATGCGCGGCGTTTCGTCCGCCAGAGATTTCTCCCTTGACATTCCTAATGCCTTTCCCTAAAAATGCCGATAATGTACTTCGGCAGGTACGAACGAATCGTTGACCCGTCTCTCACAGGAATTCATGACCATAAGCAGGCCGGAAGGGTTGGGGCAGCATGAAGCTATCGAGGATCGGCATCGCCCTTTTATTGTTGTTCCTCATCGGGGCCGCCATTTTTGCGGGATTTCTCGTCAAACAGGAGCAGAAATACAAGACCGGTGATTTCGTCTCCAAAGGGTACCACCTTGTCAGCCTCATCGCCCTGATGCCCCTGCAGGAATTCACCGGCGACCAGAAGGATTACTTCTTCAGGACGCTCACGGAATACACGACGACCGAAGGTTTCCATTACCTGCTCATCCACGATCCGGCGGGCCGGGACCTGATTTCACTGATTCCCGGCGGTTTCGAGGCCCTGATTCCCACCGACGTCAGGGCGGCGGCCCTGTTCACCTCCGGTCTGATCCATCAGAAGTTCAAGGTCTCGGGTTCGTCGGACATCTACTACGAGTTTGCCAAGCCGATCTTCCGGGGGGGCAAGAAGGCGGGAGTCGTCCGGCTCGGCATGCGTTTTCCCGCCATTTCCATCTTTTCTCTCGAGCGCCTGAGCCTTCTGGCCATCATGGTCTTCTTCATCTTCGGCGGACTGATCTTCGGGTATTACGGGGTATTTCTGGCCTTGAGTCCGCTCAGGAATCTCAGCCGGGACCTGAAGGAGGCCTTCGCCGATCTGCCCATCGATTCGCCCGCTCAAAAGAGCGGCAAAATCGTTCCCATCATCGAGAACATCGAGCGAACCATTACCCATATGGGCGATAAGATCAGAAGGGTGGAGATGGACAATGTCGACCTGATCTCCAAGCTCGGCGTCACCACCTTCGAGAAGGCCCAGATCGTCAACATCATCGATTCCATCAACTTCGGCATCGTCATCACGGACCTCCAGGACCATCTGGTCCATGTGAACGATTACATGCTCAAGCTGCTGAACCGAAAGCGGGCCGATCTGATCGATCGTTCCGTCGAGGAGATGATCGCCGACGAGGATTTAAACGCCTTCGTCGCACAGCCGGAGAGGGGCATCAAGGCCGGAACGCGGCGGTACATCGAAAAGACCTTTCCGGAGGTGGCCCCCAACGAAATCTACCGGGTGACGCTGGCCTACCTCGTGGGTCTCGACAACGCCCCCTCGGGGAAGATGATCTTCTTCCAGAACATGACGGCGGAGACGTACGCCCAAAAGACGCAGCAGGAGTTCATCGCCCATGTGGCCCATGAACTCCAGACGCCGCTGACGAACATCAAGCTCTACAGCGAAATGCTCATGCAGGGCGAGGTGAAGGACATCGAGACCCAGAAGGAATTCTACAATGTGATCAACGAGCAGACCATCCGGCTGACCACGCTCATCCGGAATCTGCTCAACCTCTCGAAGATGGAGATGGGAAGCCTGGTGCTGAACAGGGGATTGGTCAAGACGGATTGGTTCGTCGAGGACTGCCTCATGTCGATCGAAGGGACGGCCATCGAAAAGAATATCGCCATCGAGAGAAACCTGCCGGACAGCTTTCCCACGCTCCTGGCGGACAAGGAACTTCTGAAAACGGCGATCATCAACATCCTGTCCAATGCGGTCAAATACACGCCCCGCGGCGGCAGGATCACCTTTTCGATTTCCGAGGGGGACGGCATGGTCCTCTTCGACATCATCGATAACGGCTACGGCATCGCCGAGAAGGACCTTTCCCGCATCTTCGAAAAATTCTTCCGCTCGGAAGAAGACCGCATCGTGCAGCAGAGCGGCAGCGGACTGGGGTTGGCCATCACGGCAGACATCGTCCATCTCCACGGCGGCGAAATCCACGTGACGAGCACCGTCGGCAAGGGGTCCCACTTCACCATCCGGATCCCCAGGGAGGAATACCACCTTGGAAAGAGCTAAGCGCACGGTTCTGGTCATCGACGACGAAGCCCACATCCGGCGCATCGTCGAACTCAAGATGAAGAACGCCGGTTACGAGGTCGTCACGGCCAACAACGGCGAAGAGGGCTACCGGATCATTCTCGGCGATACGCCCGACGTCGTCGTGACCGACATCAACATGCCGAAGATGGACGGCAAGACCCTCTGCGAGAAGACGGACGGTCTGAAGGCGGAGCGATCCTTTTTGACGGTCATCATCACGGCCCGCATCCTGCCCGATGAACAGGCCTGGGTAAGCACCATGCGGGATACGGTCTTCATGGAAAAACCCTTCAGCCCGGCCAGGCTGCTGGATTTGATCGATCAATACTTCGGCCTTTCGCGATGACCGCTTTAGCCCTCTTCAATGATTTATTGTCGAGTCTTTCCCGGGTGGCACCCCTGAGTGTGGAGCTCTGGGACCTCAAGGGCCGACTGACCTCTGTGGAATCCGGGCGGCCGGAAGAGAATGTTTCAAAGGAGGCCGAGGAGCTGTCTCGCCGGGTCATCCTCGAAGGGGCCTTTCGGTCGGTCCGCCTCGGGGCCGGGCGAACCCTCTTCGGCGCCCCCGTCAGGACGGGCGGGGAGGTGGCCGGAGCGCTTCTTTCCCATCATCGGGAAAGCCAAGGGGACGATGAAGGCAGGGATGCAGCCCTCAACGAGAATATGGAGGTTTTTCTCACCCATCTGGCGGACTTCATGAAGGAGCACCTGGCGGCCCAGCAGGAGGCGCAGAAGATGGCCGAGGAGCTGACCCGGAGCTTCGAGGATCTCTACCTTTACGCCAGCATCTCCACCCAGGTGAAGACCCTTCATTTCTCGAACCTGATGCTCCGGGACATGATCCGGGACCTGCTGGACACGATGCGCTCCGATCTGGCCTTCGCCCTGTTCCCGGACCGGGAGGAGTACTATGCCGTCAACTTTACCCGGGACTTCGCGCAGCGCGTCGAAGATCCCGAGGCCTTCCTGAGGATCCTCGTGGAGAAGATCCCCGCCGGCGCGACATCCGGCGGGGAGACCTACTTCATCGTGAACGATTCCCGCGGGGAGCCGACCTACGGACCCCTCCATCCCGATCCCTACCGCTTCCTCGCCGTCAGGATCGGCCACGGGAGAAATTTCTACGGATGGCTCGGACTGTTTTCCTTCAATCTGAAGGAGATCTTCCGGCGGGGGGAGCTAAAGCTTCTCAGTTCGATCGCGGAACAGCTCGCCATCGTCATCTCGAACGCCGATCTATACCGCGATCTGGAGAATTTCGTCATCAACGTGGTGAAATCGCTGGTTTCGACGATCGAGGCCAAGGACACCTATACCAAGGGCCATTCCGACCGGGTGTACCATTACAGCCTCGTCCTGGCCGAGGCGCTGGACCTGGATGACGAGCAAATGGACAACCTGAGCTGGGCCGCCATCCTCCACGACATCGGAAAGATCGGCATTCCCGAGAGCATCCTGAACAAACCCGCGCGCCTCAGCGATCAGGAGTACGACATCGTGAAGCAGCACCCCGGCCAGGGAACCCGGATATTGAAGCCGCTCAAACAGCTCTTGAGATCCCTTCCGGGCATCCTGCACCATCATGAACGGTACGACGGTGCGGGCTATCCCGACGGCCTGAAGGGCGAGGACATCCCGCTCATGGCGCGCATCATTTCCGTGGCCGACACCTTCGATGCGATCACCTCGGTTCGCGCCTATCGAAGCGACAAAACGCCGGAGGAGGCCCTGGCCATCATGGAAGAAGTGGCCGGCACGCAGCTCGACCCGCGTCTGGTCAAGGTATTCAAGGATCTCTACGACCAGGGAGCCATAGAGCAGATCATCGCATAGCAGAAATGATGGAAACCATGACATCGCAGATCGAAACAACAAAGGTGGGCGCCTCCACCGTCGTCACCCCCAGGGAATCGCTGACGTACAAGAACTGCGAGGAATTTCAGAACATCGTGTCGGCCCTGATCGGCCAGCACCAGCACCAGATCATCATCGACGGGCGCGCCATGGCCCTGATGGACAGCAAGGCCCTGGAGACGCTTCTCTATCTGCACGACCGCCTGAAGGAACGGGGCGGGGTGCTCAAGATCGCTGCGCTCAATGCGGTCTGCCGCGACATCCTCATCGCAACGAGATTTATCAACACCTTCCATATCTATCAGGATATCCAGGAAGCGATTCGGATGGGAACATGAAAAGGACCTTGATCCCTACAAAGCGGAAGATGCTCGGGGAAATCCTCGTGCATTCGGGACGCATCACCCCCGAGCAGTTGACGGAATACCTGCGGATGCAGCGTGAAACCTCGAAACCCTTGGGGGCGATCCTCGTCGAAAGGGGGGTTTTGTCGCCGGAGGATCTGGCCAACGCCCTGGGAGAACAACTGGGGATTCCCCACGTCTGGCTCCGCAAGGGACTCGTGGATCCCAGGATCGTCCATGTCCTGCCGAAGGACAAGGCCCTGGACTACCAGGTCATTCCCATGTTCCGCGTCCACAACATGCTCACGTTGGCCACGGCCGATCCCCACGGTATCTTTGTCTTCGACGAGATCGCCAAGATGACGGGCCTGGAGATCCTGCCCGTGCTCTGCCGGGCCAACGACATCATCGAGGCCATCCACGACGCCTACCGGGAGGACATCAGCATCGAGGAACTCATGGCCAGCGCCGAGGAGACGGGGATCGAGGTCGTCGCAGCGGCGGAAGACCGGGGAATCGCCGAGATCGCCGAGATGGCGGAAGGCTCTCCGGTGATCAACCTGACCAATCTCGTCCTGTTGCGGGCCATCCGCGACGGCGCCAGCGACGTCCATATCGAACCCCAGCCCGGGAAATTCCAAATACGGATCCGCATCGACGGCGTCCTGTACGAACTGATGAGCCCGAAGCTGGAGATGCACCCCGCCGTCGTCTCGCGTCTGAAGGTCATGGCCAACCTCGACATCGCCGAGCGGCGCATTCCCCAGGACGGCCGGTTTCAGGTCAATGTCGACGGCCGCACCATCGATCTTCGCTTCTCCTCCATGCCGGGCATCCACGGCGAGAAGGTCGTCCTCCGGATTCTGGACAGGGGCCGGGCCCTCCTGGATATCAACAGCCTCGGCATCGGCGAGGAGATGCTGGAAGAGTTCAAGCGGCTCCTGAGAAAGCCGCACGGTCTCATCCTCACCTGCGGACCCACGGGAAGCGGCAAGACGACCACGCTTTACGCGGCCGTCTCCATGCTGAACAGCTCGGAAAAGAATATCATCACCATCGAGGACCCCGTGGAGTACCAGTTGAAAAACATCAATCAAAACCAGGTGAAGGAAACCATCGGCCTGACCTACGCCAAGTTCCTCAAGCACGCCCTCCGGCAGGACCCGGACATCATTCTCGTCGGCGAAATCCGGGACCGGGAAACGGCGGAAATCGTGATTCAGGCCTCGCTGACGGGGCATCTGGTTCTCTCGACCCTGCACACGAACGACAGCGCGAGCGCCATCACGAGGCTGCTCGAAATGGGCGTGGAACCGTACCTGATTTCATCCGCCCTGACGGCGGTCATTGCGCAGCGGCTGCTGCGATCCATCTGTCCGGAATGCAAGACGCCCTTCTATCCTCCCCGGGAGGTGATCCGGGAGCTTGGCTTCGACGAGGAGAAGCAGCTTCGGCTCCTCAAGGGGAAGGGATGCTCCGCCTGCTACGATTCGGGTTTCAAGGGCAGGCTGGGATTGTACGAGATGCTGGAGATGGATGACGGCCTGCAGCGGCTGATTCTGAGCAGCGGAACCGTCGACGACTATCAGCGATATCTCAAGACCAAGGGTCACAAAACCCTGAGGGAGAGCGGGTACGAAAAGGTCCTCAAGGGTCTGACGACCATCGAAGAGGTGAAAAGGGCCACCTCCATGGAGTTTTAAGCCTGCGAAGGAATGATTGGCGCACCGTGGCGATCCGTTTCGATCCAAAGAACCTATCGACCGCCGGCTCCCTGCCCGGGGTGAAGGAAGAAATCCTCCCGGCAAGGGCGAAAGGCGAGCCCCTCCTTCGACGCCGGTCGGTGAGCACCGACGAAAGGATCTTCTTCACCACCCAGTTGTCCCTCATGCTGGAGATCGGCACCCCCCTCGCGAGCGCCCTCGGAGCCATCGCTAAACAGACCCAGAATCCCGCCTTCAGGGAAATCCTGCAAGCCATGCTTCGGGACATCGAGGAGGGGCGCCAACTGTCCGATGCCATGAAGCGCCATCCCCAGGTCTTCAACTCCATCTTCACCAGCATGGTCCGGGCGGGTGAAACGGGCGGATACCTGAAGAAGATCCTGGACAGCATGGCGGATATGGATGAGAAACGCCAGGCCCTCCTCAGCCAGCTCCGGTCGACCCTGACCTATCCCGCCGTGCTGTGCACGCTCGCCGTCGCCGTGGTGATCTTCGTTCTGGTCGCGATTCTCCCCAAGTTCGCCGTTCTGTTCGAGGGCAAGTACGCCTTGATGCCCCTGTCAACCCGTTTTCTCATGGCGGCGAGCGCGTCCCTGCGG
>JAFGIO010000255.1 GCA_016929555.1 Deltaproteobacteria bacterium | reverse complement strand
GTCATGGAGGAAGCCCTGAAACCCGCCGCCACGGAAGAAGCCGCGGCTGCGGTGCGCGAGGATTCCGATGGCGACGGCGTCTACGATGATCTCGACAGGTGCCCCGACACGCTGCTGGGCATCAAGGTCGACCAGGACGGCTGCCCCCTCCCCGTCACCGAAAAGGTGACCGTCAGGCTGAACGTCGAGTTCGATACGGACAAGGCCGACATCAAATCCAAATATCACGACGAGATCGAGAAATTTGCCGATTTCATGAACCGTTACACGGATACGAAGGCAATCATCGAAGGCCACACGGACAGCATCGCCTCGATGAGCTACAACCAGGCCCTTTCCGAGAGGCGGGCCGACAGCGTCAAACAGTACCTCGTCGAGCAATTCAATATTGACCCGGATAGGCTGACCACCGCGGGCTATGGCGAGACAAGGCCCATCGGAGACAACGCAACGGCCGAAGGGCGACAGTTGAACCGCCGCGTCCAGGCGGTCATCGAAACGATGGTTGAGAAATAGCGCCGATATAGATCGAGCAGCGAAGCGATCGAGGGGTACCGTCCCGCCGGGGACGCTACCCCTCTTTTTTCCCTTGGAGGTTCGACTTTCTGCCGGGGGCGCTCTTCCGGCTGCCTTTCGCCCAGGACCATAAGACAGAGACCTGACAGGCAAATCTTTCCAAGAACAAGCTTCCCGGCGGGGCGACGCAGCAACCGGCCGCAGGCTGCCCAGGATGACGTCCAGGGTCCTTGGCTGCCGGATCGAACGCGGAATCATCTGGAAAGGACCGGCAAAAAAAGGTACAGAAAACCCGACAGGGGAGATGGCGCGACGCCATGAGGTCGTTCAACGGAGGGGAACTTGCGGAAGGCACCGGCCGGGAGGGAAGGCGCACCCTTTCCGACCGATACGCCATTCCGGAAAGGCATCTCCGTCCCAGAACGGCCCCCTTTCCCAATAGTCCGGACAGGAAGGCACCCTGAGGAGGCGGACCGATGGAAATCCGATACGGCCTTGACGAACACCCCCCCCTGGCAGCGACACTCCTGTATGGCCTGCAATGGTTCATCATCGCTGTTCCCGTCATCGTCATTATCGGAAAAATCACCGCCGGTTGCCAATGTGTGGACCCGGACGATCAGATCATCTACCTGCAAAAGATGGCCTTCTTGATGGGCCTGGCACTGGCCGTCCAGATCCTCTGGGGACATCGCCTGCCGATCATCCTCGGCCCTTCGACGGTTCTGCTGATCGGCATCATCGCCAGCCGTAACGCCCAGCCCGCGGCGATAGACACCGCCATTCTCTGCGGCGGGGTTCTCCTTGCCGTTGTCAGTCTCGCCGGCCTTTTCGGGCATCTCAGACTCCTATTTACAACCCGTATCGTCGCCGTCGTGCTGCTCTTGATTGCGTTTACACTGCTGCCCCCCGTCATAGAACTGATCGCGGGGAAAGGCAACAGCGCCTCCCCCTTCTTTCGTTTCCTCTTTGCCCTCGTTCTGATACTGGGCCTCTTCCCTCTCCAAAGGTATCTTGCGGGCATCTGGAAATCAACCCTGATCGTCTGGGCGATGCTGTTCGGAAGCATCTTCTATTATCTGATCTATCCGGAGCAACTGGACTGGAATTCCGTCAAGACTTCGGCCCTCGCTGCCGGGTTTTTCAAAGATCTTCTGCCGGGGCTCTCCTTCGATCCCGGTGTCATGATCGCCTTTCTCGTCTGTTTTATGGCACTATCCGTCAACGATCTGGGGTCGATCCAGTCCGTGAATGAAATTCTGAAGCCTCCCGATGCCGAGCGGCGGGTCAGCCGGGGCATCGCCCTGACGGGTCTCGCAAACATGGCCTCGGGTATTCTGGGGATCATCGGTCCCGTGAACTTCTCACTGAGCCCGGGCATCATCGCCGCAACGGGATGTGCCTCCCGGATGACGCTTCTGCCCGCGGCGGCGCTTCTTTGCATGCTGGCCTTCTCTCCGGCCGCAATCGCTCTGATCGCCGCCGTGCCGGCCGTCGTCATCGGAAGCGTGCTGACCTATCTTCTCTGCTCACAGGTGGCGGCCGGCTTGGCTCTCCTTTTTGAAGAACCCCAAGGCTTCACCTTCACAGGAGGACTCGTGGTTGGGCTCCCCCTGCTGATGGGCACCATGATCGCCTTTCTGCCGGCAGAGGTCATCCTGACCTTCCCGGCCACCCTGCAGCCGGTTATGGGAAACGGTTTCGTGATGGGAATCGTTGCCGCCCTCGTTCTGGAGCATGGGTTTTTCAAGCAATCCGGGGAATAAGTGGCCACTGCGACGGAAACGCCTTCGCCCTCGATCCCTCCCGAAGCGCTCCTCCGGCCATTGCCGACATCAGGACCACCGGAGCTGGAAAGCGACGATCGATATTGCCTCGATATTGCCTCTTGACTCGTCCGCCTTTAACCCTTACAGTCAATTGTCACGAAGCGTCGGGAGCGTTCAAGGGATCGCCGCACCGCGATCCATTACCCCATCGAAATCCATAGAAACCAAAAGCCGCGATCCAGAAAATATCCAAGGAGAGACCGGGAGACATGAAGCGATTCAGCCACCTGTTCAGTCCGATATCCCTCGGGAACCTCACCATCAGAAACCGTATTGTCATGCCGCCCATGCATACGGGTTTCGCCGGCACCGACGGGTCCGTCACCGAAAGAATCTCGGACTACTACGAAGCCAGGGCCCGCGGGGGAGCGGGTCTCATCATTGTCGAGGCCGCAACGCCGAACGGGAAGAGAAAATATGTCCCAAGGGCCCTGGGACTTTTCGACGACAGCCTGATCCCGGGATGGCGGACCCTCGCCGGGAAGATTCACGCCCAGGGGGCGAAATTGGCGACACAGCTCTTCGACCCCGGTCCCGCTGCCCCCTCCTTCTTGAGCGGCCTGCAGCCGGTCGGTCCCTCGCCGGTTGCCGACCGTTCCCTGCGAGAACTGCCCCGCGAACTTGGCATCGACGAGATCGAGGACGTCGTTGCCGATTTCATCTCGGCGGCCCGCAGGGCAAGGGAGGCGGGCCTGGACGCCATAGAAATCCATGCCGCCCACAACTACGCCTTGGTCGGATCGTTTCTCTCCTCCTACTACAACAAGAGGACCGATGCCTACGGCGGGTCCCTCGAGTCCCGTGCCAAGCTCCTTCTCGATATCGTCCGGGGCATCCGGTCCGAATTCGGCGATGATTTCCCCATCATCGTCCGGATTTCCGGCGACGACCGCTCGCCCGGGGGAAGGTCCCTCGGAGAAACACAGATCCTCGCCCCCCTCATTGCCGAAGCCGGCGCCCAGGCCCTGGAAATCTCGGGAGGAATCGTGCCGGAGCTCTTCTGGGCCGTCGTTCCCCCTGCAGGCACCCCGCTGGCCTTCAACGCCGACTTCGCCGAGGCCATCAGGAAGGTTGCCGGCATACCGGTCATTTGTGTGGGCAGGATCAACACCCCAGGGATCGCGGAGTTTGTGCTGCAGTCGGGAAAGGCCGACATGGTCTCCATGGGCCGCGCCCTCATGGCCGATCCGGAGATGCCGCTGAAGGCACAGGCCGGTAATATGGAGGACATCGCCCCCTGCATCGCCTGCAACCAGGGTTGCCTCGTGAACCCCTTCGGTGAGAAGGCCTCTTCGTGCTGCATGAATCCGTCCATGGGACGGGAAAAAGACGCCGAACTGCTTCCTGCCGAGAAACCGAGAAGAATCCTCGTCGTCGGCGGGGGCCCCGCAGGCCTCGAGGCGGCCCGCACAGCCGCTTCGAGGGGACACAGGGTCGTCCTTTTCGAAAAGGATCGGAAGCTTGGAGGGCAGATCGGCCTTGCCGGTGTTCCCCCCTTCAAGCAGGAGATTGTCCAGTCCATAAAATATCTCAGCCGGCAGGCGGAAAAGGCCGGGGTCGAGGTGCGCCTGGGCGAGAAGGCGGGAACCGAAACGGCGGAGGCGCTTCAGGCCGATGTTGTAATCGTAGCTGCGGGAGCCGTCCCCAAGGTTGCCGCCGATATTCCCGGAATCACGAACGAGCGTGTCGTGACAGCCTGGGACGTCCTTGCCGGGAAGGGCGCGCTGAATGCTAGAGAGGTTGTGATCATCGGTGGGGGAGACATCGGCTGCGAGGTCGCCGATTTTCTGGCGGAGCCCGGGGACAACCTTACCGTGCCCCGCATCTCCGTAACGATCCTGGAGATGATGCGCCGCGTCGCCCGCGAAATGCCCCTGCAAAGCAGGCATCTGCTCATGGAAAGGCTCCGGAGAAAGGGCGTCCGGATCATCACCTCGGCAAAGGTCCGGGAAATCGGGGACGAAGGTGTGATCTTCGTCAGAAACGGCATAGAGGAGACGACGGGCAAAGCGGATTGCATCGTTTTGGCGATGGGTTCGGAGTCCGTGGACGGTTTGTCCCAGGCCTTCCGGGATGCCGGCAAGGAAGTCCACGTGATCGGCGACGCCCTCAAACCGCGAAGCCTTCTCGAGGCCATCGCGGAAGGGAGGGAGATCGGCTGCAAACTTTGATTATAACCGTCTCCGAATTTCGACAAACTCTTAAAACCCCTCCCTTGAGGAGAGGGGATTAAGGGGAGGGTGAATAGAAGATTTGCAAATTCAGCATGGTTCACCCCCGCCCTACCCATTCAAGGGTGAGGGTGATTTACGACTTGTTACGAAAATAAAACCC
>JAFGIO010000052.1 GCA_016929555.1 Deltaproteobacteria bacterium | reverse complement strand
GGCCGGCACCAATCTGACGGTGGCCATGAACAAGTATTCGATTCGAAATAAATAGTTCCTTAAATGGGATTCCATCTGCAATGGTGCAATCCCGATAAGAGCTTTTGGGCAAATTACCCTCGTCGAGCCGATACATATTGGGGACTACCAGGGTTGTGCGCCGTCAGGCGAAGTCCGCCGCACTGAAATACATTGAAGGAAAGGAGATGTAAACAAGATCCGGCGGGTCGTTGCCCTCGGCCACGACGACGACCGTGCCGAGATTCGTGGAATTTGCTTTAACTTTCATTCTTGCACCCTGGTTTTTTGCCCCCGGCCAAATCCGCCGGCTCTTCCTGTTCCGGCTTCGGCTTCCAACGTTCCTGCAATGCGGGCATATGTTTGCTGTGCGTTAGAATCACAATCTCGTCGCCTGTTCGGAATGTCGTTTCTTCATCGGCGTGTGAAAACTCGCCGTCACGGTAATAGCAGATGACCTTGGCGGCGGCAGGCAATTTCAGATCCTTGGCCGCGACCGCATCTTCCTCTCTCGCAATCAGGGAAAAAAGCCGGGCCTCGCTCTTGATGACAGTGGAAAGTTCGACGTTTTCGCTGCCGCCCACCATATCTTCCAGATAACGGCTGATCGTGCGGGAGCGGATGATCGTGTCCTCCAGACCCAACTCATGGCAGATGTCCTCGAACTGTGGATCGCCGATGCTCGTCACGACCCGCTTGAAACCGAGGGAACGGCCGACGAGACCGGCGATGACGTTCGCCTGGTCGCTGTCGGTAAGGCAAAACAGGAAGTCGGTCTGCGCGGGATTGACTTCGCGCAGAACGTTCGGATGGCTGCCATCGCCCTGCAGGAAGCTGCAATCCATCTCTTCGGACAATTCTTCAATCCTGACCTTGTCGGTTTCGATGATGATGACTTCATGGCCTATTTTGACAAGCGCTTTGGCCGTTTCGACGCTCACTTGTCCGGCTCCAATAAAAACCGTTCTCATGCTCCCTCCATTCTCCTGCCAAACCACGTTCCCGGATACAGCATCACCAACCACGCCATGATTTCAAGCCTTCCCATCAGCATGTCAACGCACAAAATGCCCTTGAGTAGTGGGGGCAACGTCGCACCCGTCAGGCCCACGGAAAGCCCCGCCGTTCCCGTCGCCGAAACCACTTCAAACAGGGAATCGAGCGGGCTGTAGCCCATTGCCACAAACGGCAGCCAGGACAGCGCGACGACGGCGACGAACAGCACGATGAGCAGTAAGGCCGCATGAATCTCTTCCTCCTGCAGGCGGCGGCCTGCCAGCCGGGGTTTTATGACCGCGCGATTCGGCAGGCAGGTCCGCAGGAGAATCAACCGAAACACGCTCGCCGCAAACAACAGTCGCAACAGCTTGAATCCGCCCGCGGTCGATCCCGCGCCGCCTCCCACAAGCATCGAGAAGATCAGCATCAGCTTCGAGCCCGCATCGAGTTGCCCACATGGCGTCGAGGAAAAACCCGCGGTTGTCTGGGCGGAAAAGGCGAGCAGGGGCGCGTGGTGGAGAACTTGCGGCCAGGCCATGGCGGCGCTCAGCCGCATGGCGGCGCTCACTGCCAGCGAAACGATCAGGGAAGCTATGACGACGGCCCGGAGTTGCAGAAAGTCCACGGCCACCCGCCGTTTCTCCTTAAACATTCGGTAATAGAATGTCAATGGGATCGCACCGGCCAGGCAGAGCAGGGTAATCCAAACCTGTACGGGCCAACCGAATGTCGCGAGGCTGTTGTCATGCGGGGCAAAGCCCCCGGTCGAGACTGCCGCAAATGTATACAGAACCGCGTCGAAAAGCCCGATTCCCAGCGAAAAGGAACCGATGATGCCCAGGACGGTCAAAATGCCATAGACGATCAGGGCCTGCCGCGCGTGTGCCCGGGTGCCACCGACCAAATCGTCGGTTTCCGCCTCCGTGACAGCCAGGTTCTTTGCCACCATACCCGGTTGCATAATGAGAGCCAGGGAGAGCACGACGATGCCCAGCCCACCGTACCATTGCATCCAGGCGCGGGCGAAAAGAAACGTCTGGGGCGCGTCAACGAGCGTCGCTTTCGTGCTCAGACCCGTCGTTGTCACGCCGGAAATGGCTTCGAAGAGGGCATCCGGAAACCCTAACTCCGAGCCCATCATCGGGTAGGACATCACGAGCGGAGTGAAGAGGAACATCAGCGCGACCAATACCATGCCTTCGTTGGCCTGTACCCAGGAAGGAGCCCGCAGCCGAGCCAAGCCGGCCCCCAAGGCAGCGAGCCCGGCGATCACCATGCCATACCGCAGGCTGATGAGAGTGTCGCCAAAGATCACCGACGCCACCAACGGCACCAGCGTCAGCGCGGCAAGCGCGAGGCACAGTTGACCGAAATACTTGAAGACCACACGAAATCGGACAGCGTATCTGAGTTCAGCTGCCTGTTTAGCCGCAGACAAATTCTAGCTCCTTTCGGTCCGGGGAGGGGCAATGATCATTCCATCGACTCCTTGTGATTTATTGCCTGGCCGTGGCGCCAGCGTCCTCACCGCGTCTATAGGCTCGTGCGGATTCATTTGGTGTTGCTCCACTTCCAGTCCCGGATTTCCGGCATGTCCTGGCCATGCTTTGCGATGTATTGCTTGTGCTCGATCAGCTTGTCCTTGAGCTGCTGCTTCAGGTGGATTCCCTTGTCGCCGGTCTGCGGCAGGCGCTCGATGGTGTCCATCACCAGGTGGTAGCGGTCCAGATCGTTCGGCACCGTCATGTCGAAGGGCGTGGTGATAGTGCCCTCTTCCTTGTATCCGCGGACGTGGATGTTGTCGTGATTGGTGCGGCGGTAGGTCAACCGATGGATCAACCAAGGATATGCGTGGAAAGCGAAGATGACCGGCTTGTCCCTGGTAAAGAGCGCGTCGAAGGTTGAGTCGCTCAATCCGTGCGGGTGTTCGCTTTGCGGTTGCAGTTTCATGAGGTCGACAACGTTGACCACCCGGATTTTTAGGTCGGGCGGATGTTCGCGCAGGATCGATACGGCGGCGAGCGTCTCCAGCTGCGTGGGCACGTCGCCACAGCAGGTCATGACGACATGGGGTTCGTTGCCGGTGTCGCTGCCGGCCCACTGCCAGACGCCTTTGCCTTCCGTGCAGTGCTTGACGGCGGCGTCCATTGTCAGCCACTGCGGTGCCTGATACTTGCCCGCGATCACGACGTTGACGTAATGGCGGCTGCGCAAACAATGATCCCAGACCGAGAGCAGGCAGTTGGCATCCGGCGGCAGATAGACGCGCGCGACGGAGGCTTTCTTGTTTACAACGTGGTCGATGAACCCTGGATCCTGATGGGTGAAACCGTTGTGCATTTGCTGCCAGACATGCGAGGCCAGCAGATAATTCAGCGAAGCGATCTTACGCCTCCACGGCAGCTCCGCTGTGACTTTGAGCCACTTGGCGTGCTGGTTGAACATCGAGTCGATAATGTGGATGAACGCCTCGTAGCAGTTGAAAAGCCCATGACGCCCGGTGAGCAGGTACCCTTCGAGCCAGCCTTCGCATTGGTGCTCGCTCAACATTTCCATGACGCGACCATCCGGGGCGAGAAACTCATCATTGTCCTGCGTCCGGGCATCCCATTGCCGGCTGGTCGCCTCAAACACAGCATTTAAGCGGTTCGAGAGTGTTTCATCGGGACCGAAGACATAAATCATGTCGAGGTCGAATTTTTTGATGACCCGGTTCAAGTGCACGTAAATGAAGTCCTGCCCGGGGGTCGTACCCCAGTGTCCCAGCAGCATGGGATTCATATCCGCAATCGCCTTCTCGAAGATGGATGGATTCGAGGTCATCCCCCGCAGTCCCCTGGTGAATTTGATAAATTTCCAAAGGCACAGGCCTGCCCGTTCAATGTTGTTCATTCATCTGTTCAAATTGCGCATGCCTTCTTCGACCTGGTCCCTAGATTAATCGAACTACCAGAACGGAGCATGGCGCGGCGCGCACAACGGCTTCCGCCACGCTGCCCAGGGCAAGGCGGCTCACCCCCGTTCTGCCCTGAGTGCCCACTACGATTAGTTGTGCCTGTAGTTCCGCAGCCGCCCTCAAAATTGCAGGCGGTGCCGGTCCTTCGCGATGCAGGCCGCCCCCTTTAGCCTTGAAGCGCTGCACGCACGCATCAAGCTTTTCCTGCCCGATCGTTCGCATTCGGTCGCTGAGATCCATCGGAGGAGGGCTGTAGCCATAAGAATCCCCATAAGAAGGACCCATCGCCGGGAGCAGATCGAGGACATGGATTATGGCCAGGTCGGACTTGCGGAGCCGTGCTTCCATTGCGCCCGCTTCGACCGCAGGGAGGGCCGGATCGGAAAAGTCGGTAGCTGCCAGTATCTTTCCCGCAGGCGAGGGCCGTGCCACAAGGACCGGACAGTTCGCATAGCGAACGACATGATCCGCGGATCCGCCCAGAAGGCGCCTCCCCTCGTGATCGCCCTTTCCTCCGACGACCACGGCGCCCGCTCCGATAGTATCGGCAGCCCGGAGAATTCCCGCGTGCACCGTTCCCTGTTCAATCTCGATCTCTATTTTGGGAGGCTCCCGATCGGTCACCGTTCGAATGCGCTTCAGAAGAGCATCGCGAACCGAAGCCTCCAGATTGTAGAACTTCAGCGCGTCATCAAGATTCAGCTGAGGGAACAGGGGGCGCACGGCAAATATTTCAGGAAGGACATGACAGACAAAAAGCTTGACCTTATAGGAACGCGCAAGAGCGTCCGCCTGACGAAGAACTTCATCGGATTCTTTGTCGAGATCCATTGCGGCTAGAACGGGACCTTTGATTTTAAACATGATTATCCCTTCTCGATAAATGAGGGTTAACTCCTGCGAGTGCTTCACCTTCCAGTGTTCGGGGGCACTTGGAAAAACGATACCACCGGTCAACTTGCCATTCTGTTCAATAGTGACCAGGCGTATGTGCAGGACTGAACAGACATGCGAACTGTTCCAAATACAGATAATGGATTGCCGTACTCAGCGAGAGCGATATCGATGAAATAGTGCTTGCGGGCGGATCCACTCATGCCCAGCGGAGATGAGGTTGTTGAGACGGAATTCAGGCCGAGCAAGTGAAGAAGACTCGCTTATGACGAGGAATTGAGTCCCTGTCATCTTGGAAAGGCGCATGATGGCAAACAGAAGTGAAGACAAAGAGAAAATGGGAACAAGCAGCGCGTTCCAGGCAGACGTAGAAGGCAGACGCTAGAGGGATCGGCATTGAAGGAGTGTCGCTGCGGGTGCGTCGCGTCACCCGCCGCGTAGATATAGCTATCCCTCGTCGCATCGCATTTTTTAATTGGCGACCGATGGGAAACGCGGGTGGGCATCGACCTCGATTTAGTCTTCGAGAATAAACGTCACCTTCATTTGCACACGGTACTCCGAGACCTGGCCTTTGTCATCGAGCATAACTTCCTGATTCTCGATCCATGCGGATTTCACCTTCTTAAGAGTTTTCCCGGCGCGAACAAGACCTGACTTGATTGCATCATCGAAATTTTTTTTTGAGGATGATTTAATTTCAGTGACACGTGCAATTGACATGAGTGAGCTCCTTATTTATTGTGGGTTGAAGTTAATGTAGGTGTTGAAAATATAGGGGCAGCTTCGCCCGTCGTACAAATCGAATTTTACCATTTAAAATTCTCCGGCCTCCGTCTGCGTCATCGACAGGAAGGCCATCGGGAAGGACTCGCCGACGGCTAAGCTGTCAGCAATTGCAGCCGAATGCTAGGGTCCCCGTGCAGGCATCACCAGCCGGGTAGGCCGCGCGGGCAAACGGGCCTCAGCTCTTAAGGAATGCCAGCAGGTCCGCGTTGAGCCGGGCTTTGTGCGTTTCCGCGAGGCCGTGGGGCGCGCCCGCGTAGATCTTTAAGCTTGCGTTCTTGACCAGCTTCGACGAGCGGAGGGCCGCGGCGTCGATCGGCACGATCTGGTCGTCGTCGCCATGAACGATCAGCGTCGGCACGCCGAACTTCTTGAGATCTTCGGTGAAATCCGTCTCGGAAAACGCCTTGATGCAGTCGAAAGTGTTCTTGTGGCCGGCCCGCATCCCCTGGAGCCAGAACGAGTCGATCATACCCTGCGAAACCTGGGAGCCAGGCCGGTTGGCCCCGAAAAACGGGCCACCGGCGAGATCCCTGTAAAACTGCGAACGGTCGGCGATGCAGCCGAGGCGGATCTCATCGAACACTTCAATCGGCAAACCCTCTGGATTGGCCGCAGTTTTCAGCATCAGTGGCGGGACGGCGGAAATCAGCGCGGCTTTGGCCACCCGTTTCGTGTCGTGGCGGCCGATATACCGGGCGACTTCACCGCCGCCCGCGGAGAATCCGATTAAGACCACCCCCTTCAAGTCGAGTGTTTCAATTAGTTCCGAGAGATCGTCTGCATAGGTGTCCATATCGTTACCACCCCAGGGCTGGCTCGACCGTCCATGACCGCGACGGTCATGGGCAATGCAGCGATAACCGTTGGTGGCCAGGAAAACCATCTGAGCCTCCCAGCTATCCGCACTGAGGGGCCAGCCGTGGCTGAACAGTACAGGCTGCCCTTTGCCCCAGTCCTTGTAATAGATCTGCGTACCGTCTTTCGTTGTAATCGTGCTCATTGTTTACCACCTATTTTATCGGCCGGGATCGTCAACCTCTCCCGTGGGTACAACGATGGCCCTCAGCGACCTTTTATGCTACGAGTTCCGCTGATCTTATTGTTTCTGCCGCTAGCCGGCGTTTTGCAGTGCAAATTCCCAGTTGATCAGCTTATCGAGCACGGCATTAACATAGTCTGCTCGACGATTTTGATAATCAAGGTAGTAAGCGTGCTCCCAAACGTCGATTGTAAGCAGAGGCTTCATGCCCTTTATTAAAGGGGCTTCGGCATTGGCGGTCTTTACAACCTTGAGCTTGCCGCCCTCGAGGACAAGCCAACTCCAACCACTCCCGAATTGTGAAACGGCCGCGCCGGCAAGCTCCTTCTTGCAGGCATCAATACTGCCGAAGGATGCCTCGATCATCTGCTTGAGTGCGGCCGGCGGTTCGCCTCCCCCCTTCGGATTCATGCTTTTCCAATAGAATGTATGGTTCCAGATTTGCGCTGCGTTATTGAAGATTGCGGTTCCTTCCGGCCGTCCTGAGGTGCTGGTAATAATTTTTTCCAATGACAGGTCGGCATATTCTGTTCCTGAAATAAGCTTATTCAGGTTGTCTACATAGCCCTTGTGATGTTTGTCGTAGTGAAAACTCATCGTTTTGGCTGTTATGACCGGTTCCAATTCGTTTTCGGCATATGGAAGAGGGGGTAGGACGTGGGGCGACGCCGCTCCCGGCACGGTCGAGGCATTGCTTGTGCCTGTCTTGCTCATATTGGTCTCCTTAAGGTTGGTGGACTATGCATAGCAGTTCACGCTTCGGCTGTGGCGAGCCAAGCAAGCGAATATGAATCCGTTCGAAAGCTGTCGGGCCTTTTTTCCGACATCCGCTTCCAGTAGTTCAGTGACTTCAGTCAGGAATATATCAGGATGGGGTTTTCCCGTCAGTTCAGTATTGCTCAAATGTTTGGTTAAAATCGCTCATCAATGTTTTAATGCGATATGTTTTAACTGGTTTCAGGCATGCATCCCTCCAAAAGAGAACCTACAATCAAACAAAATGGCTGGTCAACATCGACCGGCGCCCGCACCTACATGTTGCCTGGATGTGCTTGGAGATTCGTATTGGTAATTATATGCGGCTAATGCCAGTATCAAAATGAACTTCCTAATAGGATATCTGTTGAGTCGAGTAGGGATATTGACATTTGATATCTACGTGGAGACTTATTACCAGCTTAATTTATCGGTATTTAGGGTTCGCGCAAAAATAAGTTTACATTTTGGCGCGAGCGCCGGACGGGCAGATGCTAAGGCGGCGCAACTCAAGAGTTGCGTT
>JAFGIO010000051.1 GCA_016929555.1 Deltaproteobacteria bacterium | reverse complement strand
GCTATGGCGTGAACCGGCGTCTCGGGGGGCCGCTCCTCGAAGAACAGCGCGAGATCGGCGCCCTCCTGTTTGAACCGAACGGGCCGCCCGGTGGCGAGATCGCTGACGGTTGCTCCTTCATCCGCGGGAATGTCTTCAATAGTCGCGGTGTTGCCCGGCAACCTGTCCATGAAGAAGACGAACAAGGTTTGGGCATCCTCAGAAACCCGTTGTGTGAAGCGGACGTCGACCCCCTCGGAGGTTTTCCCTTCCGCCCGCCGCCAGGGCCGGCTCCCGTAGACGGCCGAACCGTATGTCTTCAGCCAGGCGCCCAGCCCGAGCAGCAGCTTTTCCTGGACCGCCGGGATGGAGCCGTCCGCCATCGGGCCGACATTCAGCAACAGATTCCCGTTCTTGCTGACAATATCGACCAGCATCCCGATCAGCTCCGGAAGCTTCAAATGATCATCGTCCCTTTCGATGCGGTTGTAGCCGAAGCCGTTGCCCATGCCCCGGCAGGTTTCCCACTTTTCGGCCCGGATGTCTTCCATGACGGCGAATTCGGGCGTGCGGAAATCGCAGTGCGGCGGTTTCAGGCTGCCCGCTTCGCCCCGTCTGATCAGGCGCATGGCGTAGGCGTTGAGCAGCGCCCTCCCCGGACGCGTCCTTATGATCCGGTGCAGCCATAGGGGCAACTGCCCCCATCGGTCGTTGACGACGCCGTCGTCGATCTTGTTGTAGAAGTAGGCGAACAGTTCGCAGGGATTTGTTCCCGGCGGGTAGGCGATATCGCCCCACAGGATCGACGGTTCGTACCGGTCGATCAGTTCGCGCCAGTGGCCGAACTGATATGCCGCATAGCGACGGTCGATGGGTCCGCCTTCGCTCAGCAGGCCCGCGATGTCCGTCATGGCGCCGTCGGTGAAGGACTGATCCAGCGCGCTCGAGTAGTAGACCCCCATGCGCATGCCACGCGCCTTTACCTCGCGGGACAGCTCCCCCACGATGTCGCGATCCATGTGATAGCCATCTCTCGCGTAGTTGGGCGTCCTGCTGGGCCACAGGAGAAAGCCGTCCATGTGCTTGCAGACCAGAACCACGTACCGGGCCCCGGATTGCCGGAACAGATCGGCCCACGGCCCGGGCTGCCAGTTTGCGCTGGCGCGCTTGAATTGGGTCGCGAAGTCGAAGTAGGACGCGTCTTCGCCGTACGTGCCGCAATGGTGCCGATGGGCCGGACTGCCCTTGATGCGGATGGCGTTGACGTACCACTCGCTGTAGGGAATGTTGTTGAAGAAAGAGGCGTAGCCTTCGTCACGCAGGATCCGGTTGACGTCGCCCCGGCCGATCGGCGCGTAGGCGGGAATGGCGAAGGGTCCCCAATGGATGAAGATGCCGAACTTCGCATCGTTGTACCAGTCGGGCATGGGGTGCTTTCGGACCGATTGCAGTGTGGGTTCATAGCGCATGGGTGACACCCGGCACTCTGTTTTTCTATGATCCTGATTTTGATTCTGCGGTTCCTGCCGGCTTTCCGGAGGGGTCATAATCCACATGAGGATTGATGTTTGCTCTATCGCATGGTTTGCGCAATCCGTCAATCGTCGAGTCCTGGAAGCAGCTTGCGGATAAAGAACGCCCTTCGCTACGATCCGCATGCCGGCGTTGTCTTTGCATGTTCGATGCGATATTTTTTGTGACCATTGAAAACTGACGGTCCCGTAAAAAGTCGTAAATCACCCTCCCCCTCGAAGGGTGAGGGTGAGGGTGGGGGTGAATCATGCTGAATTTTCTAATCTTTTATTCACCCTCCCCTTAATACCTCCCCTCAAGGGAGGGGAAACACACTTTTTACGGGTTCGTCAAAACAAACGAACTTGTAAAAGAGTCCGTCTTCTCTCCTCCCCCTGGATGTGACAGGCCGGAAACGGCCTCAACCCCTGGTCTTACCGTTTGCGGCCTTGGGAATCCCTTCTCTCGTCATTGCTTTGAAAACTTCCATCACCGCCAATAACAGCAGCGCGAAAGACAGGGCGATGATCCACTCCCGTGGATCGACCGGTTTCACACGCAGGACATTTTGCATAAAGGGCAACTGCATGCTCAGAATATGGATGCCCTGAGCCAGAGCGACTCCGAATACGAGCATGTAGTTGCGGCGGATGGGTATCCTGAAGGCAGATACATACTCCGACCGGCAATTGAATACGTGCACATTCTGCAGCAATACCATGAGGAGCAGGACCGCATTCCTGGAGGATGTTTCATCCATCGCCTGGATCTTTAGATGCCACCACCAGGAGGCAAACGCCAAGGCTCCGATCACCACTCCGGACAGGAGCGATTGGCGGATCATCCGCTCATCGAATATGCCTTCGTCCGGTTTTCTGGGCTTTCGTTTCATGGCTCCCGGCTCGCCTCCTTCGAAAGCCAGCGCCACATCCTGAATGCCGTTGGTAACGAGGTTCAGCCACAACAATTGCACCGCCAGCAGGGGAATGGGCATGCCGGCGAGTACGGAAGCCAGGAACATCAGAACTTCTGCCAGGCCCGTAGAGATGAGCAGGTAGATGACCTTTCGCACGTTGTCGTAGGCGAAACGACCCTCTTCCACACCGGCCACGATGGAGGCGAAGTTGTCGTCGGCAACGATCATCGATCCCACTTCTTTGGCCACATCCGTTCCCGAGCCCATGGCTACGCCGATATTGGCCCTTTGCAGAGCGGGAGCATCGTTTACGCCGTCTCCCGTCACGGCGACGAATTCGCCATGACGTATCAGTACATCGACGATTTCATGCTTCTGCACGGGCGACACCCTGGCGAAGACGTGGGTCGAAGATACCAGTTTCTCATAGGCGGGACTGTCGTGAGCGCCGGCTTCGCTCAACTGCCGCCCGCTCACAACGGATTCGTGCGTTTCGGCAAGGCCCAATTCATTCGCAATGGCGCCGGCTGTGGCAGGGTGGTCCCCGGTGATCATCAAGACCCGTATCCCGGCTTTCCGGCAGCGGTCCACGGAGGCAGCGGCCTCGGGACGCAAGGGATCAATGAAACCCACCAATCCATGAAAGACGAGCCCGGATAAATCCCGTTCGACGTACATCCTTTTCTCCGGAGACCTTGAACACCTTCCCCCGGCGACGGCAAGCACCCGCAAGCCTCTCTCCGCCATGGCCTCGGCCTTCCCCTCGATGCTCTCCCTGTGAAGCGGTTCCCGATACTCCCGGATCTGCATGTCGGTGCAGAAGTTCAGAATGGTCTCGACCGCCCCCTTGGCGGCCACGTAATTCTCACCGTCTCGCTCATAGAAGACGGCCGAGAATTTTCTCTCGGATTCATAGGGGATTTCACCCGCGAGATGGACGTTCTTCAGCACCGCTTCCCGGCGCACATTCAGCTTCCAACCCATCGCGAGGAAAGCCACATCCATGGAATCTCCCCGGTATTTCCACCCACCGTTTTCTTGGAGCAGGGATGCCTCATTGGCCAGGGCAGTGAGTTCGGCCAGCTTCCCGAGCCGCTGCTTGCTGCTTGGGGCGATCTCGGAACCGCCTTCGGCCGTCGCTTCGCCTTCACCGTTGTATCCTTCGCCCGACAAGATGAAACTCGAACCGTCCGGCAGCAGGATCCGCCGCGCCGTCTGCTGGTTGACGGTGAGGGTGCCCGTCTTATCGCTCGCGATAACGGTGCAACTGCCCAAGCTTTCCACGGCGGTCAGTTTGCGGACAATGACGTTGCGCTTCGACATGCGTTTGGTGGCAATGGAAAGGGCTACGGTCAGCGCCACCGGCAGCCCTTCCGGAATGGCCGAAACCGCAAGGGCTACAACGAGAAAGAAGATCGCCGACAATTCATAACCCTGGAAATGGAGCAGCAGTCCCAGTCCCGCACTGATCAGAAGCACCAGCATGCTGATGTGCTTGACGAATCTTTCCATCCGCAGGACCAGCGGAGGTTTGGCGCTCTCCGATTCTGCAACGGTTTCGGCAATCATTCCCACCTGAGTCCCCCGTCCGGTGGCCACTACGATGCCTGTGCCGCGTCCGGAGGTGATGGTGGAGCCGGCGAAAGCCATGTTGAAGCGCTCGCCCACTCCCGTGTCTTCGGCCAGGAGTCCCGCACGCTTTTCAGCGGCGATCGATTCGCCGGTCAAAAAGCTTTCGTCCGCCGCAAGGCCGTTCACTTGATAAAGGCGAAGATCGGCCGGCACCTTGTCTCCCGATTCTAGAAGAACGATGTCGCCGGGTACGACCTCTTCCGAGGGGATCTCGTGTTCCCGACTGGCGCGCCTCACTCTTGCCTTGATCTTCAACAGGCTTTGCAGGC
>JAFGIO010000050.1 GCA_016929555.1 Deltaproteobacteria bacterium | reverse complement strand
GTCAATATCCAGAACATAGATCCTCAAACACACGGTCCGGACATGGGCAGCACGACCTGTACCGAGTGGCCCTTCGTTGCCGCGTTGATGCGGTGGTTCCACGATAAAATGGGAGTGAGCTACCATCAAATGACGCTCGGCGAAGCCGCCACGATGATGCCCGCTGCCGCAGGCCTCTATTCGATGGTGAATCCGGATCGCTTCACCGTGACCGTGGAGGCTGCCATCGAGGGAAGATCGGGCGATTTCTACGGCGGCTGGGGTTTCTACTTTGCCCGGAAATATCTGGCCGACTCCCTCGGAGCGGGGTCAGTCGAAGATCCCATGAGAGGCTATGAGGAGAGCGCGGCGGGAACGTACATTCCCCCGGGTCTCGCCGGCGACAGGCTGATGGTCTACGACCTGAACCGGATCTTCGACGACACGAGCAAGGGGCGCGAGGTCCCGGTCAAGGACGGCGTCAACTATCAATGCATCACCCTGCACAAGGCCGTCATCGGCGGCGATCCGGAGAGCCAGGAGGACCGGAAGGCCTACCCCGGCTGCATCCTTGTCAACGTGCCCAAGTTCAAGGTCCATGCGATCACCCTCTTCACGAATGTCATCAAGAACCTCGGCATCGGTCTTTACCCCATGCAGTTCTCGAAATCCGGCGATTACACCTGGGACTACAGCGTACCCCATTCCCTCATCCCGGGGATGAAGAGCGGCATCCCGCACCAGGTCTGGACCCCGGATATGGATCTGGCATCCGGTGCGCCCAAGCGGGACGAAGAGGGACGCTATATCGTGAAAAAGACCGGGGGCATTACGGCCACCATGATCGACATCATCAGGGCCGTCCTCGATCAGGGCATTTTCATGGTCCATGTGGTGGACGGCATCGAAGCGATCAACATCGAACATACGGGAAGCGGCATAGAGACAAAGCATCCCGAGGGCATCGTCTTCGCCGGTCTCGATCCGGTGGCGACGGATCTTCTATCCGCAAGATACATGTTCAGCAACGTTCCCCTGAAGGAGGCCCTGGAGTCGGGCATGGACGACGGCAGCGGAGGCCGCTTTCCCCGGATGGTTCCCATACCCGTCCTGGAAGGGACGAACATTGTCACCCAACTTGGCCTTGACTGCTGCCTGTCGCGGGACAAGACCTTCGAGAGGGCCGAGAAGAGGGGGCTGGGGCAGAGGAGTTACCATGCGGTCGGTTATGACAGGGTGACCGACGGACCCGTGGTCTCCATCGAGGGCCATCTGGGCACAGTCCGCGACGGCCTTTTCTCGGACATGATCACGGGCACCTTGTTTTTCGATGCCTATAAGGTACCCTGGGACCTGCAAAAAACCGCTTTCGCTTATTTCGATGCGATCGACAAGCTCACCGGGTCGTCCCTGAAAAAGGAGTTCCTGGAGGCTTTCGACGAGGACGGAGACGGCGTCCTGACCTATGACGAGTTTGGAAACAAGGGGATCTGGGGGCCGGGTCTGCTGCTTTTGGGCGAGTGGGTTTCGAGAGCGGGGACCGAGCCTTTTGGATACCTCAAGGGCCGATTCCTGAACGGCGTGACGCCGCTGAGGATGAGCAGTTCCATCCTGAATCCGCGGGGGCATGATCTCATGAAGGAATTTTTCTACGGGCCGACCTGCCTGGCGGCGCTCCAGATATCGCAGGTTGAAATGGAAGCCCCCGATCCCTTCCAGCCTGGCCTGAATTTCGGAATGGGCAAATGGCCGAGCTACCAGCTTGCATCCTACTTCTTTACGGCGAGCAGCATCTATGGCCGCGAATTTCCGAATAAGCTCACTTTCCCGAGCCTGTATGGCATGGCCCTTTTCTATGCCGATCTGAGCCGGAACGGGGGACGGTATGCGGGAAAGGTACGGAACGCACCCGATCCGGAAGGGATTACCCGCTATGTTTCGGAGGTATCGAGCGGCGTTTCCAAGCCCCTCGATTTCATCCTCTATGTTCCACCGGGTTTCGAGAGCGTGGGAGGCGCAGCGGTCCCCAATGTCGAGGCGACGGTCGATCCTGCAAAGGTGTTCACGGTGAGCTTCGCCGGCGGCAGAGAGGCCTGGGACCGGATGGCAGCGTAGTCGGTTTGCACGCTCAATTTTTGAACGGCGCCCCGCGGGCACCCAACCGCCCTTTGCGGGGCGCCACGGCGGAGAAGGTCGATCCCGAAGTGTTGGCGGACCATGAAATCCAGTCGAAAGCGGATACGTCAATTTTGATGGTATCGTAAAAAGTGTCAAACCATGTCACCCCCTTGCAGCCTGCCCCCGTGAAGGCGGGGGAAAGCGGGGGTCCAGAACATGTTGAAAATACTGGATTCCCATTTTCATGGGAATGACGAAATAAAAGAATTTTCGACTTATTACGAGTTTATCAATTGTACGATAGGTTCAATTTCTCTCACTACGCAGCCATCATAATCAGACGAATCGGGGGGAGGATGAAATGGAAGAGCAAATCAGGTTAAAGCATCTCTTCAGTCCAATCAAAATCAAATCCATGGAACTGAAAAACCGTATTGTGATGCCGCCCATGGGGACATTCATGGCCAATGCCGACGGCTCGGCCAGCGACAGGCTTATCGACTACCATGAGGCGAGGGCGAAAGGCGGCGCCGCATTGCTCACCGTGGAAGTTACCGCCGTTCATCCCTCCTGCGCCTTCGGCATGGGCGAGATCGGCGTCGCCGCCCTGTACGACGACAAGTTCGTCCCGGGCTGGAAGCGGTTCACGGAGCACATCCATGCGGCCGGCGCGAAGACCTCTATCCAGCTCTGGCATCCCGGCCGCCAGATGCCCCCGCTCGGACCGGACAAGCCTCCCTGGGCGCCGTCGCCCCTGCCCTGTCCGATGGTCCTGGCGCCGCCCCATGTCATGACCGCATCGGAAATCGAGGAGATGATCGAGTCCTTTGCCCAGGCCGCCTTCAGGGCCAAGGAGGCCGGATTTGACGCCGTCGAAATCCACGGCGCCCACGGTTACCTTATTGCCCAGTTCATGTCGGCCTACAGCAACAGGCGTACCGACAGGTACGGAGGAGACCTTGGCAGCCGGATGCGTTTCGCCCTGGAGGTCCTCCAGGCGTCAAGGGCGAAGGTTGGTCCCGCCTTTCCCATCGTCTTCCGCTTGAGTGCCGATGAAAGGGTCCCGGGGGGAATCCATCTGGAAGAGTCGCTGGCGATGGCTCCCCTGCTCGTTGCCGCGGGGGCCGATTGCCTCAGCGTCTCCACGGGCGTCTATGCCACCGGGCAGTACACGGTCGCCCCCGTGTACGCCCCGAAGGGACTTAATGTACAGGCGGCACAGCAGATAAAAAAGGCCGTGAATGTGCCCGTCATCGCGGTCGGGAAGCTGAACGATCCGCTCATGGCGGAGGAGGTCATCGCCTCCGGGAAAGCCGACCTGGTGGCCATCGGACGGGGACTCTACGCCGATCCCGAACTTCCAAACAAGGCGGCAGCGGGGCAGTTCGAGGATATCCGCTGGTGCACCGCCTGCATCCAGGGGTGCATCACGGCCCTCATGGAAAGTTTCAGCACCAGGTGTCTTGTCAATCCCGAGGTCGGCCGCGAGCGGCAGATGGCGATCGCCCCGGCGGCGAAATCGAAGCGGGTTCTGGTGATCGGCGGCGGCCCCGCCGGTATGGAGGCGGCCAAGGTGGCCGCCCAGAGGGGTCACGATGTCACGCTCTATGAAAAGGATGCGGAATTGGGCGGACAATACCGGATTGCCTCGATCCCGCCGGCCAAGCAGGAAATCATTCCCTACATCCGGTATCAAGCCCGGCAATTGGACAAGAGCGGCGTCAAGGTCGTGATGGGACAGCAGGCGACGGCAGCCACGGTGGATGCGTTGAAGCCCGACGTCGTGGTCGTGGCCGCCGGGAGCAGTCCCGTCATTCCAGACATTCCGGGAGCGAACGGCGAAAACGTCGTCACGGGCCACGACGTCCTCACCTTCAGGGTGCAGACCGGCAGCCGGGTCCTCATCGCGGGGGGAGGGTCCGTCGGTTGCGAGATCGCCGATTTCCTTGCCTCTTACGGCAAAAACGTGACCGTCGTCGATATGCTGCCGGATGTTGCCACCGACATGCCGGTGGGGTCGAAGTTTTTCCTGATGGAACGGCTCGCCCAGCAGAAGGTGAAAATCGTCACGTCCGCCGCCATTCGGGAAATCCTGAGCAATGGTGTCCTGGTCAGCCGCGATGGAAAGGAGGAGACCATCGGGGGGATGGATACCGTTGTCCTTGCGCTGGGGACCAAGTCCCGGAACGAGCTTGCCGGGGAAATCGAGGGGACGGTCGGCGAGTTATATGTCATCGGTGACGCCCGGACCCCGGGCAAGGCAATGGACGCGATCGCTGCCGGTGCAGAAGTGGGGCGGCAAATATAGCGGTACCGCATCCGGAATGCCGGCGAACCTGCGGACAGGCTTTTTCTCCTGGAGACATGCGGTGAATCGACCGGAGAAGTGAAGAGAGGCCTTTCCTCATCTTCCCTTCCATTGCCGGCGCTGCCCTGACGGGGAGGTTCTGTCATGCCGATGAAACCGGACGCCGGTCCGTTGGGTGTTGCGGACTACGATCCCTACGTTCGACGCGTCAGAGAGAACCCGGACCTTCTCGACCGGCTGCTCTTCCTCTGGAATGCCTTCGATCTTCCGGGTCTGCGCGCCTTTTTCGCCGCCTTCGATCCGCACGATCCCTACAAATCCGGCGCTCTTGAGCATCGTCGATATGCAGAGAACAGGGGTCTGATCGCAGCAATCGTTCGCCGCGAGGACAGCTACCTGCCGGAGGACGGCCCGTACCTGAAAAGCGAGACCGTTTCTGGAATCTATTCGGCGAGCGCTTTCACCTATGATGCGCTTTGGGACGGCGTCTGGTCATACGAGGACCGGGCGGTGGTCGTGGAGGCGCTGGAGTTGTCCCCGGGGGAAAGCGTTCTGGAAGTCGGCATCGGGACCGGCAACAACCTGAAGCACTTTCCTCCCGGCTGCCGGATCACGGGCATTGACCTGAGTCCGGCGATGCTTTCCGTCTGCCGGCGGAAGGCGAAAGAGCTCTCCCTCACCCGGCTCGAGCTCTTCGAGATGGACGCCGGCCGTCTTCCCTTCACCGACGGCAGCTTCGACAAGGTTCTCTGCTTCTACAGCCTCTGCTGTACCGAGGATCCGTCCGGGGTCCTTCAGGAGATTGCCCGCGTCTGCTCCGCCCGCGGCACCTTCGTTGTCTACGACGTTACGCGTTCCGACATACCGGAGGTTCGCCTGCTGCAGTATCTCTACCGTCCCATCGGCCGCGATCTCGGCGCCGTCTACCTCG
This sequence comes from Deltaproteobacteria bacterium, assembly GCA_016929555.1. Lineage (GTDB taxonomy): Bacteria > Desulfobacterota > Syntrophia > Syntrophales > JAFGIO01 > JAFGIO01. The sequence continues at coordinate 2,541 of JAFGIO010000050.1, read as the reverse complement.
AGTTCTGTCCTCCCGGAAGTGTGACCTACGATGCCTGCATCGATCTGCGTTCGCTGATCCCGGCGTCGGGTTTCACAGTCAGACAGGAAAGGCTCCTCGATCCCTTTCGCACGGTACTGCTCGGCGTTTACGAAAAGGCGGGTTAGAACGGAAGGAGCCAGCCGAGGCAAGCACCGGCTGGAGAGGCGCGGTCGCAGCACATATCTCCAGCCAGCCGTTTCAATGATGGGGGTTTCATCTTACACCAATAACTTGATGAAACCGTAAAATTCCGATTTGCCCCGTTCTTTTTATTCCTGCAAAAGCGGGAATCCAGGAAATTCGATATATTCTGAAGCTCCGCTTTCCCCGCCTTCGCGGGGGCAGGCTGCAAGGGGGTGACGTGGTTTGTGGCTTTTTACGAGATCGTCATTGTCAAGGATGACAAACTCGTAAAAAGTGCGTTTCCCCTCCCTTGAGAGGAGGGGATTAAGGGGAGGGTGCTTTATGACTTTTGGGACCGTCAAGGATGAAAGTTTGAAAAAATACGAACGATCGTATACCTATATGCCTCAGTTTATGGCTCGTCAATAATATTTTCATGGCAGTGTCTTTGCAGAATAAGCTGGAATGAAAGGGTATTTTATCATGAATGGGGAATCTGATAAAAAGGGATTGACAGCTTTTGGCTCTAAGTGGTATACGATCGTACACATATTATGAGAGGATCCGCATGGGACGCAGTGAAAACACCTATGAGAAAATCATCGCCGCTGCGGTCGAGTTGTTCGCCCGCAAGGGCTACCATGGGACATCGATCCGGGACATCACCGATAAAGTCGGCGTTTCGAAGGGGGCCATGCACAACCACTTTACAAGCAAGGGGGAACTCGTCCAGAAGCTCATCCGTGAATATGAGGCGCGATATGTGAACGAAATCATAAGAATATCGGAAGAACAGCCGGGTACTGCCCGGGACAAACTGCATCGCGCGATGAGTATCGTAAGTGAATTTGCGCTTCAGAATGTAGAGTGGAACCTATTTTTCGACAATCTTTCCAATGAACTCAAGTCCGATCCCGATTTCGCGCCGCTCTTTGCAGCGGTGCGTTTCAAGCTCCATAAATTCCGAAGCGATCTTATCAGTCAGGGAATCCGTCAAGGTCTTTTAAAAAAGGAACTGAACCCGAACCTGGCAAGTTTTCTGATGGAATCCCTGTCAATCGGAATGTTTCAGGTATGGGTGATGAATCGTACGCTCATTGACGGGAAGGAATTTGTAAGAATGATGCGAACGGTTCTTTTTAAAGGCATTGACTTGTAATGGTGGAATGCCGGCGCATGAAAGGAAGTTCTCCCTGCTCTCCCTGCTCTCGCTGACCTTGCTGGATTGCGTTGTTGTGGACGTTTGGGGTCCCTGTGTATCGTTGATGGTTCTTGCAGATTAAAATACGTAAAAGGAGGAAATGACACAATGGAGCATTCGAGAAAGCATGCAGAGTTAACCCCTGACAAACCGGCCTATATCATGGCCAAAACCGGAGAAGTGGTTACCTTCGGTCAGCTCGAGGAGAGGGCCAACCGCTGCTCGCAGTTCTTCAAGGACATAGGCCTCCAACCCAAGGATCACATCGCCATCATGATGGAGAACAATGCCCGTTATCTGGAGATCATCAGTGCTGCACAGGTGGCAGGTCTTATTTACACTGCGATCAGCACGCATCTCACGTCCCCGGAGATTGAGTACATCGTCAACGACTGCGAGGCGAAGGTCTTCATCACCTCTTCCTACAAGGCGGATGTGGCTGCGGAACTTCTCGACCGGACGCCGAAGGTTCAGCATCGTCTATGCGTAGGCGGCGGCGTCAAGGGCTATCGTTCCTACGAGGAGGCGGTGGCCTCCTATCCCCCAACCCCTATCCCCGAAGGCATCGAGGGAAGGGACATGCTTTACTCTTCGGGCACCACGGGCAGGCCCAAGGGCGTTGTCGTCGCCGCTGCCGAAGATTTACCCTTTGGTGAACTCCACCCGGCTGTAGCGGCAATGGTCGGCCTGTACAAACTCAACACTTCAACCGTCTACCTGTCACCGGCGCCCCTCTACCACGCCGCTCCGCTTCGTTTCTGCATGTGGACGCTGCGGATGGGGGGGACGGTCGTCGTCATGGACCACTTCGATCCCGAGGAGGCCCTGGCCCTTATCGATAGGTACAAGGTCACGACGAGCCAGTGGGTGCCGACGATGTTCATCCGCATGCTCAAGCTTCCCGAAGAAGTTCGGAAGAAATACGATGTCTCGAGTCTGCAGCTCGCCATCCACGCTGCAGCGCCCTGTCCGATTCCGGTCAAGGAACAGATGATCGCGTGGTGGGGGCCCATCATCTTCGAGTACTATGCCGGCACCGAGGGGAACACCTTCCTGGCAATCACCTCCCAGGAGTGGCTCACCCATAAGGGCTCCGTGGGCCGTCCGTACATCGGCAAACTCCACATCCTCGACGAGAACGAGAACGAGCTGCCATTTGGTGAGCCGGGAGGCGTATACATTGAAAACGGTGTTGC
>JAFGIO010000008.1 GCA_016929555.1 Deltaproteobacteria bacterium | reverse complement strand
TATTTGCCCGTGAAGGAAGGCGGTCGTTTTTCGAAGAAGGCCCGGACGCCCTCTTTGTAATCAGCCGTGCTGGCGGCCTGGCAGATGCCGGCCCGCTCTTGATCGAGCTGGCTGGCGAGCAGTCCCTGCATGGCGCGGTTGAGGTTCTCCTTGGCGATGGCGAAGGCCCTCGTCGGTCCCTGGGCAAGGCTCTGCGCCATTTCCAGGGCGGCCGCTCCGAGCTCGCCATCCTCCACCACCCGGTGGACCAGCCCCCAGGCGAGCGCCTTGGCGGCGTCGAAGGGTTCGTTCAAAAAGATCAGCTCCGAGGCGCGCCCGAAACCGATGAGCAGAGGCACCAGCAGCGTCCAGCCCCCGTCGGGCACCAGGGCGACCCCCGTGTAGGCCTGGATGAACTTCGCCCCGGCGGCGCAGATGCGCAGATCGCAGGCGGCGGCCAGGCTGAGCCCCGCCCCGCCCGCGGCACCGTTGATGGCGGCGATGACCGGTTTGGGCATCGACCGGACGCCCTGGATCGCGATATTGAAGGCCGTGATCACCTCGCGGATCGGCGCGGCAGGATTGTCGTCCAGGGAATCCTTGAAGGCGGCCAGATCGCCTCCCGCACAGAAGCCTCGTCCCTCGCCGGTGATGATAACGGCGCGGGTCGCATCATCATCGGCGCAGGCGTAGAGGGCCCCGATCAGATCGTTGGACAGCGCCAGGTTCACGGCGTTGAAGGCCTTCGGCCGGTTCAGCCGGATGATGGCCACGCCTTCCTTCTTTTCGACAATCAGATTCTCGAATTGCATCATATTCCTCCCTTGACCGGTGTGTTGCCTGTTCGATTCGATCGGCCCGCGCCAGCGCGCAGCATGCCCCCGTTTCTCTATTCGAAAATCCCTTAATAGATCGTGTCCAACCTGTCAATCGGAAAAGGCGGGCGTCTGGTTACGATTTGACTTGTAGAGAGCGGGTCAATCTGTTAGGAGGGTGGTCGGTTACGGTGGACGGTCGGTTTCGCAAGGGGCCGGGCCGAGGAAGCGATGCGGATCGATCGGGGAGCGAAAAGGAATGGCGGTTCGAAAACCCTTCATCATCATCGGTGTCATGGGCGGGCACGAGGCGGACGCCGGAACCCTGGAAGAGGCCCGCCTGGTTGGCGAGGCCGTCGCGCAGCGCGGGTATATCCTGCTCACCGGCGGCGGTACCGGCGTGATGCGGGCGGCCTCCGAGGGTGCCGCTCGGGCGGGAGGCCTCGTCATCGGGATCCTGCCCAACGACCGGCGGCGCCCGCTCTGCGGCTATCCCAATGAATTCGTCAATATCCCGATCTACACGGGAATGGCCGACGCCCGAAACGTCATCAATGCCAAGACGCCGGCGGTGGTTGTTGCCCTGGGCGGCGGCCCCGGGACCCTCTCCGAGATCGCCCTCGCCCTGAATGCCGGCACGCCGGTTATCGGTCTCAATGCCCCCGCCTTCACCTTGGCCGGGGAATATCCCTTTTTCGCAGCCCGGACGGTCGCTGAGGTCCTCGAGCAGATGGACAGGATCCTCGCCGGGCGGTCCCAAAAGTAGGAGGACGGACATCTTGGTTCAATTCAACACGCTGCTGACGGTCTATCTCGGATTGTTCCTGCTGGCCCTGTTGGGGAGGCTGCTGCTCACGGGTCTCAACGTCGGGCATCTGCGCCGAGTCGGCGACAAGGTGCCGGCGGTCTTCAACGGCCTGATCGACGGCGACACGATGACCCGGATGCGCAACTATACCGTCGATTCCTCGCGGTTTGCCTCCGTCGAAGAGGTAACCATGGATGCGGTAACGCTCATGATTCTCCTCAGCGGCTTTCTTCCCTGGATGGTCGACGTCCTGGACGTCCTGAGCCTTCCCTTTGTGCCGTCCGGCCTGCTCTTCTTCGGCATCCTTGCCCTGATCAGCGGTCTGGCGAGCCTGCCCTTCAACCTCTACGGCACCTTCGTAATCGAAAGACGGTACGGCTTCAGCACGATCAGCTTCAAGTTGTGGCTGATCGATCTTTTCAAGGGCATCGTCATCACGGCCCTGCTGATGGGGATGCTGCTTGGCGCCTTCCTGACCCTCATCCAGTATGCGCCGCGGAGCTGGTGGTTTTGGGTCTGGCTGGTCTACGCCTCCTTTCAGATGCTGATGGTTTGGCTCTATCCGATGGTGATCGCGCCGCTTTTCAACCGCTATGAACCGGTAGGAAACGATTCCCTTCGCGAGGCGATCGTGGCCATGATGGCCCGTGTCGGCCTGAAGACCGAGGGGGTTTTTCAGGTGGATGAGGGAAGGCGGAGCCGCCATTCCAACGCCTACTTCACCGGTCTCGGCTCGACGAAGAGGATCGTCCTGTACGATACGTTGCTGGCCTCCCACAGCGACGACGAGATCCTCGCCATCCTCAGCCACGAGATCGGCCACTGGAAAAAACGGCACGTCCTCAAGCAGCTGCTCTTCATGGAAGCGGCCTCGCTTTGCGTCTTCTATTTGGCCTGGCGTCTCATCAACTGGGAGATGCTGTACCAAACCTTCGGGATCGAACAGGTCGTCCCCTACGCGGGCCTTCTGCTGCTGGCAGTTCTTTTCGAGCCCCTGACCTTCTTCCTGACACCCCTTGCCTCTTTGGTCCTCCGGCGCTTCGAGCGGGAGGCAGACGCCTTCAGCCTTCAGTTGCTGGGCGAGAAGGCCTCCGCCCTGGCCTCTGCCCTGAAGCGCTTGGCGAAGGACAACCTGGCGAACCTCCATCCCCACCCTCTGTACGCCGGCTTCTATTACACCCATCCGCCGCTGGTGGAGCGCATCGCCCGCATAGAGGGGGAAGCATCGAAAAAGGGGCCTTGATTTCCCGGGATGATGAATTACAATACCTCTGAAAGAGCAGGAATGAGGTAAAGGAACGATGCCGATCTATGAATTCTATTGCGGGCGCTGCAATACGCTGTTCAACTTCTTTTCCCGGTCCGTGAACACGGAAAAGATTCCCTTCTGTCCCCGCTGCAAGGACGTGCCGCTCAAGCGCCAGATGTCGGTTGTTGCCAGAATCTCCCGCGGGAAGGATGCTCCCGGTGATGAGGATCTGCCTCCGATCGACGAGGCCCGGATGGAGCGGGCCATGGCCATGCTGATGAACGAGGCCGAAAGGCTCGATGAAAACGATCCCCGCCAGGCTGCGAAGCTCATGCGGAAGCTCTCCGATGCGGCGGGCGTGGAGATGGGGGCGGGTATGGAAGAGGCCCTCAGCCGGATGGAGCGGGGCGAGGACCCCGAGGCGATCGAGGCGGAATTGGGGGAAGCGCTGACCGAGGAAGACCCCTTCCTCCTGGCCAAGGGGAAAGGAAAGGCCGCCGCCCGCGGCCGCCCCCCCCGTGTGGACGATACCCTATACGATCTTTAAGAAGCGATCAAAGGCCCCGCGCCGTCTGATGGGCGCTCCAGATCGCATCGATGATCTTGCCCGGCTCCAGGCAATCCCCTATGCTGTGAATCTCGATCCCCGCGTCTGCCAAGTCCCTTGCCAACCGCGTCTCCGGCTTCAGGCCCACGGCGAGCACCACGGTATCCGCCTTGATGTGCGCCTGATACCGGCGCCGTTTGTTGACGATCACGGCGCCTTCGTCAGTGACCCTCGCCAACTGCGCGTCCGTCAGCACGGCGACGCCGCTTTCGGCAAGCATCTTCAATAATTGCTGCCGATTGGCCTCGAAGAGATCGGGCAGGATGCCCCCCAGCATCTCCACGACGGTGACGCGCCTGCCCCGCTGGGCGAGATGGACCGCCGTCTCGCAGCCTACGAGGCCGCCGCCCACGACGACCACCCTTTCTCCGGCCTTTTTCAAGCCTAACAGTACGTCGACGGCGGTCGCCACCCGGTCCTGGTCCATACCTGGTATGGCCGGGACGATGGGCGTCGAGCCCGTCGCGACGATCACGACGTCGGCCTTTTTGTCCCGGATCTTCTGCGCGGTGGCCTCCGTCCCGAGTTCCACGGCAACATCGAGCTTGCGAAGCTGAGATTCATAGTAGTCTCTCAGCCATCGGAGGTCGTCCTTGAAGGCTGGTGCCGAGGCCTCTATCAGATGACCGCCCAGCCGTCCGCCCTTTTCGTAGAGGTGCACCCGGTGGCCCCTCAGCGCGGCGACCATGGCCGCCTCCATGCCCGCAACGCCGCCGCCGATGATGCAGACGGATTTCGGCCTCTCCGCCGGTCCAATCGCCGCCTCCCGCTCGTTGCCGCAGGCAGGATTCACCGCGCAGCTCAGGTGGGCTCCCCGAACCGTCGCCCGCCCGAGGCAGCCGTCATGGCATCCGATGCAGGGAACAATATCGTCCAGCCGGCCCTCCTTCGCCTTGATAGGCCAATCGGGATCGGCCAGCAGGGGACGCCCCAGGGCGATGAAATCCGCCTTGCCATCTCGCAGCACGCCTTCCGCCAGATCGGGATACCCGAGACGCCCCACGGCGATGACGGGGATGCCGACCGCCCGCCTCACAGCCGCCGCCATGTCCGCCATGCAGCCGGGGGGTTGGTAGCCCGGCGGGTGCGGCCAGTACCAGTCGTCGTAGCAGCCTGCATCGACATGAAGGGCATCGACGCCGGCCGACTCCAGATTCCGGGCGATCTCCAACGATTCCTCGATCTCGCGGCCGCCTTCAATCAGGTGCGAGCCCGCATACCGGAAGATGACGGGAAAGTCCGCTCCCGCTCCGTCCTTGACGGCCCGGACGATTTCCAGGGGGAAGCGCAGCCTGCCTTCCAGATCGCCCCCGTATCGATCCTGCCGTTTGTTCCAGAGGGAGGTCATGAACTGATCGATGAGGTAGCCCTCGTGGGCGTGCACCTCGACGGCGTCGATCCCCGCCTCTTTCACGATACCGGCGGCGGTCTCGAAGGACCGGACGAGGGCCTCGATTTCTTTCACCTTCAGCTCGCGGGTCAGGATGTTCGCGTCCCAGACGTTGGGCAGCACCGACGGCCCGACCGGTTCCCGGGCCGCCATCGGGAAGATGACGCGCCCGGCGCCCGGCGTCAGTTGGATCGATAATTTCGCCCCGAACCGGTGGACGGCCTCCACCAAAGCCTTCAGCCGGGGCACGGCGTCGGGATTGTCCGCCCGGAACATGCCCCGTGTCCGGCGGTACTCAAGATCCGGTTTGGTTACGGCCGCTCCTGTCGTGATCAGGCCGACGCCTCCCTTGGCCCTTTCCGCATAATAGTCGATGCCGCGTTCGGAGATCGCGCCGTCCGGTTCCACGAGGCCCCAGATGAGCATAGGGGCCATGACGATCCTGTTTTTGATCTCCAGCCCGCCGATCTTTCCCTGTTCGAACAGATGTGTCAGCTCGCCCATCGATCCCCCGTCCCCTTTCATGGCAGTTGATGGTGGCGCGAGCATAGGCGGAAGGCCGGGGGCTGTCAAGAAAATGCTGACGCTTACTGACGCAAGTTTCCCTTGACTCCCCCACCGCTTGCACCTACACTCGGCCTCACGGAAAGGGGGGATGGATTTTCAAGAGGCCGACCGGCCCATCGATTCCAAGACGAGGAGACCATCATGATCCTGAAGACGCTCGCCGTCCGTCCATTCAACTCGAACTGCTACATCGTGGGGTCCGAGGCTACCCGGGAGGCCATGATCGTCGATCCCGGGGCCGAGCCGGACACGATCCTGTCCACCCTGGCCGAGTTGGATCTGAAAGCGGTCATCCTGGTTGCGACGCACGGCCATGCCGATCACGTGGGCGCCGTGCAGGCCATCCGGGAGGCCACGGGCGCCCCTTTCGCCCAGCACGAGCTGGAATGCGGCAACCCCTTCGTCGAGAAGATGGTCGAGCGGATCAGCCGGATGCTGAACGTCTCCTGCGAGCCTCCGGCACCCCCGGACCGGCTCCTTGTGGAAGGAGACGCTATCGAGGTCGGCGAGCTGCGATTTACGGTCATCCATATCCCCGGCCATTCCGACGGCGGAATCGCCCTTTACGGCGAAGGCGTCGTCTTCAGCGCCGACAGCCTCTTTCAATTCGATGTCGGCCAGACGGGCTTCCCCGGCGGAAACTACAAAGCGATGATGGCGGCGATCTGCGAGAAGCTTCTCGTCCTTCCCGACGAAACCGTGGTCTATCCGGGCCACGGATTTCCGACCGTCATCCATCGCGAGCGCGAGTGGAATCCCTTCGTCCGGGCCTGGAGGCAGGGCGCTTGAGCTGGATGGTTCCCATCCTTCGTCGTTCCTGCCAAGGGGAATGGTGTTGGTAGATGTCAAAAATTGCCGATTTATCCTTGACGTGATGTCTGTGGTAGACTAAATGCAACAGAGCGGCGTGCCGGTCGCTTTGACGGCGAAATGCACCGGCAAAATCATGAAAGGGGATCATATGGCTGCTGTACCGGAATTCCTGAAAGGCTATGCGGAAGATCTCGGCTTTCCCGAGTCGGACATCCTGTTCAAGATTTTTGACATCCTCGAACGATAGCGCCGAAGTCGATCTCGACAAATGCTACGGCTGCGGCAATTGTGCCGCCGTTTGCCCGACGGGCGCCCTCGTGCTGACCGAATTCCGGCCGATAGAGCACATCCGGACGTCGTCAAAGGTCGGAAGCCTGGGATAGGCTCAGACCGCTTTGAAGAAAGGAAACGATGATGAACTACAGCAACATCCTGTATGCCAAGGAGGAAGGGATTGCCACGATCACCCTGAACAGGCCCGATAAACTCAATGCTCTGGATTCGGCCATTCTGATCGAACTGATCGATGCCATCGACGATGCCAGGGAAGACGACCATGTGAAGGTGATGATCATGACAGGCGCGGGCAGAGGCTTCTGCTCCGGCGCCGATCTTGCGTCGCCTGTCTCCGGATCGGACCCGAAGCAGCCCGGGATCAACCGTCCGGTCCGCCTCGAACCATTCATTGCCTTCGGTGCCGTGGCAAGACGCCTGCACGATTTTCCCAAGCCTTACATTGCCGCTGTCAACGGCGTTTCGAGCGGCGGCGGTCTTTCCCTCGCGCTGCTGGCCGACATCAGGATCGCCTCGGAGAACGCTTCGTTCATTGCCGTGTTCGTCAGAAGGGGGCTCGTGGCCGATACGGGCACCACCTACCTGCTTCCCCGCATTGTTGGCGTAGAGACAGCCCTGCAGATGATGTGGACCGGTGAGGCGGTCGACGCGAAGGAGGCGGAAAGGATCGGCCTGGTGAGCAGGGTCGTGGCGCCGGAGCAGCTCATGGCGGCGGCTCGGGAGTTGGCCGGGAAGATCGCAAAGGGGCCCTCTGTTTCCATAGAGCTGATGAAACGAATGGTCTATGCCGGCCTGGAGGGCAACAGCTTCACCCTGCAGGCCGCCTATGAAGGATGGGCCCAGGAGATGTGTTATCTCACCGACGACTTCAAGGAGGGTGTCGCCGCCTTTCTGCAGAAGCGCAAGGCCACGTTCACGGGGAATTGAAGGCCCGCTAAGGGCCGTATTTGCCGGATTCCGTTCATCGCGGCTCAGGAATTGCAGGGGCTTCGGGCCGTCCCGCCCGTCACCCCTTTTTCATTTTCTCCGCAAATCGCCGTACGCTTCTATTAACATTGCCGTTTCCGTTTCTATTATTAACTGAACTTTCTTCTCAGACCGGCAATCCCGGTCAGACCAAAGCCGATAAGTAGCATTGAGGCGGGTTCGGGAACCGGCGGCACTTCATCTTCCGTGAATCCTTGATAATTTACACTTTCCTGAGAATAGTTATAAAAACCAAATTTGCCGGTGCCAAAGGTGCCGGTAACATTAAAAATGGTTTTGTTGTCAAAGATGCCTCCATTAATGGTGATCTTAATCAGGTTAT
>JAFGIO010000254.1 GCA_016929555.1 Deltaproteobacteria bacterium | reverse complement strand
TGATGCTTCAGTTGAAAGAGAAGGAAAAGGAAGCGGCGGAGAACTACGACAAATACGTTCGCGCCTTGGCAGAGCTCGAAAATTACAAAAAGAGGGCGGCCAAGGACCGTGCCGATGCCGTCAAGTACGGCCACGAGAGCCTGTTGAAGGATCTATTGCCCCTGGTGGACAGCCTGGAGCGGGCTTCGCAGCAGGCCTGCAACGCAACGGATATGGAGGCCTTCCGCGAGGGTCTCAGGATGGTGCAGGACCAGTTGAGCTGCTGCCTGGAAAAGCACGGCGTTCAGCAGATCGATGCTGTCGGGAAGGATTTCGATCCGAATGTGCATGAGGCGATTCTGCAGGTGGAAAGCAAAGAGCATGACCACAACCGGGTCGTCGATGAATTCGAAAAGGGCTACTTTTTGAACGGCAGGCTGCTGAGACCCTCGAAAGTTTCCGTATCCAAACGGGTGAAACCGCAGGATGCGAACGAAGGCTAATACAAGACAAGCGCCAAGACGCCTAAAGGAGGATAGATAAAATGGCAAAAATCATTGGGATTGATTTGGGAACCACGAATTCATGTGTCGCTGTTATGGAAGGAGGCGATCCCGTCGTTATAGCAAACCAGGAGGGGAACCGGACAACGCCGTCGATGGTGGCCTTTACCGAAAGCGGGGAGAGGCTCGTCGGCCAGGTGGCCAAGAGGCAGGCGGTTACCAACCCGGAAAACACCGTATACGCGATCAAGAGGATGATCGGGCGGAAATTCTCGTCCCGCGAGGTCCAGAACGACATCAAGATCATCCCCTACAAGATCACCGAGGCAAAAAACGGCGACGCCCACGTGACTGTCCGTGGAAAGAGCTACAGCCCGGCTGAGATTTCATCGATGATCCTTACGAAGATGAAACAGACCGCCGACGACTATACGGGCGAAAAATCCGTTGACGCCGTGATCACCGTGCCCGCCTACTTCAACGACTCGCAGAGACAGGCCACCAAGGATGCGGGAAGAATCGCGGGCCTCAATGTGCTTCGGATCATCAACGAGCCGACGGCCGCGGCCCTGGCGTACGGCCTCGACAAGAAGAAGGACGAGAAAATCGCCGTCTTCGATCTGGGCGGCGGAACCTTCGATATTTCCATCCTCGAACTAGGAGACGGGGTTTTCGAAGTCAAATCGACGAACGGAGACACCCACCTGGGCGGCGAGGACTTCGACCAGAGGCTCATCGACTATCTGGCGACGGAATTCAAGAAGGATCAGGGCATCGATATCCGCAACGACCGGATGGCCCTGCAGCGCCTGAAGGAGGCGGCCGAGAAGGCGAAGATGGAGCTCTCGACGGCCATGGAAACGGACGTCAACCTGCCCTTCATCACGGCCGACGCCTCGGGCCCGAAGCATATGAATATCCGGGTAACGAGGGCGAAGTTCGAAGCCCTGGTGGAAGACCTGATCGAAAAGGTCGTCGAACCCTGCCGGACGGCGCTCAAGGACGCAAACCTGAGCGCAAGGGATATCAATGAAGTCATCCTCGTGGGCGGCATGACCCGTATGCCCAAGGTCCAGCAGAAGGTGAAGGAGATCTTCGGAAAGGATCCCAACAAGGGCGTGAATCCCGACGAGGTGGTTGCCGTGGGGGCCGCCATCCAGGGAGGCGTTCTGTCCGGAGACGTGAAGGATGTGCTGCTTCTGGACGTGACGCCCCTGTCCCTGGGCATCGAAACCCTGGGCGGCGTGATGACGAAGCTCATCGAGAAGAACACGACCATCCCGACACGCAAGAGCCAGATCTTCTCGACGGCGGCCGACAATCAGCCGGCGGTGAGCATTCACGTCCTTCAGGGCGAGCGGTCCATGGCCGCCGATAACCGGACGCTGGGACGCTTCGAGCTGGTGGGCATTCCTCCGGCGCCCCGCGGCATGCCCCAGATCGAGGTCACCTTCGATATCGACGCCAACGGCATCGTGCACGTTTCGGCCAAGGATCTGGGCACGGGCAAGGAACAGAGCATCAAGATCACCGCATCGAGCGGGTTGTCCGAAAAGGAAATCGAGAAGCTCGTCCGGGATGCCGAATCCCATGCCGAAGAAGACAAACGGAAGAAAGACCTGATCGAGGCGAGAAACCAGGCGGACGCCATGGCCTACAGCGTCGAGAAGAACATCAAGGAATTCGGCGACAAGATCGACGCCGGCGAGAAGTCACGCATCGAAGATGCCATCGCCAAGGTCAAGAAGGCCATCGAAGGCGACGACATCGACGCCATCAACAGTGCCCAGGAGGAATTGACAACGGCCTCCCATAAGCTCGCGGAAGCCATGTACGCCAAGACATCGGCCCAGCAGCAGCCCGGGGAGGACTATGCAGGCGCCGGAGCCGGCGCGCAGACCGGCGGGGCCGGCAGCAGGGACGATGACGTGGTCGATGCCGACTTCGAGGAGGTCAAATAACCTCCCGCCACCCAGAAAATGCCCGGAATCCAGCCCGTTGGAATTCCGGGCATTTTTTTATATCGAAGGATGGTCCCTTTTGATATACAGTGCGTAGAACCTGCCGGCAGAGAATGAGCGCTTACAGGCAAGTAGAAAGGCTTCTTTCAAAGTCATCAATGATGACCTCGTAAAAAACTCCCATGCACCGTGGGGCGCCACGAAGCATGAAAATCACCCCCACCCCAACCCTCCCCCCTCGAGGGGGAGGGATACAGGCAGGGGGAATTTTCTTACTAAACCCCCATGGCCCGTGGGGCTCCACGAAGCATGAAAATCACCCCCACCCTAACCCTCCCCCCTCGAGGGGGAGGGAAAAAGGGGGGATTTTCTTGATAAAAGTCAAAAATTCCTTATTTTGTCATTCCCGCGAAAGCGGGAATCCAGGTAATTCAATATATTCTGGACCCCCGCTTTCCCCCGC
>JAFGIO010000253.1 GCA_016929555.1 Deltaproteobacteria bacterium | reverse complement strand
GGTGCCGAAGCCGGGATTTGAACCCGGACAGGCGTACACCCACTAGACCCTGAACCTAGCGCGTCTACCAATTCCGCCACTTCGGCATGTCGATCGCTTAAGGAACCTGCATCAGATATAGCGCCATTTATACCGATGCGGCCACCCTTGTCAAGCAAAATTGATCTTGAAATTCATTTCATAAATGATTATGGTAGCTGCGAAATCCGGCCTGGCAAAAGAACAGCGGGGGTCGGTCGAGAACAGGGATCCATGAAGATCATCAAGGGCATAGACCGGATTCCATCCGAATTAAAAAACGCCGTCGTTACCATAGGCAACTTCGACGGCATACACCTCGGACACCGTCTCATCTTCGAGCAGGTCATTGCTGAGGCCAGGTCGCAGAAGGTGAAGGCCGTCGTAATCTCTTTTGATCCCCATCCCAAGATGCTTCTGCACCCCGAGCGCAAGCCCTTCTATCTCATCACGTCCCTGGAGGAAAAAATCAGACTCCTCGATGAGATCGGCATCGATGCCCTCATTCTCATTCCCTTTTCCCTCGAATTCTCGAAGACGACCGCCGAGGCCTTTGTCGGCGGTATCCTTTGGGAAAAACTCCATATCCGGAAGATCTTCATCGGCCATGACTACACCTTCGGCAGAGGAAAGGAAGGCAACGAGGCCTTTCTTGTGCAACAGGGCAAAAAGCTCGGGTTCGATGTGGATGTCATCAATGCCTTCACGATCAACGGGGGGATCGTCAGCAGCACGCGCATCAGGAATGCCATCCTGGACGGAGATGTGAAGACGGCGGACGCCATGCTCGGCAGGCCTTACAATCTCAGTGGCCCCGTCGTCGAGGGGCACCGTCGCGGCGCCGGTCTCGGCTTCCCGACGGCCAATATCGACCCGGAAAAGGTCCTGGTTCCCGCACGGGGTGTCTACGCCGTCCTCGCCGAGGTCGACGGGAAGCGATACCAGGGTGTTCTCAATATCGGCTACAATCCCACCTTCGCCGACGAGAAACGGTCCGTCGAGGTTCATCTGCTCGATTTCGAGGGCGATCTCTATGGGAAGACGCTGGAGGTGCTCTTCGTAGAGAGAATCAGGGATGAAGTGAAATTCGACGGCCCGGATAAACTGGTCGCTCAGATCAGACAGGATATCGATAAGGCCAGGATCATCCTGAAACCATTTCTGTCATGAAGGTCCGTCAATTTCACCGCTGGGACGCCACCTATCACGAAGCGGTCGCTATCCAAAAGCGCCTCCAGGATATGCTTGTCCTCCGGGATGAGCCAGCGTCCTCTGAACGGATGCATACAGTGGCGGGGGCCGATATCTCCTTCGCCAGGGAAAGCGGCATGCAATTCGCCGCCGTCATCCTGTTTTCCTATCCCAACCTGGATATCCTCGAAGAGGTCAGCGTCGCCGATCGGGCGGATTTTCCCTATATTCCGGGATTTCTGTCCTTCCGGGAAGGGCCCGCGCTGCTCAAGGTCTTCTCTCGTCTGAGACAGGTACCGGACTTCGTTATTTTCGACGGACAGGGCATTGCCCATCCTCGCGGCATCGGCCTCGCCTCTCATCTGGGGCTGTGTCTTGATCTCCCCTCCATCGGATGCGCCAAGACGATTCTCGTCGGCTCCCATGGCAAAATTGGAGATGAAAGAGGATGCCGGGCAGATCTCTTATGGAAGGACAGGGTGGTGGGGGCGGCCCTGCGGACGAGAACTGCCGTCAAGCCGGTCTTCGTGTCCCAGGGACACAGGATCTCCCTGGAGCGTGCTGTCGATCTCGTCCTTTCCTGCTGCAAAGGCTACAGGCTGCCGGAGCCGGTGAGACGCGCCCACCTCACCGTTAACGAGATGCGTAAGGCCCACACCGAAACGGTTTGACATAACCGCGCCCCCGCCTGTCAACAGGGATTGAACCGGATCCGTCAAAGGGAATGGGTGTATGGTTTCAACATCGTCGTCAAACCGCCGAAACCGGCGATCTTTCCCTGTAGAGGTCCATAATCTCGGTCCGGGTAAGGATCGCATCCACCCGATTCACGCTCCCTTTCTCGATGATCGCCTCCCTGCCGCCCTCTTGCCGGTCGATGAGGGCGATGACACGCTCCACGATCAGGCCGAACCGGCGGGCCTGCTCGATTGCCGTCAGGGTGGAACCTCCCGTCGTGATCACGTCATCGATGATCAGAACCCGCTCGCCGGCCTGCACATCCCCCTCGATGGCCTTTTTCATGCCGTGTTCCTTGACGTCCTTGCGAACGATGAAGGACCGTATCGGACGTCCCCTCTGAAAGGAGATGACGGACAGGGCATTCGCGATGGGATCTGCGCCCAGCGTCAAGCCGCCGGCCGCCGTCACGTCTGTATCATTGAGCATTTCAAAGAGGATTCCGCCGATGAGGTTCATTCCCTCGGGATTCAAGGTCGTCGGCTTGCAGTCGAAATAGTAGGGGCTCGTCCGTCCCGAAACGAGCGTAAAGGGCGGGTCTTCACGATACCGGAAGGAACTCTCCAGAACGATCTCCGCCAGCCTCTGTTTCATCTCGGAAAGACCCATCTTTTTTACCCTTCCCGCAGCACGAATCTCACCGGCACATCGACCCACATCGTCCTGGGTTTGCCCATCTCGCGGGCCGGCTCAAATTTCCAGGTTCTTACGGCATCGAAGGCCGACCGGTCGAGTATGGTGTATCCCGACGAACGCTTGATCATGAGTCCGCCCACCGTGCCGTCTGCATGGATCTCGGCGGAGAGAAGAACGATGCCTTCATAACCGCGCATCCGCGCGATTTCGGGATAGCGGGGATGCGAATTGACGCCGTATCTGGGATAGGCAAGGGTAACCCTCCCGGGAATCGATGACCCACCCGCGCCGCCTTCCGCCGAACCCCAGCCGGACAGCGACACCGCAAAAGAGCCCGGTGAAGCCTGGTGCCTCACAGAACCGCTGACCGCCGTCTTACTGTTGCCGGCCGGCAAGGGCGCCTGTACAAAAACGACCGCAGCGGGAGGCTGTCGCGCCTGATCGGATTCTGCTTCCGAAGGCTTCAAGTCCTTCTCGGCCATTTCCTTTGGATCATGGACGGGGGAATCGACGGGAAGCGGCCTCTGATTATTCAGGGGGATCTGGGCGCTTTCAGCCAAAATGCTGCCTTTACGGTCGGCAGCCGCCAAGTCGCTCTCCGTAGGCAGAGAAACCCAGGACACGCGCAGCATAGGCAAACCCTGATCCACTGAGGGGATCGATGCAGCACCGGAGATGGCCGCAAGGACCAACAACAGAATCCCTGCATGCAGGATCAGCGATGCCGTCAGGGCATAGAGGGTCTCCGATTTCTCTTTCAGCAGATTTACAGACATCATGTTTCCAATATCTCAGCGGCAGCGCGATCTCTTCTTAGAAGGGAATCGAGGATACCGACGGCCTCTACGCCGTCCTTGGCGTAAGCGGCGCCAAGACTCTCGGCATAGGCCGGCGTCACCACAGCCCCACCCAGGATGAAGGGACAGGCGAGTCCCTCCCGCCTCGCGAGATCGATGACCTCTTTCATCTTGACCATGGTCGTCGTCATGAGCGCCGACAGGCCCACCACGTCGGCCCGATGATGCCGCGCCGCCTCGACGACGGCCGGCGCCGCCACATCCTTGCCGAGATCCACAATGCGATACCCGTGATTTCGTAAAATCAACGCCACGATATTCTTGCCGATATCGTGTATGTCCCCCTTCACGGTGGCCAGAACGATCACGCCCCGCTTGTCGGCCGCCAATCCCCCTTTCAACAGCAACGGCTCCAGGTGTTCCAGGGCCTTCTGCATCGCCTCGGCGCCGGCGATCAACTGGGGCAGGAAATAGACGCCCCGTTCATAGAGTGCGCCCACCTTCACGATCGCAGGAATCAATGTCTCCTCTACAAGACGGGCGGGATCGGCGCCTGCAGCCAATGCCGTCTCTACCGATTCGACGATCGTTTCCCGTTCGCCTTCGAGAACGGCTTCCGCTACCTTCTCCAATGGCGACAATGCGCTCGGGAGCGCTGCGGCCTTTTTTCCCGGGGTGGACTCGAGAAAATGGGCTATGTAGCGGGCAGCCTTGGGGTCCTTTGCTGTCAGAACATCTCCCGCCATTTTAAGGTGCATGACCTCGCCGCTTCCGGGATTGGCAATCGCAAGGGTCAGCCCGCCGGCCTGAGCCATGGCAAGAAAGGCGGCGTTGATCCACTTTCGTTCCGGCATGCCGAAAGACACATTCGACAATCCCAGCACGGTCCGGCACTTGAGCCGGTCATTGCACCAGGCGACCGTTTTGAGGGTTTCAACGGCCGCCTCCGGAGAGGCTGCGACGGTCATCACCAAACCATCGACGACGATGTCGTTACGGGTGAAGCCGAAGGCCTTCGCCCTCTCGATCACCTCCTTGATCACCGTCCTTCGCTCCGCCGCTTTTTGCGGAATCTCTCCATCGCGCAACGGCAACAGGATGAACATGGCGCCGTATTTCGCCGCCAGGGGCACGAGCTTTTCGAGCTTTTCGCGCTCTCCCGATATGGAGTTGACAAGGGCACGGCCGGGGTAAATTCTCAGGGCTGCTTCGACAGCCTCGACGCGAGCCGAATCGATCACCAGGGGCAATCTCGTCACCGTCGCCAATGAAAGCACGATCTGCCTGAGTGTTGCCGCCTCATCGATTCCGGGCATGCCCGCATTGACATCAAGCAGATCCGCTCCCTGGCGTTCCTGATCCTTCGCAAGTTGTCTGACAGGGGCGAACTTCCCCTCTTTCAGCGCCGCCTGAAGCTCTTTTTTCCCGGTGGGATTGATCCGTTCGCCGACGACGAGCAGAGGCTTGTCCCGATCGAGAAACAGGGCGTCGCTGGCGGAACTCAGGGCCGCCAGGGACTTTTGGCGGGGAGGACTGGATCTGGCTCCGGTCAGGGTCCGCTTCAGAGCTGCGATATGATCGGGCGCCGTGCCGCAGCAGCCTCCCAACAGATTGACCCCTGCCTCGACAAAGGGCCTACCGAAAGAGGCAAAGGTTTCGGCATTCATGTCAAACACCGTTTCACTGCCAAAGAGCCTGGGGAGGCCTGCGTTCGGCTTAGCCACAAGGGGAACGGTGGCAAAGGGCTTCATGGCGGCGATCCAGTCGACCATGGTCTCGGGACCGACGGAGCAGTTGCATCCTACGGCATCGGCGCCCAGGCTTTGGAGCGTGACGAGCGCTGCCAAAGGATCGGTGCCGTTCAGGGTCCGACCGTCCCGTTCATAGGTCATGGTCACGATGACGAATCGGTCCGTGATCTCCCGCACTGCCAAGAGGGCGGCTCGCGCCTCCTGGATGTCCATCATCGTCTCGATGACGAAAAGGTCGACACCGCCTGCCAGCAGCCCTCGAACCTGCTCCTTGAAGAGACCGACAGCCTCGTCGAAATCCAGATCTCCGAAAGGCTCCACGAAACGTCCCGTGGAACCGATGTCTCCGGCGATAAGCGACCGATCCCCCGAGGCATGCCGCGCCAGGAGCGCCAGATCCCTGTTGACGGACTCGACATTTCTTAAACCGAATTG
Organism: Deltaproteobacteria bacterium; assembly: GCA_016929555.1. Classification (GTDB taxonomy): domain Bacteria; phylum Desulfobacterota; class Syntrophia; order Syntrophales; family JAFGIO01; genus JAFGIO01. The sequence continues at coordinate 12,593 of JAFGIO010000253.1, read as the reverse complement.
TTCCAATTTGGGGCGGTTGGCGCCAAAGGTAAAGGTGTAGACGATATCCGCGCCAGCCTGCCGGTAGGCTCCATGGATTTCGGCAGCGACAGCGGGATTCTCGAGGCACCAAAGTTCCGGACAGGCTCCGGCGGGCATGCCCCGCCTGTGCAATTCCGTACCCATTGCCCCGTCCAGTATTAGAACCCTTCTCCGGAGCAACGTGTAAATGTCATCTCTTCGACTCATTGATCAGCAGTAATTGAAATCCCCTGTGGCCATTCATGAACTCCATAAGGCCATCTCATGGAAACGACGGTGGTTCCTAAAACGCCGGTGCATTGTTGCCAAGGCCGTCCTTGCTTTCGGGTGGCACTATATCATAAGAAATGACACGACGCAAAGGGACTTACCGGAAAAACCTCAGCGGCAATTCGAAGCAGATTGTTGCACTTTTACAATCATCATGTAAGATGAAACCATATAAAGTCCAACTTGACCCATTCTTGTCATTCCCGCGAAAGCGAGAATCCAGTAAATTCAACACAATCTGGACCCTCGCTTTCCCCCGCCTTCGCGGGGGCACGCTGCAAGGGATTGACACGGTTCGCGATCATTGACGAGGTCATGATTTATGAGGATGGGAACAGCCTGTATCGTACGGGCCGCATAAAAGGGATGACGTGTTTCTTAAAATGCGATATTTTCCCGTTGCGCCAAAAAGTTACTTGACATCGGCATCGTTTTTATCATAGATACAATGTGCGTTAGCGAGCAACCCGAAAGATCAGCTACAAGGCGGCGACAATAGGATCAACGGTAGAGTTGGATTTTAGTTCGCACTGGACATTAAAATTTTAGTTACTGTGAACCGGACTGCAGCCTATAAGACATTGCTCAATACGGTCAATTCAGAGCACCGGAACACCGATCTCATCCCTTTGCTGGGCTTGCTCAGCATTAAATCAATACAATTGGATCTCCAGATTTTAGAGCGTCCGCAGGGCGGTGGAGTCCGCTGGCTTGAAACGAATCAAGTTATTTCGTGATTTCCGTAGGATACGGCGAGGAGAAGCCTAGGATATGTATCCGCACATCTATAAAATAGACGATACGACGGCTGTTCCCATATGAACCATGCAATATGCAATGAAGGGTGGTGATATTCTGTATTGATGCGCGTGTGGATCATATGAATCTTATGCATGCCTGCCGAAAGGCAGGAATAAAAAAACTATCTCACCATAATGAAGGGGGGACCATAAGCATGCCGAAACTTGGTATCGAATTTGATGAAGAAGCCCAAAAGAAATTAGCCCGACCTCTTGGAAAGTACGAGCTCTATCCAACCGTTGGCAAGTACATCGCAGAGATTCTGCGCGAGCAGGGCGTTACCATCGCCTGGGGCGTTCCGGGCGGTCACATCTGGCATTTCGTGGATGCCATCTCCCGTATCGGGATCAAATTAATCGTATTCGGTCACGAACAGAACTCCGTCTACGCCGCGGAAGGCTATGCCCAAGTCACACAGAAACCGGCCGTATGCTTTGGAACGGTCGGTCCCGGCGCAGGCAATGCCTTCAGCCCCATGCAGCAGGCCTACCTGAGCAACTCGCCCATCATCTATCTGGCCGGCGGCGCCGAACAGGAGCATGACAAACTGTACAACACCATTCAGGACAGCGTCGCCGCCGAATTCATGACCCACGTCACCAAATGGGCCCAGCGCGTGCTCTATCCCTGGTCGGTGAAGCAGTTCGGCTCCCGCGCCTTCCGTCTCGCCATGGCGGCGCCCAAGGGACCTGTTTGTCTGGAATTGAACTGCGACGCCCTCTTCACGATGGACGAATGCAGAAAGTACTACTGGGGCGGATTCTTCGAGCAGCATTCGGACTGGGTTCCCAACTGGCGCCAGGACGAAACCCAGTTACCCATCACCTCCGGCGCGGACCCCGTGCAGATCGAAAAGGCCGTCAAAGCGATTATGGAGTGCAAGGCGCCCTTCGCCATCCTGGGCGACTACGCCGCCTGGGACAAGGCGGGACCGGAACTCGAAGAGTTCTTCAACCTGACGAAGATCCCCTTCAATACCCGCCGTCTGGGCCGCGCGGCCGTTAGCGAGAAGCATCCGCTGTGCCACCGCGGGTTCCCGAAATTCCGCAACGATATCGACCTCATGCTCCCCATCGGATTGAAGGTCGGCTTCTTCGACGGTTATGCGGGGGGCTGGCCCGAAGCGGTCCAGGTCTCTCCAAGCCAGGATTACGTCTGGACCTATATCAACACCAGGGCGACCCTGATGGGCGATACGAAGGTCGTGATCAAACAGCTCAACGAAGCCCTCAAGAAGAACGGCTACAAGCCCAGCCCGGAGAAGGAAGAATGGGCCAAGCGCTGCCAGAAGTCCAATGCCGACGGCAACGAGGCGCGCAAGGCCAAGGCCTACAAATTCGGCCCCGACCATCCGCGCTACAAATCGGGCAAGTTCCTGCATATGGGTTATATGTCGCAGATCATCCGCGAGGTCAACGAGGAGCTCTACGGCAGCGCCGTCCGCGTCTCCATCGACGCCTACACGATGAGCGACTTCGTGATGCCTTACCTGCAGTTCACGCGGCCCGCCTCCTGCATCACGGCTAATGACCAGGCCGGCGTCGGCCACGGCGTCGGGCAGGCCATCGGCGCGGCCATCGGCGATCTGGAGAATGGATCGAAGATCCCCTTCCTGGCCCTCATGGGCGACTCGGGCATGATGAACGCGGCCATGGATATCCATGTGGCCGTCATGTACAAGCTGCCGATCGTCTATATGATCCACAACAACGGCGGCTGGATGCCCGGCATGAAGTACCCCTGGTACGGCCCGCAGTGGGACATCCTGGGCGATCAGGACGTCTACGGCAACCAGTGGATGGGGGTGACGGTGCAGGGTGAGGAACGGCCCATCGAGGGAACGAACTTCGCCAACCTCAGCCAGGTCTTCGGCGGCAACGGCATGCGTTGCACAAGTAACGCCACCTTCAAGGAAGACCTGAAGAAGGCCTACAGCATCGCCGAGAAGAACGGCCCCGTCATCATGGACTGCATCGTAGACCAGCACCTGGTCAACAAGGCGGTCATCGGTCCCGTCTACTCGCTCATGTACGTCCATATCCCCTGGGACGAACTACCCGTGAGAGGAAAGCACTCCCGACGCAGCACGATGAAGCGCTGGCTGCCGGATCTGAACGACTTCCCCGAAATGCCCATTTTCGACAACTGGGAACCCCTCACGGAAGAGGAACATGCACCCTACAAACCGAAGTTCGATATCTTCAAATAAGGCATTCGAACATTCCTTTTGTATCGGTTCATGAAACGATAAACGACAAGGGGGGTCATGCCCGGCATGGCCTCCCTATTTTTTCCTCCGAAGGAAGGAGAAAAAGGTCACACGGATATGAATGAAGATATATCTCAAGGACGCATAAAGCGGTTCAGGATCACCGAAGCGACCCTCGAGAGGCGCCTGATCGTCGGTTACGTGAAGCAGGCCTTCTGGAGGACCTCATTCCCCGAGGGATACAGCGTGGCCCTCGACGACAGCCTCATGGCCAACAAAGGCGACGTGATCTATACCTACCTCGATTCCGAACATCCCTATGACTTTATCCCTCTACCCAGCATGGATCAGCTTATCTTAAACCTGCCGACCCGGGAAGCGGTTCTCCGTCAGTTGGGTGTCGAAAGTCCGGAGGAGATCGCGCCCGAGGCCGAGGAGGCCTTCTGGGATAATTACCCCTTCCAGTTCGCCGAGGCGGCGGACGGCGTGACGCTGACATGGGAATGAGCCGGAAGCGCTTTGTAGCGGTCCGTGGCGAAGACTGCCTGCACTGCGGATTTTGCGAAGACTACATAGATTGCCCGCGTGATGAGTCGGGTTGTATCGGCTGCGGGGCCTGTGTCAAGGGATGTCCCCAGGGATCTCGACATCTCGTGCTCCGAGCGAGTCCATCGACCGAAATCCGCTGCACCGTAAACGGGAAGTCCTTTAGCGCAACAGACGGTTTATCGGTACGGGAGTTCCTGAACGGGTTGGGAGATCAAAGCGGCGGATGGAGCGCCAGAAATGGCGTCAAGCACGGCACTTTCTGCGGCACAGGCGGCTGCTGGAGCTGCGCCGTCCTGATCGACGGGGTCCTGGCGCGCAGTTGCGTGACGCCGTTGCGCCAGGGAATGGACATCGTCACGGAAGGCGAAGCCCTGAGTCAAACCGAATCCAGGCGCAACGTCACCATTATGCGCCCCCATCCCCACCGCCATCCGACGATCTTCGTCCACGGCTGCAATTTTCAGTGCGGTTCCTGCCACAACTGGGATATGACCTTTGCCTCCCGCGGGCGTGCCCTGACCCCCTCGCAGGCGGTGTCCCTGCTCCGCCTCGACCCGCAACAGGACTACTGGGTGGGCATTTCCGGCGGCGAGCCGACACTCAACCGCCCCTGGCTCCTGGAGGCGGTACGGGAAATAAGAAAAACCTGCGAGGACATGAGGATCCAGTTGGATACCAACGCGTCACTGCTGGAGGCCGATTACATAGACGAGCTGATCCGGGCAGGCATCACGGATATATCGCCCGATATCAAGGCATTTTATCTGGAATCGTTCATGGCCCTTTCCGGCATAAGTGAAAAGGATTCGGCACGGCTATATCTCGACACAGCCTGGAATGCCGTTCGATACCTTTACCAAGCCTACCGGGGCCGGGTCTTCACGGCGGTGAGCCTGCCCTATTATCCCCGTATCCATTCCCCTCGGGAGATGGAGGAGACTGCCAGGGTTCTGGCGGAAATCGATCCCGAGATGCCGGTGACGCTGATCGAATACCAGCCGGCCTTTCGGTCGAGAAACTGGTCGTTCATCGCTCCGGAGGAAATGGAGAATGCGAGGCGCATCCTGGAATCATCCGGGCTGCGGCGCATCGTTGTGCAGGGGGGACCGGAACTCCCCCTTGCGGTCGATCCGCTGGAGTTGGCACTGGGCTCGGAGGATTTTTGAGGAATGCGCCCTGTCGATTCGGAAGTCCTTGAGAGAGATAGATGAAACGGGTACTACTGGTTTCCATGCCCTTTGCCAGCGTTCGCTATCCCTCTGCGGCGCTCAGCCAACTGAAGGCCCTTCTGCACGAACGGGGCATCCCTTGTGACGTTGCCTACCTGAACGTGCTTTTCCATGCCTTCAGCAATCTCCCGAATATCTATGAGGGGATTGCAGATTTGATCATGGTCGGGGAAAGGGTTTTCGGTGAGGTGCTCTTCGGCGGTCAATGGTCGCTATCTTCCCTGGGAGAGATGGAGGCCATCGATTCCCCTTTGCTCCCCGATCAGCGTCATCGGAAGGGCATCCGCGACGGCCTAGCCGCCTTTTCCGCCCTGGCAGGACCTTTCGCGCGGAAATGCCTGGAGTCATTGCCCCTGCACAGATATGACGTCATCGGCTTTACTTCCGTCTACAGCCAGCAGGTCGCCTCTCTGGCCCTGGCGCGCCTGATCAAAGATCGCTGGCCTGACAAGATCATCGCCTTCGGCGGAGCCAACTGCTTCGAGGAAATGGGACAGGCATTGCTGCGCCTGTTTCCCTTCGTGGATTGGGTGTTCAACGGACAGGCCGACCTGTCTTTTCCGGAAGCCGTCCTCCGATGGTCTGAGGGCGAGCCGCCGCGAGGGGTTGCCGGCGTGGCCTATCGCTTTGGAGATCAAATCGCCGAGCAGGGAGCGGGTCCTTCTCCAGAGATGGACAGCCTTCCCTATCCGGATTTCGACGACTATTTCAGAGCCCTGCAGAAGTGGGCACCCGACTATCTGGACTGCGCCCCCATATCCCTGGAACTCTCGCGAGGATGCTGGTGGGGAAACAAGTCGCAGTGCACATTCTGCGGCCTGAACTGCAGATCCGTCGATTTTCGCTCCAAAAGCGCCCGCCGGGCGGAATCGGAGATCCGGCAGCTCACGGAACGTTATGCCACAGGAAGGGTGATTCTCACGGACTCCATCCTCAACATGAAGTTCTTTAAAACCCTCTTCCCCGACTTGGCTGAATGGGGAGGACTGGAAGAGCTTTTCCTCGAAGCCAAGGCCAATTTGAACCGCGAGCAGGTACACCTGCTGAAATCCTCAGGCGTAACCCATTTCCAGCCGGGCATAGAAAGCCTCGACACAGAGATGCTTTCTTACATGCGCAAGGGAACCACGCTCCTGCAGAACGTGCAGTTTCTCAAATGGGCGAAGGAATTCGGTCTCTACCCCACATGGAACCTGCTCTACGGGTTTCCGGGGGAAAATCCCGAGGCCTACCGGCGAATGGCCGACCTCGTACCCTCGATCGTGCATCTGTGCCCGCCGATGGATCTCAGTCCCGTCCTGTTCGTCCGTTTCAGCCCCCTCATAGAAGAAAGCCGGCAGAGGGGATTGTTCAATATAAGAGCCCACAGCGGTTACAGATCCATCTATCCCTTCGATCCCGAAGATCTTGATGAACTGGCCTATTTCTTCGATTGCGATTTCGAAGGGCAAGATCGGATCGACTCATACATCGATCCCTTGAGAATTCAGGTGCTCGCCTGGAAGGACGCCTGGAACAAGAAAGGAGCGGCCGAACTGAGCTGCGAGCGGCTGCATGAAGACAAGGTTCTTATCCACGATACCAGACCCTGCCGCGCAAGCCATCACGAGGAGATGAACGGTGAGCTGGCCGTGGCCTACTGGGCCTGCGACGCCGCGCGATCTTTTGAATCCCTCAGTCGTGAGACGAAACAACAGAAAGGGAAGGACTATTGCGGTGACGCCTCCCTGCGCCGTGGACTGGACGATTTTGTGACACGCCGCCTGATGATTCGTGAAAAGGACCGCTATCTCAGCCTCGCCGTCAGACCTCGCCTCGATCTGGAGGCTTCGGAGGACTGGTCATGACTTCGGGCTGGTTTTCAATGATCGTCCGCCCCTGATAGAACGGTGACGGTATCCCCTATGCACCGCAGCATTTCTTATATTTTTTCCCGCTGCCGCAGGGGCAGGGATCGTTACGTCCCACGCCTCCCTTCTTCTTTGCGCCTTTTGAGGCATCAGAGGACAAACCGGGAAAAAGCTCTCTTCTCATATGTTCGAGCGACCTGTCAGCCTGCCGATTCACGCTTTCCAGACGCTCATCGATGACCTCCACCTCCCGCGCCATCTCGTAGTGGTTGCAGATCTGCCGGGCTTCCTTCAAGCAGGCGCAGGCTTCGCTGTATTTTTCCTGTTTTTCATAGACGTAACTGATATTCTGAAGCACCCCTGAAAGCCCCAGGGCATGGCGCATGGAGCGAAGGATGTCTATGGCCCTTTCATAAACCTCCCTCGCCTCATCCACCCGTTCGATTTCATAGTAAAGGGTACCGAGATTCGCCAAGAGGTTGGCCTCCCCTTCCCGTTCCTCCATCCGCTGAAATCCCTGCAAGGCTTCCTGGTATAGCCGTTCGGCCTCGAGATGATTTTTGCATTCGTGTTGGATGAGGCCCATCTGTGATAAAACGTTTGTCGAGCCGAGCTGATTACCTATCTCCCGGCAAATCCCAAGGGCGCATTCCAGAGATCCCAATGCGGCATCGGTCTGTCCCTGTGCCCGTTCGACCTGGGCAGAAAGGACACAGCACATGGTCTCCTTTTCCTTATTTCCCAGCCGGGCATAGATCTGTTGGGCGCTCATGAAAGAGGCTTCCGCCTCCTTCCATTTCTCCATCTCGCCGCACATCTGGCCCAGATCCATCTGGGTGTCCGCTTCTCCGATGGCGTATTCCATTTTTCGATAACGATCCAGAACCTGATCGTAGAGTTTCCGCGCCTCATCGTATTGCTTCTGGCCCCTGCGGACATGGCCCATTCTCAAGAGCTGCGTCGTTTCGTTCATGGGATCGCCCAGTTCGCGATAGATCAGGGCGGCCTGTTCGAAATCGGTGATGGCATCGTCAAAGGCCCCTTGATCTCCCTGGATGAGACCCAGGTTGGAGAGCTGTGCGGCTTCCCCCTCCGGGTCCCCCAGATTGCGGTAAGCTTCCATTGATTTCTCGAAAAATTCCCGAGCGGTATCGAGGTTACGTTGCACATAGTGGGTATAGCCGATACTGGCACGGCGATGCACGGCCTTCAGCGGCTCGTCCATTTCCTCATGAATTCCCGCAGCCGTTTCATAGGCGTCGATGGCCTGATCGAAGGCCTGCAACGCAAAGTAGGTATGGCCCAGGTAACCCCACTGATTGGCCACGGCCCTGCGATTTCCGAGGCTGTCATGGATATCCCTGGCCCTGCGATGATGTTCCTCCGCAGCCTTGAAGTCGCCCCTTGCATAACTCGTATGCCCCAGGTTGGACCACTGGGCGGCCTCGCCACTGCGTCCCTGCATCTCATCGGCAGCAGCGATTTTCGTATAGAGGCTCAACGATTCCCGATAAAGGCGCTCTGCCTGCTGAAAATCCCTCATGGAATAGAATACATAAGCCAGTTGGCTCGTCAAATCCGCCTCCAGCTCTACCCTGCCGAGCCTTTTCGCCAGATCGATCGCTTCCTCGAAGGCCGAAGTTGCCGCTTCGGTATCCCGCCTGGAAAAGGCCGATGATCCCTTGAGTTCCAGGGCACGGATCAGATCCAGACTATCCCCGTCCTTTCTCAAGATGTCCAGGGCGGGCTCCAGGGCAGCCAGAGCCTCTTCGTAGCGCCTGCGCGACTCCCTGATCTCCCCCAGAGCCAGATGAAGTTTCGCCCTGAGACGATCCCGGCTTTCTCCAACCAAATCCAGTGCCCGATCGAGTTCCTGCTCGCATATATCTCCGCCTCCCATCGCCAGCTTGGCCTGGGAGGTGCTCAGAATTTGTGTGGCAACAAAATCGGCATCCTTCAGGCGGAACAATCCCAGGGAATGAAAAAGAACATCATGATAAGTCCCATTTCCCTCCAGAAGCCTCTTCTCGTAATAGGCGATGACCTGCTTATCCAGAGGTTCCGAATCCAGATCGTCCACTGCGTCGAAAGGAACAAGCCGCGGATAGGCGAGACGCGCACTCTTGTCATCCGTCCATTCGACCAAATCGGCCAGATCGGGCACTGAAATCGTTTTCCGGATTGCTTTATCCGTTTTCCCGGTGATGGCGCGAAGCAACTCCATCTCAACAGGATGAACCAGATGCGCCAGGATACGGACGACGTCTCCCTTGATGCTTCGCGACTCGGAGGCGCTTCGGTAACGGTCCTTCGCCGCTTCCACCTCTTTCTGGGGCGCCCTATCTATCCGCAGTCGATTCGAAGGCGAGAAGTCCGGACGCCCGACGAGGACATCACCCTCATCCTGGCATACGAGCATCTTGACATGCACGGGAAGCACGCTGAGAATGGCCTGGAGAAAATCCGCAAAGATGCGATCCCGCAACCCTGTTCTGGGAATTATAGCCAGGATGAGCTGTTCGTTGGGTTCCAGAACCCGGGAAACAAAGCGAACGGCCTCCAGGAAACGGATCTCCAGCGGCCTGATGTCCTGCTCGATCAGCAGGCGCAACTGATAGGGCAGGGACTCTTCCCTGCCGAGGATATCGGACCAACCTCCGTGCCCTCGATAGGCCGCACCGTTGACCATTTCGCTCAACCATCGATAGAGGAAGTGGCGGGAGTGCTCGCCTTCCCAGATTTCGAACCGGAAAATCCTGTAATTCTCATTGCGGGCGGCAAGCGAGAGATTTTTCTCCATGAACCGATGAAGACCCAAATCCTCCTGTCCGATAACCAGATAGATCTTCTGACCCGCCGCCTCGAAAAAATCGGCGATCATCTTTTCTTGCTCTTCCATATCTACGGGTGGCCACTCCTTTTTTTTTGTGGTGGCACTATAGGGGGAAGGCTCGGCCCTGTCAAGATAAAATGAGGACGTTTCAGGTTCTTGCAATACCGGCTTGAAAAGGGTATAAAGCCTGCACGAGTTACCCTGCCCGACAGGCGTAAGGAGATTCCATCATGCATAAATTCATTCTTGCCGATCCGGATAAATGCATAGGCTGCAGATCCTGTTCACTGGCCTGTTCCTTTGAACACGACGAAGAGTTTAGTCTCAGCCTGTCCCGAATCAGTCCTCTCTGGATGAAAGACATCGGCAGGTTCGTTCCCATGACCTGCCAACAGTGCGAGGAACCGCTCTGCATGGAGGTCTGTCCACGCGGGGCCATTTCCGTCGATTCGACAACCGGCGCAAAAGTGGTAGACGAAGATCTCTGCATCGGCTGCCGCGCCTGTTTTCTTGTCTGTCCCTTCGGAATCCCGGTTATCCATCGAGACAAGGGTTTCATGATCAAGTGCGATCTCTGCGGTGGATCCCCCCAATGCGTCGAAGTATGTCCCCAGAAAGCCCTCAGCATCGTCGAGGCGGACGATGCCTCCCTGAAGAAGCGCCGTGAAGCGGCCCAGAAGCTAATGGCCCTGATGGAAAAGATATCTTAGGGACCTTCGGGATTTCAGGAGGATATCCGGATCGCGCCCACAGGGCGGATTCTCCCGTCAAAAGTCAAAAGGAAAGGATAATGGCAATGTTCGGTTACACCGGCACCATACTCATCGTCAATCTCAGTTCAGGCACAATAGAAAAGGTTCCCCTGCCAGAAAACCTTGCCAGAAAATACCTGGGAGCTATGGGCATCAACACGAAGCTGCTTTTCGATCATACCCCGGCCGGCATCGACCCCCTCAGCCCGGAGAACGTGCTCATCTTCGGTGCCGGAACCCTGGTGGGCACCTTGATGCCTACGGCCAGCAAATCGGATGTATCGGCCAAATCGCCCATCACCGGCCTTCTGGGAACAACGAGCAGCGGCTATCAATTTGGCTGCGAAATGAAATACGCCGGCTACGACCATATCGTCATCAAGGGAAGGGCCGACAAGCCCGTATATCTCGCCATACAGGACGATCTGGTGGAGATCCGCGACGCCACCGATCTCTGGGGAAAGGATAGTTGGGAAACCATCGATCTTCTCGAGAAGAGCTGGCAAAGCGAGGAAATCCAAGTCGCCGTCATCGGCCAGAGCGGCGAAAACCTTATCCGCTATGCCGGCATACAAAACGGCAAATACGACGCCTGGGCCCGCACGGGCATGGGCGCCGTCATGGGTTCCAAGCTTCTGAAAGCCGTCGTGGTCCGTGGGAAAGGCGGCGTCAGGGTCGCCGACAAGAAGGCCTTCAAAGAGGTGGCCCTCCAGACCAGGCAGCAAGTTATCGATTCGCCGTTCTTCGAGGCGGTCAGCAAATACGGGTCCATGGCGGCAACGGGCGTCTATGGGAAATACGGGGCGCTGCCGGCCAAGAATTTTCAGACGGGATTCATCGGAGATTGGTTCGAGACCCGGGGCTTCAAGAACATCGAGCGTTTCAGCGATCAGAAGATGGCCTGCTCCGCCTGTCCCATCGCCTGCGCCCACTGGGCGATTGTCAAGGAGGGCCCCTATGCGGGCTTGAAGCTCAAAGGCATCGAAATCACCCCCATTTTCGAGGTCGGCGCCAGACTGTTCGTCCATGACATGGACGGCATTCTCAAATGTATCGAGACGTTTCACCGCAGCGGCATCGATATCGTTTCCGGATCCGGTACGATCGCCATGCTCATGGAGTTGTACCAGCGGGGTCTGATCGACGAAGAGCGGATCGGCTTCCCCGTCCACTGGGGCGATGTGGACGCCATCTGCAGGCTCATCGGGATGATTTCGAGGCGGGAAGGCATCGGGGATATCCTGGCGGAAGGTGCGAAGAAGGCGAATATCGCCCTGACCGGCAACGACGATTATGCCATAACCATCAAAGGGTTGGAGCTTCTGTCCTTCGATCCCCGCAGCCGATGGTCGGTATGGACCTTCGGCGTGTTGACCAGCACCCGGGGCGGCGACAATCTCCGCACGAGAAACCCGATGGAGAACCTGCGCTTCCCCTCCGTTCCCGACGACTATCGCAAGGAGCCCTTCGGGCATCCGGAAGCCTTCTACAAAAATATGGACATGCCGGAGGCTGTGAAGGAAAGGATCATCGACGGGGAGAGAAAAACCATCGATATCATCCTGATGGAAAAATGGTCCGAGGACCTGATCGCTATCTATAATTCCCTGGGTATATGTACCCGCCCGCCTTCCCTGCAGGCACAGGGACCGAGCAGCATCGCCCGGATGCTTCAGGCCAGTGTGGGTTGGAAGATCGAAGCCGAAGAAGTGATGCGGATCGGGGAGCGCATATGGAACCTGCAGCGCCTTTACAACCTGCGGGAGGGTGAAAAGAGAGAGGATTCCATCTTTCCCAAGCGCTTTTTCAAGGAGCAGATGCCCGAAGGCCCGGCCAAGGGAATGGCGCTCGACCCGGACGAAGTCAACCGGATGCTGGACGACTATTACGAAGCGAGGGGCTGGGACCGTAAAACTGGCGTACCCGGGTCAGCCAAGATAGCGGAGCTGGGATTGGAGGGCGAATGGTCCTCGATCGTTATCCCTTGACCATACCGTTTAGAAACTTTCTCGTACCTCCTTTTCTTGTGCATAGTTGACTGATATGCCTATTGTCTCAATGGATGTCACCAGCCAAGTG
>JAFGIO010000252.1 GCA_016929555.1 Deltaproteobacteria bacterium | reverse complement strand
TTTCACGAAGGACATCAAAAAGGTTTTTCTCCTCAACCTCCTGACGGGCCGGGTGAAGCGGGCCCGCCGCCGGGTCGGCAAGCGGGACGCCTGCCTGATCATCTTCACGACCGGATCGACCGGTTCCCCCAAGCCTGCGCTGATGTGCCACGAAAATATCCTGATCCAGTACATCGGTCTGTGTGTGGGCTTCGAACTTGCAAAATCCGACCGGATGCTGATCAACCTGCCACCCTCTCACGTGGGCTGCACGACCGAGCAGTTGGGGACGGTTCTTTTCGGCGGCGGGGTCGCGGTGATCCTCCACATCTTCGATCCGAAACTCTCCCTGGAGGCGATCGACAAACACAAGGTGACCGTCATCGGCCAGATCCCCGCCCTGTTCAACATGGAATGGCGCCTACCCGATTACGGCCAGTACGACCTCTCCAGTCTCCGTTTTGTCATCTACGGCGGCCAGGCCGTTCCCAGGGAATTCCTCGTAAAGATGAAGGCGATGGCCCCGCGGATCGGAACAGGACTGGGTCTTACCGAAACGGCCGGCTTCTGCACCTACACCAATGTGGACGCCGACGTGGACGAACTCGCTCAGGGGATCGGCTACGACTCTCCCTTGTGTCCCATCTCGATCCGCGATGTCATGCAGGAGGACGGCACCGCGGGAGCTCAAAAGGCAAAAGGGGAAATCGGCGAGATCTGTTTCTCCGGCCCCCAGATTTTCCTGGGCTACCTGGGCGATGCGGAAAATACGGCCAAAACGATTTCGAAGGACGGCATCTGCTACACCGGCGATGTCGGCTATTACGACGAAAAGGGGCTTCATTTCTCCGGCCGGGCCAAGCTCGTCATCAAACCCAAGGGCTACCAGGTTTTTCCCGAGGATGTCGAGAGCCATATCCACGGAAAGTTGAAGGACCGTGCCGGCATGGTCGCCGTAGTCGGCGTGGAGCATGAGATCTTCAGTGAGGGGATCATGGCTTTTGTCGAGTGTCAGGAGGGGAAGACGATCACTCCAGGGGAAGTTATGGAGGCCTGTAGCGATATCTCCTCTTACTCAAGGCCGTCGCATGTCGTGATTCTGAGAGTCGGCGAGATTCCGCTGAACCGTGTCGCCAAGACCGACTACCTCACGCTCCGGGAGAGGGCGGCGGAGATCGTCAGGGAACTTCGCGCTGAAGGGAAGTGGGATCGGGGCTGATCAGTCTGCGGTCTTGGCCGGACGGCGTCGGCTTCGCCGTCTTCTGCGCCGCTTCGCCGGGGCCTCAGGAGATGTCGCATCGGCCGCCGATGGATTCTCCAGATAGGTTTGCCACCATTGACGGGCGTTCCGACTTTCTTCCCGCGTTCGGGACGTAACACAGAGGTAGGAGATCGCATCCGTAAAATCCGCCCGTGCGACCAGAGAGGCGGGGCGCTTCGGCGGTATCCGGTGCAGCGAGAGCTGCATGGAGAGGATGCCGCGCATCTGCCCGCCAACCCTTCCGGGAACGCAGACGATCCGGCAGAACTCTTCCATAAACTGGGCACACACCGAATGGAGCGCCTGCTGATGGGGTACGCCGTCACGGTGACGGAGCAGTGTCTCCTCCTCAAGAACAGGGCCGAAGAGCGCGGCGAGAAACAGGGGAAGCGAAGGGGGAACGCCATTGCCGCAGAGCCGGTCGATGCATTCGAGATGGGTCTGAAGCATCGCTTGGTTATTGCCGTTGGCGTCGAGCCAGCGGGCCAGGCCCGGAAAAAGGGCGGCCATGAGTCCGCTGTCTGTCAGCAATGGAAAGATGGAGCGGGCGGCCCCGAGCAGAAAGAGTTTCTGTATCTCCTCGTAAAGCCTTGCCGGTGAAGCGCGGGTGATGGTCGGGGCCAGCGTGCAGAGAGTCTCCCATGTTGACTGTTCGATGACGAAGTCATGAGAGGCCGCGAAACGGACAGCGCGGATCATCCGCACTGGGTCTTCAGTGAAACGGACCTCCGGGACGCCGATGGGCCGGATCAGGCGCTGTTCGAGATCGTTCAAGCCGTTGCAATAGTCGATTACGGAAAAGTCCTCGATATTGTAGGCCAGGGCGTTGATCGTGAAGTCGCGTCGGAGGGCATCCTCCTCCGGGGTTCCGAAGACATTGTCGCGCAGGACCATCCCGTCTTCATTCTTCAGGTGGCGGGGCGGGCGCTTAGGGAGGTCTGTTTCCGACACCTCCGAATCATTGACGGGAGCGGCCGCCCGAAAAGTGGAGACCTCCAGGATTTCATCCTGAAAGTGGAGATGGGCCAGCCGAAAACGGCGGCCAATAAGACGGCAGTTACGGAAGAGACGTTTGATCTGACCGGGCGTCGCGTCGGTCGCAATATCGAAATCCTTGGGAACTCTTCCCAGAAGCAAATCGCGAACACACCCGCCCACCAGATAGGCGATGAAGCCGTTGTCACGGAGCCGGTAGAGCGTGCGCAGGGCGTTCGGGCTCACCTGCTTTCGGGATATATTGTGTTCCTTGCGGGGTATGATGCGCGGTTGCATGGCGCGCACCATATCACGCCGCTGG
>JAFGIO010000251.1 GCA_016929555.1 Deltaproteobacteria bacterium | reverse complement strand
TACGTAGTTTACCTTTTAAGCCCTTTCTTAAATTGAGGTAGGAATTACCTATGACCGACATCAAAAAAAGTTGGCCGGAGATGAAGCTTACGCCTGTGGGTCGGGTACAAAGTGAAATCAAGATCCCGGTTTTACTGGCCAGGGACTCTGGCCTTGAACTGAGAGAACAGATGGAAAAGCTAAGGGAAGATCATAAAAAAATGAAACATCTTGTTTCAGAGCTTATTATTTTCCCTCGATATGAGGAGCTTCTGGACGGGGTGGAAGGATTTTCCCATGTCTTGGTCCTCTACTGGCCCCACCTGATCGACCCGGAAAGACGAAACCTGAAAAAGGTTCATCCTATGGGCCGAAAGGACCTACCCCAACAAGGCATCTTTGCCACCTGCAGCCCGGCCCGGCCCAATCCGATCCTGGTCTCCGCGGTCAGGCTTATTGAGCATCATGGCAATATCCTGAAAGTGGAGGGACTGGATGCGGTGGACGGCAGCCCTATTATCGACATCAAACCCTACTCAAGAAATTATTATGGGGCTGAGAATCCTACCGTTCCGGACTGGATGGCGCAGATCCAGAGGGAACTGGCCCTGGATGATTAGGAAACTACCGGCGACTGATTTCTCTCTGGATTCAGTTTAGTCGCCCCCGGCGGAATGCCTGATTTAATACCGCCCTCTCGATTTTGCCTGTTTTAAATCTGAAAGAGAAACTGAATGGAGAGGCAGTGCCTTTCCCGAGTGTGTGGACCGTCTTTTCCAGACTAACCGACCTATGACTCCTTATTATTCACCCACCAGGAATGCAAACTTGACGATTAAATGGTGATGTTTGGCGGACCGGCCCGTTCATTGAATACGGAGGGAAATGTTCACATGTCGGTAGCCAATCTTTCAGAAAACCAGGGTCATTTTTGCCTTCCTGAATTGTTGATTTTCCCGATAAGTCCTTTTCCTAATTATTTCAAAGTGAAATTAACAGGACTTTGGGTGTTCTTTTCTCCTTGACACAATTAAAACCTTCTGTATACATCCCCAAACTGTCAAAAGAACAAGGTTATCTGCATATGGCGTTAAGAGAAGAACTTGAACGAGCTGGTCATTGGTTGTTTCGATGGAGGAGTTATTTGCCTTTACTGGTAATATCTCTATCTCTTATCGTCTTTCGTGACTTCCGATATCCTTTCGGCAGTCAAACCTTAGATGATCTTTGGGAGATGTCCTGCATGGCTTTATCCATGACAGGCATTGTTCTGCGCATGCTTACCATCGGCTTTGTGCCCCAAGGTACGTCGGGCCGCAATACAAAGAATCAGGTGGCAACGGCGCTAAACACAACGGGTATGTATTCTGTTGTTAGAAATCCACTCTACCTGGGTAATTTCATTATTTGGTTGGGTATATCACTGTTTGTAAGGCTCTGGTGGTTCAGCCTGATAGTCATCCTTATTTTCTGGATCTATTACGAAAGGATCATCTTTGCGGAAGAGGAATTCTTACGTAGGGAGTTCGGGCATATCTATTTGGAGTGGGCTGAGAAAACCCCCGTTTTCATACCCAAACTGAAGAACTGGAAAAGTCCTACCTTTGTCTTTTCGCCAAAAACCGCTGTGAAGGAAGAATACTCTGGATTCTTTGCAATTATCACCGTATTTACATTTTTGGAAATCATGGGAGATTATTTCGCCGTGGGAGTATGGGAATTTGACACAATGTGGCAGATCATCTTTTTTTCAGGATTGCTGATCTATTCATGCTTAAGATTCGCTAAAATGAATGGCCTGTTAAATGTCGAAGGGCGTCCGTAAATCGGCAACTTCAAGAAGGAAGGTATGGCAATACCTACTATTGAGAAATTCCGTATTCCGCTGAGTCGGTTATTTGCAATAGCACTGCTTTCATTAATTTTACTTTCCGATAGCAAATGGGAGGGGACAATTGTAACGGTGATATTGTTTGCAAGCGGTTGCTTCTTAGTAGCGATCGCTTCATTAGGTCGTTTATGGTGCAATCTTTACATAGGCGGTTATAAAACGGAAGCAGTGATTACGGAAGGGCCATATTCTATGTGCAGGCACCCTCTCTATTTTTTTAGTTTTCTTGGTGCAATTGGCGTTGCTTTGGCAACCGAAACAATGTTGATTCCATTAGCTGTTTTTTTAGGCTTTGCAATATATTACCCTTATACGATGCGTAGCGAGGAAGCTGATCTTTTAAAAAGATACCATGATGCCTATGCAGTCTATAGAGATTCCACTCCTGCCTTTTTCCCAAAACCATCACTTCTGCGTGAACCCGTGAACTACACGGTGTATACACGAGTTTTTCGCAAGCATATTTTTGACGCTCTCTGGTTTATATGGCTTGTCGGTATTATGGAGATAATCGAGGCTTTTCACGAACTCGGCATTCTTCCCATTATTTTCCATCTATACTAACAACACTGATTGTGAGCATTTCTATCATAATTTATTAGCTTATTATCCAGTGCATATGTCTTGACTTGTAGGTGAGCAGCCAACAGCGACTCAATCCTTTTATAAATCGAAAGTATGCATCAACCAGATGAACCACAACAGGGATCAGCGCCGGCTGACCGACGGGTATTCCATGAAGAGCCAATAAAAGGCCACAAAGAGCAGGATCAAGCCGCACGTATTCTGACGCGGGGTTCTACACTCGGCCATGTTGTACCTCTTGCAACACGCAAATCATAATCCGTTTGCAGATTCAACCAGACCTCAGGAGACACCCCGAAGTATTTTCCAAGACGAAGTGCGGTGTCTGCGGTGATGGCCCTTTTGCCACCAACAATCTCGCTAATCCGTCCGGGCGGCACGTCTATGTCCCTGGCAAGTTGATTGATGCTCAATCCCGCAGGTTTCATGAACTCCTCGGAGAGAATCTCGCCGGGCGGAATGGGGTTGAGTTTGTTCGTTTTGCTATGCATATCGTCTCCTAATGATAATCCGTGATTTCCACATCATAGGCGTTGCCATCCTGCCATTTGAAGCAGATCCGCCACTGATCGTTTATACGGATACTGCATTGTCCTTTTCTGTCTCCCTTGAGAAATTCCAATCGGTTGCCGGGAGGTTGCGATAGATCCTGCAGTGTCCGCACACTATGCAGATATATGAGTTTGCGTCTCGCCTGCCGCTCAATGGATTGAAAGCGGAGCACAGGTATATCGTTGAACAACGCCTCCGTTTCTCTGCAAGAAAAGGATTTAATCATGGCCGGAGAATATTACGTGTTACGTAATATGTCAAGAGGGATTCCTAACGATGTTGATATTTCTTCGATAGGCAATAACCGCTTTCGTATATTCACCGTCAAGAGGCTGCTATAGGTCCAGCAACATAAAGAGGCATTATTGAAGAGAATGGATTCGTCATGACAAAATGAAGATCAGATCCTGCTGACCGGCAGGTATTCCATGAAGAACCGATAAAAGGCCACGATGACCAGGGAATGGGTGATGGAGCCTTCGCGGATCAGGCGGGGAATATCCCCGAGCGGATGGAGAACCACCTCGATGTCTTCCTTTTCGTCCATCGCCTGGTCTCCCGCAGGAACGACGTTTTTCGCCAGGAAGGTATGACAAAGATTGCTCTGGATCGCCGGATTCGGATAGACGCAGCCCAGATCGACGAGTTCTCCGCCCCGATATCCCGTCTCCTCCCGGAGTTCGCGGATTGCGGCTCCGGCCGGCGTGTCCTCCGGCTCGATGATCCCTCCCGGAATCTCCAGCGTGATGTCCCGGATGCCGTGCCGGTACTGCTGGATCATCACCACCTGCCGATTCGGTGTCAGGGGAATCACATTGACCCAGGGGCGGGATTCGAGAATGAAAAAATCGTAGGCCCGTCCCGTCCGGGGCGATAGGGCCCGGTCCGTCCGGAGGCTGAAGACCCGGTAAGACCGGTCCCGGGTGCTGTCGACGATGGTCCAGCGTTTCGGTGGCATGAACCGCTCTATAGTAAAATCCATTTCATCTGTCAAGGACGACGCGGGTGACGGCCGACGTTTTCCTTCCAGCCACCAACCGGCCGACACCGCCACCCAACCACCAACGTTTTCTTGACACCCGGATGAGCTTGTCCTATACTCCACGCGCGAAAAGGGAAATTCTCTTCTGCGATCGTCAACTTCACATCGGATCCACCTCCTTTTCCGATCCCGCCTTCGCGGCAAAAAAGCAGGGCTGACGGCGTCGTTTTTCTCAAACCTTTTCATTTGGACAACCCTTAGGAACCGACAATTCAGGGAGGTGCAATCATGACGGCGAATCGTTTTGATGTCATCGTCATCGGTGCGGGACCCGGAGGCGCGCCCTGCGCAGCGCTTCTGGCGAAAAGAGGGTTCAAGACACTCTTGATCGAGCAGAACGACCGGGCCGGGGGGAAAGCCATGACGGTATCAAAGAAAGGCTTTCGCTACGAGCTCTGGCCGGTGACGGGAGGCCCCATGTACAACAGCCGGTTCGAAGAACTGCTGACGGAATTGGGCCTGGAAACCGGACTGACCACCCACGATATCCACATGGCCTTCTATTATCCCGACGATGGGGGTGCTTATCGCCCCTTTTTCACGAACCGGCCCCTTCCCGGCCAGGGACCCGATCCGGAAGTCATGATGGCGCAGATGCGTTGGCTCGGCATCGACGATGCAGGCCTGGGGGAGATCACCCGGATGGCCATGGAGACGGCGGCCCTGTCGCCCTACGAAATCGACCAGCTCGATGATATCACCTATTACGACTATCTCATCAGGAAGTACAATCTACCCAAATCGTTTTATTCCTTTTTGGGGATGCAGGCCAACATCGTATTCGTCCTTCCCATCGACCTGGTGGCTGCATCGGAATTCATCAGAACGAGCCGGGACATGATGGCGAACGCCGCCGGCTACTATTCGAAAGGGGGGTACGGACGCCTCTTCGAAAGATGCGCCAAGGCCTTCGAGAAACTCGGCGGCAAGGTCCGCTACCGTAGCCGGGCGGAAAAGATTCTCGTCGAACACGGCCGGGTCGGGGGCGTCATAACGAACAAGGGGACCTTCCATGCCCCCATCGTGGTCAGCAACGCCGGCATCCAGCCTACGGTTCTCAAGTTGGTCGGACAGGAGCATTTCGATAAAGGATACGTGAACAGGGTCAGGGACCTGGTTCCATCACTGGGTTTGATGGGAACCCGGTATTTTCTGAATACGCCTTTTTTCAAAGAAGGGGCCAATTTCGCCTTTTCCGACGAGAGCTACTGGAATCAGGAAAGGAGCCTCAGGGCGAAGGCCGGCGAGGTCCCGGAAGAGATGCTCGTGTTCAACGTCATCCCCTCCAATTTCGATCCGGACCTTGCACCAGAGGGCAAACAGTGCGTGCTCGCCTCGACGCTCTGCCCGGCCGATCCGGAAATGAGAAACAACAAGGCTTACTGGGATCGGCTCGACAGGATGATGGAGCGTGTCTGGCCGGGTTTCACCGCAACCGTGGAAGCCAAGGAACGCTACAGCACCAGGAACGTATCGGCCCTCGTCCGGGACCAGGTCCTGCCAAAGATCGGCGGCGAGTGCATCGGCCTGGGCCAGGTCGTAGGACAGTGCGGCAGGTACAAGCCGTCACCGGCAGCGCCCATCAGCGGTCTTTTCTACGTGGGATGTGATGCCGGCGGGTATGGCTGCGGTACCCACCAGGGGGTCGACTCGGCCTTCAACGTGGCGAGACTGGTCGAATTGTACCACCAGACGCATTAGACGACGCCTCTGCTATCCACGGCCGGATCTCAGGGCAGCCGCCCCTCCTGGCGGAGGCCCTGCAGGACCTGCTGGATCTGCGGCAGGGCCAAGGCGGCGGCCTTTTCTCCCTCGAGAATCGCCTCGTTGCGCTTTTCGAAGTCGGCGGAACCGATGGAACCCACATTGGGGCGGATGACGACGTCGGCGTTCCTGAGCTGGGCCACGGAGATCTTGGCGTACATGATATCGATCGACTGGAGGATCGTTTCCAGTATCCCTTGGGGAAGGGTTCCCGCCACGCCGGCGGAGATGTCCACGGCGATAACGACGTCCGCCCCGGCCTTCCGCGCCGCGTCAACGGCGACGGGGCTCACCACGCCGCCGTCCACGTAGGTCCTGTCCCCGATCCGGACCGGCTGGAAGACGCCGGGAACGGAGCAGCTCGCCCGGACCGCCTTCCCCGTGTTTCCCGTAGCGAAGACGATCTCTTCCCCTGTCTGAACGTTCGTGGCAACGGCCCGGAAGGGAAGCTTCAACTTCTCTATGGGGGTCTGGCGGAGCGTCCGGTTTACGAAATTCTCGAGCTTCTCGCCCCGAATGAAGCCGTTGTCGGGCATGGTCAGATCGACGACGTCGTCCCTCTCGATGGCCAGGGCCATTTTCTGGAGTGTAAAGGCGTCGATCCCGTAGGCGTAAAGGCTTCCGACGAAGCTCCCCGCGCTTGTCCCGACGATCAGGTGAATCGGAATCCTCTGCGTCTCGAGTACCTTGAGGACCCCGATGTGGGCAAACCCCTTGGAGGCTCCGGCTCCGAGGACAACGGCCACCATTGCCGGTTTCGGCCCGGGGGGGCGGGGAACCTCCTTGGGGGCGCAGGCTGACAGAAGAAGGCAGAGGCCCAGGGTGCAAAGGAACAGACATCGTTTCATATATAGTTCTCTCCATTTCCAGGCTGCATTTCCGGCAGGCGGGCCTTCGGAATCGATCCGAAGGAACAGGGTCTGCCGTGATCGTCCATCTCGAAGGAAAGCACATACAACCGGCGATCGCGCCTGTCAATGAAATAAATGGATCTAAGATCTTCATCCAAAATCTACACCAAAATCTTCAACATTGACACGGGGACCGCCACACTC
>JAFGIO010000049.1 GCA_016929555.1 Deltaproteobacteria bacterium | reverse complement strand
GGTTTGGCAGGCTTGACTGGAAGGGATCGATCCTCGGTTTCGGCGCCATGAGGCTGCCGGTGAGGGACAACAAGATGGCCGACATCGATGAGGACCAAGTGACAAGGATGATCCGCTACGCCATCGACCATGGGGTCAATTACGTCGATACGGCCTATCCTTACCATGAAGGGCAGAGCGAACCCTGCATAGGCCGTGTGCTCAAGGATGGATACCGCCAGAAGGTAAAATTGGCGACAAAGATGCCTTCATGGTTCATCTTCTCGCCGGCGGACTTCGACCGCTACCTCGACGAGCAGCTTGTCCGGCTGCAAACCGATACCATCGACTTCTACCTGCTCCACGGCATGACCAGGAATTTCTGGCCCCACCTCAGGGATCTCGGCGTATTGCGGTGGGCGGAAGGCGCCATGGCAGACGGCCGGATCGGAAACCTCGGCTTCTCCTTTCACGACGATCTCCAGACCTTCAAGGAAATCATCGACGCCTATGACAACTGGGCCTTCGCCCAGATCCAGTACAACTACATGGATACGGATTACCAGGCCGGCACCGAAGGTCTCCGCTATGCCGCCGACAAGGGTGTGGCCATGGTCATCATGGAACCGCTCCGCGGCGGGCAGCTCACGAAGGAGCCGCCCAGAAACATCGCGGAGATTCTGGCGAAGGCGCCAAGGAAGCGATCCCTGGCCGAATGGGCTCTCCAGTGGATCTGGGACCAGCCGGAAGTCTCAGTGGTGCTCAGCGGCATGTCGGCGATGGAGCACGTCGTGGAAAACGTCGCCTGCGCGGAAAGGTCGGCCGGCAACACCCTCTCGCCGGACGAGCTGAAGCTGATCGATCGGATGCGCGAGACTTACAGGAAATTGTCTCCGATCCCCTGCACCGGCTGCCAGTACTGCATGCCCTGCCCGAACGGCGTGCTCATTCCCCAAATCTTCGAATTGTACAACGAGGCTTTCATGTACGACGACCCCCGCGTGCCCCGTTTCCGATACCGGGGACCCACGGGACTCAAAGAGGAACAGCGCGCCGATAAATGCACCGAATGCGGCGAGTGCCTGGAGCTTTGCCCCCAGGACATCGACATACCGGCTTGGCTCCAGAAGGCCCATGAACTTCTGGGCCCCAGGAAGAAGTAAGATAACGTATCAGCTCACAACGACCACAAGAGAAGCCAGAGGCTGGTCCGCATTTTCCCAGCCGTGCAGGGTGCCGGGCTTCAAGACGATACAGTCGTTCGGTTGGTAATCGATGGGATCGCCTCCCGGAAATGTCATCTTCCCCTTCCCCTGCAGGACATAACAGATATAGGTCTGAGGTCCCGTGTGGGTTGCGATCGTCCCCTTTGGATCGCAGGTGACCATCAACAAGTTCACCGGATCGCTTGCCGTAAGCTCATGGGCGTAAAAGGGCGACATGCCGCCGTCCGAAGGCATGCCGAGGACATCCTTCATTTGCATCCAGGCCGCATCCGGCAGCCTCGTGAACCGGGGAACCCCGGCGCCGTCGTTTTCAACGAGAAAAACTCTCATTGGTAGTGTCATGATACCCTCCTTCCGGTTGTCTTCACAAATCTGATTCCTTCTTGTTTATCCACGCTTTTCGATCGAGATCTTCTCCGTGCCGTTGCGGCACCTTTCCAGAATAGGAACCAACTGATACGGAAATAGTCTTTGAAATCATTCATACCACCTCATCAATGAATGTGCCAGGATTCATTTTCAACACCCTCAACAATCCCCCCTTCTTTTGCAGTCAACACTTCCTTGACATTCCTTGGTATACATTTCTTGATATACACCTTGACATACCGAACTGATTTTTCTATAATCCCACCGCAAATAAGGAATTTCTTGTCAGTCCTTGCACCCGAAGCAGTGGGTAGCGTTTCATCGATTCATACAGCATCTGTCTTACCGGTTGCGTTATTTACCAATGATTCATTCTTCTCTTACCTAACCGCTTACCAAACCGGTTGGCTCGCGATGAGAGGGAGGCACATGGGTAGATCGTACCACGAAGCTGTATATTCTGAGTTCGGCAGTAAGTTTGCACGCGCCTTACCCGATATCCCCCACCCTCATCGTCGCCGTTTCCACCCATCTTCATTTCCCATAGAAAATCCCCTGCGAGATCCTTTTCCCTACACCCGGATGACCCTATTCCTGACCGAAATGCCGGGGGCAGGGGCAGGTGAAAAGGAAACATGCCTATCACCAACTCCCAGAAGTCCATTGTTTAGGTTTTATCCATCCCGTTCAAACCATACAGGCTCAGGTCGTCGGGCGGTCATGAATGCCGCGAGAATGCAACGCATAGAAATCACGCCGGGCTGATCGGCCGGCACAACCGAAAGGGGGAACTGGGAAATGGGCGAAGGACATCAACCCGTTGCCGCAACATCCGACTACGACAGAAAGTACGTCACTGTTTCAGCTTTTATCCTGATCGCGATCATCGCCTTCTCCACCTATCTCCATCACTGGCAGCCCCAAATTCTTCGTGTTCCGAACAACAGGGACGTATCCTCGTGGGTAAACCCGAGATTCGACCAGACGTGCCTCTACAAAAGCTCGTCGGAGGCCGACCGGGAAAAGATCAGGAAGGAAGGGGTCCCGGGAGACTCTCTGGGCAACCTCATCTTCATGGACGTCTTCTCGATTCTGGTCGCCCTTTTCTGTTTCCTGCACGCTCGTAAAAAATACGGCATCTGGATGGCTTGGAGCTTCTTCTTGGGCTCCTTCGTCTTCACGGGACTTCAGGAGTCCATGTGGATCCTCTTTGGGCGCTTCACGGGGACGTCGGCCGCCCAGGGCATCGGGGAGACGGCGCCCGGAACGTACTGGTTTACCAAGGACGGGCTTTGGTTCTTCGAAACGCCCGTAATGGCCTGCCTGGGCTGGTTCTTCATCGCCTACGGCTGCGTCTGGATGGCGGGAAAGGTCTTTCCGAAACGTTCCCTCCTTGTGAGAGCGGCGGTGGGCGGACTTCTCGCCATGATCGTCGATCTTTGGGCGGACCCCATCAGCACAGCGCCGGAATTGATGACTTGGGTCTGGGCGACGGAGGATTGTGTCCGGATCTTCGGCATACCCCAGTCCAACTTTCTGGGCTGGTTTTTGCTGATCTTCGTTTTCGCCCTCATCTGGGAGCAGCTTCCCCGCTGGGACAAGACACTGGGCCGTTCGAAGGCAACGAACAGGTTTTTCTGGGTCCTGCTCGCCTCGGACATCGCGATCCTGCTCTTCCAATATCCCTGGTGCTACGCCCTCCGTGGCATTCTCATCGCGGCGGGCGTCGATCAGACGCTCTACATCCCGGCGGGATGGTAACCGAAATACACCATCACGAAAGGAGGCAGACATGTTCCGCAAGATTTGGAGAAACCGAATCGAATTCTATCCGGCCATTGCCATTTTCATCTGGTACACCGTCGGCGTCCTGCTCAATTCAACGGTTGTGAAGAGCCGCCCGGGGATCGGGACCCTGGGGTGGATCACCCTCCCCACCGTGGCGGTATTCTTCGTGGCCGTCTACAAAACGTATCGCGGCCTGCCGTCCGAAGGAGGAAAATCGTAATGGAAACGATGATATCGGCTAAGAATACTGTTTCCGCGGCATCCGACGAGGACAGAAGGCTCACCTATGCCGTTTACGTGCTGCTTCTTCTCGTCATCATTTTCTCAACCTATCTGCATCATTTTCAGCCTCAGGTCTTCTCCGTGCCGGACAACAAAAATATCGAGGCCTGGCAAAGGCCTTCCTTCGAACAGACGACGATCCACGACAGGATGACCGCCGAAGAAAAAGAGCGCACACGATTGGTGGGCATTCCCATGGCGGGAGACATGTCATACCTGATCACCAATGAGCTGATCATGCTGCTGCTGAGTTGGTGGTGCTTCCGTCACGCCCGCAAACACTACGGCTTCTGGATGGCCTCCTGCTTCTTCATCGGCTCCTTCGTCTTCACGGGCCTCGAAGAGAGCGCCTGGATCCTTTCCGGACGCTATCTCGGAGGCACCATGAGCCTCGCACCCGGCGGCACCATCTATGGAACCTATTGGTTCACGAAGGGATTCGGCTGGTTCGTCGAAACACCGGTCAGCGCCTGTCTCGGTTGGTTCATTTACGCCTACAGTTGCGTGTGGATCGCAGGACGGGTCTTCCCGAAATTGAGCCTGCTGACACGGGCCACCGTGGGTGGGCTCACTGCCATGTTGATCGATATGTGGCAGGACCCGGTCCTCACCTCGCCGGAGCTGATGAACTGGGTCTGGGGTAAAGCGGACTGGCTCCTCATTTTCGGCATTCCGCTTTACAATTTCGTCGGTTGGTTTCTCCTGATCTTTCTGTTCGCGATCTTCTGGGAAAAACTGCCCCAAATCGTCCGAAAATACGGACAGCACCAGGCAACGATCATTTTTCTTTTGGTATGCACCGTAGGGTCCGTGATCGTCGCGGCTGCGATCTTCCTTATCTGCTTCGGCATCGCCGGAACGCTTGCGTCCCTGGCAGGGGTCCAGCAGACCCTCCACATTCCGCCGGGTTGGTGATATTCAGAAGGGGCAGCGGTTTCTTTCCAGAGGGGATCGTTCGGGATTTTCGAGGGCGGTTCACCAGATCCGCCCCAATGCCCTCACTTTCTTCCGCTCTTCTTCCTCGACGATCTCTCCGATTGCCCTGGCAACCCCGTGAACGCTGCGAATGTGCCTGGGCTTGATCCCGGTCTTGTCCCACCGATCCGGGCGGCCTCCCAGGGCAATGACATATACGGAGTCCAGCTTCCCGGCCATCTCGTTGAGCTTCTCGTGGGCCGACTGATCGAATTCTCCATCGGTTATCATAATTAAAAGAGGCGCCTGGGACGACTCCCTTAAAAAACCTTCAGCCCGGAGGAGCGCCCGAAGGGGATTCGTTCCCCCGCCGAATTTGTAATCCCTGAACCCTCTTTCCCACGGCGCCTTCACGACGTGGCAGTGGCCGTCAAAGGCCAGAACCATCACCTCGAAACCGGCCTTGGCCGCCGCCCAGGCCAGCGCGCTTCCCGCCTTCTTGGTGATCTCTTCCGGATCCGTCGTCGCCATCGACCCGGACTTGTCCAGCACCAGGGCAACTGCCAGCCTGGTCTCGTCGAGCTGGTCCTCCTGAAACTTCTTGAAAATCCGGGGACTGCCGTTCCAGTGATGCCTCATCACCTCCCGGGCATCCACCCTGCCTGCGAGGAGCCTTTTCTCATACCAACTGCCGGTGGAAACCCTCGCCTGTTCGAATATCCGGTACAGTTGCCGCACCAAAAGCGGGTCCGGTTTGATCTTGTATTCCATGATCTCACCGGCACCGTACTTCGAGAAGTTCCTCCCTTCCAGGGGGGGCGTGACGGCATCCTCCATGTCCCGCCTGAGTTCATCCGCCTCCATCGCCTGGTCCAAATCATCGTAAACACCGCTGCTCTCCGAAGCTTCGGATCGACCGTCTCCTTCAACCGCCTTCTCCAGGCTGCCCTCGGCAGCCCTCTGCTGCAAAGTTTCGATGGCGTCCTTTATTTTTCCCTCGAGCAACGCATCCACCTGTCCTCCATCGAAACGAATCATGCCCAGGTTTTCAATATCTCCGGCAAGTCTGCGCGAGACAGGGCTGAAACGGATCAGGGATGCAAATTCCGCTGCCAGGCTCTCCCTCTCGGCCAGAGCCCGGGAGGCGATGAAGGCATCTATGATTTCAAGCGCCCTTTGCGGGAGATCGGGTTTCTTGATCCTGATCGGAAGCAGATGCCGCCGTCCCCAGAGAATGATGGGGGCATCCAACCGCATCTTTACAATATTGTTGACGAAATACTTCCGGGTCCCGGGGAAGACGCGGCTCATCAGCCATTCGATTCGCGCATCCTCGAGAAGGGCGAAGGCAACTTTTTCATTTCCCCGCAGTTTGGAAGTGTTCTCCGTGAAAAGGATGTGCCCGAGCATGTGGTAATTCAATCCCTTCCACACCGCGCACCTTTCCTTCAGGGAGAGCCGGTCGCTGTTGGGAAAGATCCTGTTGATGCGTATGTCTTTCCCGTCGGTGGCCGCAGGGGCGGAGATATGGTCGAACTTGCCGATCCTCACGACGGTGCAGAGGCCGGCAAGGGCCCGGTTCGTAATCCTGCGAACCGACTCGAGGTTCCTGATCATGGCCTGTTCCCTCACAAGCCGACCGCCTCCATGATGTCTGCAACGGCTTCCTTGCCGATGCCCTCGAATTTCTGGATCAGAACCGCCTTGGCCACTTCGTTCCCGAACAGCTCCCTATTCCTCATATACTGCTGAAGCGAGCGGACAGAACAAACGCCTTCCAGTTCTCCCGCCCTGATCGCCTCGTCGACCCTTTCCTTGAAGTGGACCAGTTCAGGAGGAAACAACTTCCCGACGGCCGAACTCCCGTCGTATTCGAGAACGACACCGAACCGGTCGAACAGGGCCCTGTTCAGCGGCTTGGTTCCCTCGTACTCGGGATTCATGGTCGCACAGAAGATGAAGTCGGGATGAGCGTAGATGACCTCCCCGTCCCTCTGTGTCAGGGTCATCCTTCTCTCATGGTCGGTGATGGAATGGAACACGAAATTCATTCCCGGTTTCGCCCCGTTCAGCTCATCGGCGACAAACATCCCCCCGTGCCTCATAAAGTGGGTGAGCACGCCGTCCTGCCAGACAAACCCCTCCCTCGCCGAAGGAATCCAGGAACCGAACAGATCCTCGGCGCTGATGGCATCGTAAAGCTGAACCCTGATGTAAGGAAGACCCAGTCGATAGGCGATCAGCCGCAGAACGTGCGACTTGCCGGTCCCGGTTTCGCCGATAAGAAGGATATTTTGACGGTCCCGGACGGCATTCTCGAGGATGACGGTGTCCACTATCCCGCCGACGGAATGGGGATGATAGGGCGGAGGCGCCTCTTTGATCAAATAAAGGGAGCCGGTGTGGTCATCGAAGGCCTTGGGGCTAAACGTCCCGGGAAGTTTTTTAGGATCAACGCCTTGCGGCTCTTTCCCTCTATCGTCCGTTTCCATCCGCCTCGACCTGGCCCAAAGGGCATGGCGCGCCGGGACGGCGCGTTGAGGAATTGGAAGCTGTTTCTTCTCGATGGTCCGTTCAGCATTTTCCGGACTGGAGTGCAATATTTCATTAGCATGGCAGGCCACGGAATGCAAGATGGGCTGCTTGACGTCGAAAGAGTCGTAGACGCTGTGGGAAGGTTTGGGCAGCAGCCATTCATGCGGCGAAAAACCGTGAAAAATCAGCCTTGACATGGCCGGTTGGTTGTGTTTAACTGAAATCGCATTTCGTTGGGCCGAGCAAAGGAAAAAGGCGATCTTCTTTCAAGACCGACATGGCCAACAGATATAGGGGTGCTGAAGCGTATCTCCGGAAGCGAGGTACGAAGTAGTATGCAAGCTATATCTTGAGATGAGAATATCTGCGGCCCCCTCAATACCTGCTGCCACGTTTTCACCACGATCCCTTGGTTACATTTTAGATGGGTAAACTCAGCGTATTGGCCTATTCACCGCTACAAAGAAGCTTATACCCCGGGGGGATGATGGCGCTTATCTCCACTTTGCCGATAATTCTCCGTCCGCGCTCTCCCGGATTCTTTCGTTTTTCACGCCTCCAGAACTTCCCAACCTTCACGCTTCCAGATCCCGCTGCTCTTCAGGCCTACCGTGCCCGCCGCGTTCTTCATCATGGCACCATGAATGGCAAGATTTATTTGAAATCGTCAACGAACCAATAAAACCAAAGAACCCGTATCGGTTACTCTCTTCGTTCGCAAGGAGGTATGGATGAACAGGGAAGAAAAGTACGATATCGTGATCGTGGGGGGTGGGCCCAACGGAACGACGGCAGCGGCCTATCTCGCCAAGTGCGGAATGAGCGTGTGCGTCCTCGAGGAGAGGCCGGAGGCCGGCGGATCGATCGAGAACGTGGAGGTCATTCCAGGGGTGCGCATCGACCCCCACGCCACTTACATGTATGCCGGGGCTGCGCCGGGTTTCGATCAGCTCGAGCTTTGGAAGTACGGATTCCGCATGGATTGGAGACAGGAAAAGTTGGACAAGATGCTGGCAGCCATGATGGCCACCGGCAAGATTCACCTCTGCCTGACCACGGAGGGAATGGCGAAACCTACCGAAAAGGACACCCTCAACTGGATGAAGCTGACCGGCATGGACCCCAGCGCCCCCTTTACCCGGGAGCTCCTGCGCGCCATCTACTGGTGCCCGCCGCATCCTCCAGAAGTCGAGGTAACGGCGGAAAACATCCCCTACATGCAGGTCTATAAACGGCATCAACCGGATGTGTGGACCGAGGAGCTGCTCGAGATGACCCTGTTCGAGCTCATGGACGAATACGTCGAGTCGGAACCGGTCAAGATGCTCCACGCCATGGTGAGCTGGTACTCGGGCGCCAGCCCCGAGTGGGAGGGTGTGGCCATTCCCGCCCTTGGCGGGGAATGCCTTCTGGGCTACACCTTCTCCAATCCGCCCCGCGGCGGCATGCACGACTATTTCCACGCCATCATCCGCTGCGCCATAGCCCACGGGGCGGTGATACGGACCTGCTGCCCGGTGGATGAAATCATTATCAGCAACGGGCGGGCCGCAGGGGTGCGCCTCAGGGAGACCGCCGCCCAGGGCGAGAAGACCATCTGGGCGGACAAGGCGGTGCTTTCCGGCGTCGACGTCAAGCAGACCTTCCTCAAGCTGATCGGACGGCGGCATCTCGACGCCAGCTTCATCCAGCGGATCAAGGACATCAGCCTCAAGGCTTCCAGCATCTACGTGAGCCATTTCCTCTTCAAGGGGCGGCCCCGCTACCGCGCCCGGTTCGCCCTCGAGGGAACGGACATGATTCCGGGTCAGGGCGTCTATCCCTGCGATTCCAGGGAGATCTATTACGAGCACCTGGCCGATATCAACGGGCGGAAAGGCCCCCCCAGCATGCCCGTGGAGAAGGTGATGTGGATCGACTGCGGGAGCAAGCTGGAGATCCCCGATGCCTGCACCATCCCGGGGCATTACCTGATTTCTCCCTTATACGTCATCGTGCCGCCGCCGGAGTACCTCGTCGGCGGCCCCGAAGCCATCGACAAGCAGAAGGCCAAGTGGGACGCCTACATGCGCGAGGCCCTCGGACAGGTCCTGGAAACGGACAACATCGTCGCCCAGTGGTCGAACACCCCCTGGGAGTCGGAGCACCGCAACGTCGGGCTGATCGGCGGCGGCTGGTACGCCACGCGCCACTGCCGCGACCAGTGGGCGGAAAACCGCCCCAACAGGCTCCTGCCCGAACTCGCCCGCTATCGGACGCCCATCGACGGGCTTTACCTCTGCAACCAGTCATCCTGCCATCCCGGCGGACTGGCCCTAATGGCCATTCCCTACAACCTGATGCATATCCTCATCGAAGACGGCCTGGTGGAACCCGGCGACTGGTGGTATCCATCGCCTTGGTACATACCCCAGCAGGGCAAGATATCGGCGAAACCTCGTTAACAACGATGCACATCCATTTAAGGAAAAAGGGGTACGACCATGGTAATAGAGAGAAGAGAGATATTTCAGGAGTTCCCCGGCGAAAGCGATTGGGATGTCGTCATCATCGGAGCCGGGCCCAATGGACTCATGGCGGGGGCCTATCTGGCCAAGGCCGGGCTGCGGGTCGCCCTCGTGGAGCGCCGCTATGAAATCGGCGGGGGGCTGGTCACGGAGGAGATCCTCTTCCCCTGCTACTCCTCCAACGCCCATGTCATCTACCACATGATGGTCGACTATATGCCGGTGCTCAGGGACTTCAATCTGGACCGCCACGCCCTCGTCTGGATCAAGCCGAATGCGCAGACGGCCATGGTGTTCGAGAACGGCGAGTCGTTGGTACTCGCGCAAATGCTGGAAGATACCAAGGATTCCATCCGCAAGCATTCCATCAGGGATTCGATCGCCTTCGGCAAGGTGATGCGCACCTGGGAGCGGGTCGTGAGCGACATCGTGGCCCCCGCCACCTACGTGCCTCCCGCGTCGCCCCTGGATCTGACGCTGGCGCTGCAGCGCAGCGAGATCGGCCGCGAGATGCTGGAGATCACCGAGCGCAGCCCCCTGGAGATCATCACCGACACCTTTGAAAACGAGCGGGTCCGCACCATCATGCTCTATACAAGCTGCATGTGGGGCCTGGACCCCCGGGAGACCGGCATCGGCTTCTTCGTCCCCCTTCTTCTCGTAAGGGGAATGAACAAGTGCTACTGCTACGGCGGATCGCACAAGTTCGCCGGCGCCCTGGCGCGGGAGATCGTCCAGGCCGGCGGTACGATTCTGGATGCCGCAGAGGTGACCGGCATCCTCACGGAGAACGGCCGTGCCGCAGGGGTGCAGACCGCCGAGGGCCGCCTCCTGCGCAGCAAGGTGGTCGTGTCCAGCCTGGACCCGAAGATCACCTTCCTCGAACTCGTGGGCGCCCAGAACCTGCCGGAGGTGCTGAAGGAATCGACGGAGGGCTGGAAATACGACAAGTGGAGCTTCAACACCCTGCACATCGTCACCGACGAACCCCAGCGCTACGCCTGCGACGATCCCTGGGTCGACGAGTCCTTCATGACCGTCTTCGGCTTCGAGAACACCGAGCGGCTTCTGGCCCATTGGGACAACGTGATATCGGGCAGGATTGATCTCGATAATTTCGGCGGGCATGCCACCTGCGAGAGCTTCTTCGACCCGTTCCTGTGCCGGATGCCGGGGAAGTACGTGTCCTTCTTTCAGATGCACGCTCCCTACGACATCGAAGGCGGCTGGGAGGTGCGAGGCGAGGAACTGAAGGAGGCCATGCTGGCCAAGTGGCAGCGGGCGGCCCCAAACCTGAAGCGGGAAAGCATCGTCAAATCCGTCTGCGAGACGCCGGTCGACATCGAAAGGCGTCTGAATATGCGCCGCGGCTCCATCAAACACGGCGACTACAATCCCACGCAACTGGGTTATTTTCGACCCAACACGGAGTGCTCGGGCTCCAGGACGCCCATCGAGGGCCTCTATCTGTGCGGCGCCTCCATGTATCCGGGAGGCCTGGTGCTGGGCGGAAACGGCTACCTCGCCGCCAACAAGGTGGCCGAGGACCTCGGGGCCGCGATGTGGTGGAAGCCCACGCCGGAAATGGAACGATACGTGAAGACCTATTTCGATTGATCTCCCGGGTCTGTGGGATCTTGAGATTCAGGTTCCTGGAGCAACCGATAAGCGGCAGACTGCCGGAGGAAAATCCAGGGGAGGTTGTTTACGATGAGGGTATGGTCAAGAGGTCTCGGCAGGCAGGCCCTCTTTCTGGACTTCGCCAAATGCGATGTGACGCGGGAGGGGAACGAGGTCTTGATCAGGGGCATCCTCCGTGAAAAGGGGATCGTCTGGCAATGCCAAGTCACCTTTACCAGGGAAGACATACCGGGGCTTCTGCACTTCATCCTGTCATGGGCCGTGCTGAAACATTTCGCCGCAAACGTGAAAGGTTTCTACATCTTCATCCGCGACCGGTTCGTTACGCGACAGATGGGACTGAAAGAAAAGTGGAGGCGGCCGTAAACAGAACCCCCCTGGGGAGAAATGACGGAAATGAGAATCTGGACGACAGGCTTGGGAAAGCAGGAATTGGTCCTGGACTTTTTCAAGAGCAACGTGACACGGGAAGGGGACACGGTCTTCATCCGGGGGATCGTACAGCAGCCAGTCAACTGGAACTTCGAGGTCACCCTGACCGGAGAAGATGTGTCCGGGCTGCTGCGCGTTATCTTTACAACCGCCGTGTTCCGCCATTTTATCAGAAACATCGAAGGCGTGTTCCGGTTCGTCTGGCAGGAGTACATCCTCCCGGTCATGGGAGTGAAACCGAACAGGGACGCTACGGCTCCGGATCACTGAACGGTCTCTGGGGAAACCGCCATTTCAATCGCCGTCCAATGATCGGCTCGTTCCTGGCAGGAAATCGCCTCAGTCCCGGTGAAATTTGATCTGTAGAACGCACTTCGGACCTATCGATCTCCCCCGTCTTCGCTTCTTATGGCGAATCTTTCCTTGACAGGGCGGGGGTCGCTTCTATATCTTCCACCGAGATTCAAACACAAAGAGACGACGCTATGAAGGCCATGGTGCTGGAAGGCATTGCGAGCCTGCGAGACAACAGAGAGCCCCTGAGGATGATCGACATGCCGGACCCGTCGCCCGGTCCCGGCGAGATCCTGATCCGGCTGTCCGCCTGTGGCGTCTGCCATACGGAGCTCGACGAGATCGAGGGCAGGACGCCGCCGCCGGCCTTTCCCGTCATTCCAGGACACCAGGCGATCGGCAGGGTGGCTGGATTGGGCAGGGGCTCGTCGATGTTCCGCAAGGGAGACAGGGTCGGCGTCGGCTGGATCTACCGGGCCTGCGGCCGCTGCGGAAGCTGCCTCGATGGAAACGAAAATCTCTGCGAAGGCTTCGAGGCCACCGGAAGGGATGCCCACGGCGGATACGCCCAGTACCTGGTGGTGCCGGAGGCCTTCGCCCATCCCATACCGGGGATCTTCTCCGACGCCGAGGCGGCGCCGCTGCTCTGCGCCGGGGCTATCGGCTACCGATCCCTGCGGCTCGCGAACCTGAAAGAAGGGCAAAATCTGGGACTGACCGGCTTCGGGGCCTCGGCTCACCTGGTTCTCAAAATGGTCAGATACCGCTATCCCAAGGTGAAGATTTTCGTTTTTGCCCGAAACGAGAGGGAGCGGTCCTTTGCCCGCGAACTCGGCGCATCCTGGGCCGGGCCTACGGAAGCCGATGCCCCGGAGAGGCTCCATGCCGTCATCGACACGACGCCCGCCTGGAAACCGGTGGTGGAGGCATTGAAGAACCTCGCCGCCGGAGGCCGTCTGGTGATCAACGCCATTCGCAAGGAAGAAGCCGACAAGACCGAACTGCTGCGTCTGAATTACCCCGAACACCTCTGGATGGAAAAGGAGATCAAAAGCGTGGCCAACGTGGCGCGGGGCGACATCGGGGAATTCCTGCAACTGGCCGCAGAGATCCCCATCAGGCCCGAGGTGGAGGAATTTCCCCTGGCCGAGGCCAATAGCGCCCTGTGCGAACTGAAGGACGGCAGGATACGCGGAGCCAAGGTGTTGCGCATGGATTGAAGCTTTCCGCGGCGATATCGCCTAAAAAACCCCCGGCAAAGGGTGGTGTGTGGAAAAGACCAAACCGACCGCAGGCGTGCGATTTTACTATGGCTGGTGGATTGTCGTCGCCTGCTCGCTCATCGGGCTCCTCTCGATTTCGAGCAGGTTCTCCTTCACGATGTTCTTTCCTACATTGATAGACAATCTGGGCTGGACAAGGGCGGTCCTGGGATTCGGGCTGACGCTTCACATGTGGGTGCACGCGGTCTCCGCCGTTGTGGCCGGCTATTTCGTCGACAGATACGGCGCCAGAATCATCATGTGTCTCGGCGGGCTCTTCATCCTCGTCGGACTGTCGCTCACGTCGACGATGACCGCGGTCTGGCAGTTCTATCTGTATTACGGCGTCATATTGGCAGTCGGCGTGGCCTTTTCCTTTGCAGTGCCGATACTGGGAACGGTCAGAAAATGGTTCATTAAAAAGGCCGGAACGGCCCTTGCGCTGACCAATGTCGGAGGCGGTCTGGGGGGCGTCCTCATGGCCGTTGTCATACCCGGCATGCTTATCGATTTCGGGTGGCGCAACAGCTGGCTCTATCTCGGCATGATCCTGGGCACCGCAATCCTGCTTCTGGCCGGAATCGTCATCAGAAAAACCCCCGAGTCCATGGGACTG
>JAFGIO010000250.1 GCA_016929555.1 Deltaproteobacteria bacterium | reverse complement strand
CCGCAACTTAAGAATGCTCCTTCCAATAAGGTTCCCGGAGAAGGCGCTTGAGGACCTTGCCCAGAACATTGCGGGGGAAGTCCTCCTCCCGAAATTCCAAGGAGCTGATTCGCTGATGCTTTGCCAATTTCGCATTGGCCCATTCCTTGATCTCTTCCTCCGTGCCCTTCGCGCCCGGCTGGCGAATCACCAAGGCCAGTGGGGTTTCCCCCCACTTTTCGTGGGGGACGGCTATCACCGCTACGTCTTTAATCTCTTCGTGCTGGCGGAGAACTCCCTCGATATCGATGGCAAATACATTGAGGCCGCCGGAGACGATCATGTCCCTTTTACGGTCGACGATGTACAGATACCCGTCTTCGTCGAGACGTCCCATATCTCCGGTGCGGATGAAGGTGCGGCCGCGTTCGTCGAGCCAGACCATCTCCGCGGTGGCCTGGGGATTGTTGTGATAGCCTTTCATGAACCAATGGGAGTATCCCACAATCTCGCCCACTTCGCCCGTGGGAAGCTGCTTCCCGTCGTCGTCGACGATCCGAACATCCGCCCCGAACACGGGAATGCCGACGGAGGTGGGTTTCTCCAGGATATACTCCGGCGGTATGCCCGTAGCGACCCCCTCGGTGATTCCGTAAGCTTCACCGAGGATATTCCCGAATTTTTCGATGATCTGCTTTTTTAGAGGCACGGGCAGCGTAGCCCCCGCACAGAACAGAAGGGTCAGACTGGAAAGATCATACGTGTCGATGTCCGGGTGGCTGAGGACGGCCTGGAACTGCGTCGGCACCATCAAGGCGATGTTTCCCCTCTCCTCCTGGACGATTTTCAGAAAATCGCCCGGTGCGAACATGGTCATCATGGCGGTCGTTCCGCCGGCCAGCATGGTGGGCATGATCGTTCCCCAGAAGGTGTTGGCGAAGAGCGGCGTTGTCGCAATGGTTACCGTTGATGCCTGTATGGCGCCCGTGGATATAGTCATGGACAGGGCGAACATCGTTCTCGATAGATGCGTATGGATAATGCCCTTCGGCGCTCCGGTGGTTCCGGAGGAGTAGATGATGCATGCCTCATCGTCATCATCCAGCGTTACATCGGGCAATTCTTCAGAAGACCCCTCCATGAAAGCCTTCAAGGACGTGTATTTATCATCATCGAATCCTATGGCCACCCGGTTTTTCCCATCAATCGTGTCGAGTTCTAATAGAGCAGAATCGGCGAGTGCTTTCAAGAATGTATCTGCGAAAAAGAATCCGGATCCTGCATCCTTCGTGAGGGAAGCGATCATTTGCGGGGTGAGCAGCAAGGAAAGTGGGACAATCACCCCCCCGGCGAGCATGGTTCCGAACAGAACCGCTATGGCATCGATGCTGTTGAGACAGAGCAAACTGACCTTGTCGCCTTTCTTCAGGCCGGATCGAACGAGGGCGTTCGCGATCCTGTTTGTATATTTACTGAATTCTTTCCAAGTGATGCGTTTCTCACCGCAGACGAAGGCCGTTTGATTCCCCCGGAACTTGGCATTGAAAGCGATGCAGTCGACGATATTCAGACTCGGTCTCTTGAACATAATCAATCCTCCCTCTGTTTGTTGTTTCTCACCAGTATTTGTGATTATTTATGTTGATAACCTGAAAACACAACCAATGTCACCGCTCTGCATAAAGATTAATCGTGTACGGACCGTCAGCGACTTATGATTGGGCGGGAGTTTCGGGGGCTGCAGGCACGGCAGCGGGAACCGACAACCCAAGCGATTCCATCGCCTGTTCGGCTTTCTCCTTAATGGCTGCTGCTGTGGCTACAGCTTCTGCAAAGTTTCCGGCCTTGAAACTTTCCACCGCCTTGGTCCAGTCTTCCTCGGAGTCGGCCAACCATGCTTTGATCTCCTCAATTTTTTCAGCGGTGAAGTTGGCTGGCAGTTTCTTTGCTTTGGTCAGTGCATCCACTTTTTCCCGGATTGTTTCTACCATCTTTGGAAGCTCCCGGCTAAACCTCTCCCATGATTCTGTCAGTTCTTCTTTTTTGGCCTTCGCTTTCTCAACCAGTTCTTTTGCCTTGCCGGCAAGGTCGTGAGCTTCCGTGACGACGGCCTTGTATTCACCTTTGGCGAACTTCTCCTTCACAGCCGCTAAAGCTTCATCCAAAGATTTTACATCCTCGGGAAGAATCTTCTCAACCTCGGTCTTGGCGGCATTGACGGCTTCTTCTGCCGTCTTGACTGCCAACTCGGCCGGCTTCTTGCTCCCTCCGCACGCCGAGATAAAAACGGCGATCGCAAAAAAGGCTGCCGCCAAAAATATTAAGCTTTTCTTCATAAATCCTCCTATGAAAATGATTTATGGAACAGCATCCGGATAATCCGCATTTATCGTCATGGAAGTTCATCGGCCCGGAAGGTTTTACAGATTCGGCAATTTCCTTGTTCCAAAGCGGTTTTGAACCAGGGAAGCCCCTGGGCCGAACTCCCAGGGGGAAACGCATCCGGACCATCCAATCTCACGCTTCGTAT
>JAFGIO010000249.1 GCA_016929555.1 Deltaproteobacteria bacterium | reverse complement strand
CAGCCGGTGGCGCAGACGCCGCACCCGATGCAACGGTCCATATCTATTTCCGGTACATTATCCATTCCCGTCGTCAGGGCGTCCATAGGGCAACGTTCGACGCAGATATCGCACCCCGTGCAAAGGTCGCTGTCCCATACCGGTTGAAAGCCCGATGAAAGAGCCAGCGAAGGTTTTGGAAAAGAATACACTGGTTTCAGAATCATGCTGTGGCAGGGGCAGCAGTTGCATAGGAAGTCTATATCCTGTCGATTGGTGCTGGCATGGACCAGACCCGCATCTTCCGCTTTTTTTAGAATGGCCAACGCCTCGGCTTTGTCGATCTTTCGGCCGATTCTTCTGCTGATTACGAACTCGGCAGACATTCCAAAGGTCATACAAACCTCGTCGGGCATGTTACAGTCATCCTTCTCATTGACCAACTTCGCTTCATGACGGCAGAAGCAGGTACTGACGGCGATTGGATCCTGGGTCTCGATGTAGTGTGATACTTGGTCGTAGGTATGAACGACGTTGTCCAACTTGACCGCCCTGTCGACGGGAATGACGCGGGATATCGGAAAGGGAGAGGGCTTCGGCGGATGCAAGGTTTCGTAAGCCTGCTTGTAAGCGTGAATGAGCCTGGCCAGCTTTCTGTCCCTTTCGGTTGTCGTTCCCCGCATGAATTGAAACTCGAAGATCCCCGGTGCCAGAGGCACGGTACCGTAGTAGAGTGTCCCTCCCATATTTCCGGCTGTTACAAGGCCTTTGTCCGCCATGGTTTCAAGAAGCCGGGCCACATCCTCTTCGTTCCTGCCGAGTTCAACTGCAATAGAGCTTGCCGAGTTGAAACCCCTGGGCATGGCATTGACCATTTCGGCTTCTTCTGGGGTGAATAGTTCCTCTACGAGGCTGTAGAACTCCGGTATGTCCAGACCGGGATATTCCCCCCCCCGTTTCGCCATCGTTTCACACAATTTCCGGTATGCATCGTTTCTCATGCGGGTCAATCCTCCTTCAGCTTGCTTCACGATCACTTTTGCTGTTTCGGTATGTAGGCAAAGACCTTTACTGACTAATTGAAAAGTTGTCAAGTTTCTCCGATTCGACTGTTTTTTCACTCATTCCGGATCACGACAACTAAAGATACTTTTGAAATGACCGATAATGAAAATATAAAGAATATGGGTCTTTTCATTATGCCGGCATGTCCAATAGAGGGTTCGTCGACGTAATGATGCCCAAAGCCCTTCAGAAAGTCGATTCAAGATGCAATAAAGCCATGAACCTGACAGAATTGCTAAAAAAGGCCAACAAATCGGAGATCCTTTCTGACAAGGTGATGTTGGGCCGTATCATCCATGTGATTCATAATCCCGATGCGAGTGTCATGGAACTGAAAAAGACAATAGATATGGACCCCTCGTTGACGGCAAATATTCTGAAGCGGGCTAATTCTGCCTATTATGGGATAAGCAGGAAGGTCTCCGATATCATGGACGCTATCATTCTGATCGGGTTGGATGGCATAAGGGAGCTTGCACTGAATCAGAAGGTTTTTGAGATGTTCAAAAGAAAAACCCAGCGATCGACCGGTTACCACCGTTCATCTCTGTGGATTCATTGTGTAGGGATTGCCCTGTGCGGCAAAATGCTTTACCGAAGGGAACTCAAAAAGCCCGGACACGATATCTATACGGCTGGGCTCCTTCACGACATCGGCATCATTGTCTTGGAACAGTTCCTCAACGGAGATTTTCCCAAGATTATCGAAACGGTTACGAACGGCATTGCAAATCAAAAGACGGCAGAGCGCAATTTGTTGGGATTCTCGCACGATGAGGTAGGACAGAAGCTTTTGGAAAACTGGAACTTTCCTGAATTTATTTGCGCAGCTGCGGGAGCGGCGGAAAATCCCGAGGAATTTCCACAGAGGAATGCCATGGCCGATGCCCTGTACATTTCCCATTATGCCTGCCAAAAACGGGGTATAGGGTATGTGGAAATACCTTTTATCGATGAAGAGATCTATCAAAGATGCCTCGATCGGTTGTATCTCAATGAGCAGTCAGTCGATGTTCTCATGGACGACGTCGCTCTTAAAATTCAACGCATGAATCAGGATGGGTGGTTTAATCATCATGAATAATCAAGCGCTGAAAAAAAACAAGAAAGAAGGAAGACAGGTTCTTATAGAGCGCATGGCCATCCGGTTGAGACATCTTGAAAACGACTATCTCCTGACCAGGGAAGAGTATGAAGCGTCCACGGGAAAATACCTGGAGGTGCTCTCTGAACTCCGAAAGAAAAATCATGAACTCGAGGCATTAAAGCTTCATTTGGAAGCGCTTGTCCAACAGAGGACCGCCATGTTGAAGGCTTCCAACGAAGCCCTGAAAATGGAGTGTGTTAAAAGCAGGGAGGCGGAAAGTGAACTGAGGGAAAGCGAGCGGAAGTTCATCCAGGCTCAGAAGATGGAAGCAATAGGAACCCTTGCCGGCGGTATCGCTCATGATTTTAACAATCTCTTAACGGGAATACAGGGGTATACATCCAT
>JAFGIO010000248.1 GCA_016929555.1 Deltaproteobacteria bacterium | reverse complement strand
GACCTCCTCGACCTCGCGCGACGCCACGTTCTCGCCGCCGGTCTTGATCATGTCCTTCTTGCGGTCCACGACATAGAGGTACCCGTCCTCATCGAACCGGCCGAGATCGCCGCTGTGGAACCAGCCGAAGGCGAAGGCCTCCTCTGTCTTTTCCGTGTCGTTGAGATAGCCGGTCATGACATGCCCCGACCGGTGGACGATCTCCCCGACGGTCCCGACAGGGACAAACTTTCCGTCGTCGTCCATGAGGCGGGTCTCCACGTTCAGCACGGGTTTCCCGGCCGATCCGGGCTTCAGAAGCTGGTCTTCCGGCTTGAGGATGGTGGCCACCGGCCCCATCTCCGTCTGACCGTAATAGTTCCAGAGCTGGAGTCCTCGGAAAGCGACGGCCAGCTGCTTGATGACCTCCACCGGCATGATACTGGCGCCGTAGGCCGCCTTCTTGAGGCTCCGGTGATTGTAATTCTTGAAATCCGGATGGTTCAGAATCCCAATCCAGACCGTGGGCGGGGCGAACATGTGCGTGATCTGATACTTCTCGATGAGCCTGATCATCTCCAGCGGATCGGCCTTATGCATGATCACATTGGTGGCTCCCACGTAGAGATAGGGCATGAGGAAGCAGTGGAGCTGGGCGCAGTGGAAGAGGGGGAGGGCGTGCAGGCTCACGTCGTCGGTTTCGTACCGCCCGTCGAAGATGCAGCTGTGATACTGGGACATGAGGGCGCGGTGGGAAAGCATGGCCCCCTTGGGTTTCGATTCCGTGCCGCTCGTATACGGGATCTGGACGATATCTTCAGGCGAGACATCCACCTGGGGCTCCGTCCAGGACATCCCCGCCATTTCTCTGGCAAGATCGAAGAAACCCTCCGGGACCCCGGAGCCGGCCAGAGGAATGAAGCCCCACCGCTCGATGGCAGTGAACGCTGATTTCGACTCGGCGATGATGGGGTACAGGGCGTCCTCGACGATGAATATCCGTGATCCTGAGTGGTTGACGATGTAAGCGATCTCCTCGGCGTTGAGCATGTAATTGATGGGTACCTGGATGGCCCCGATCTTGGCCAGCCCCAGCATGCTGACGGGGTAGTAAGGGGAGTTGTAGGCGTAGAGGGCCACCCGATCGCCCTTCCCGATCCCGTAGCTGGTCATCAGGTTGGCGAAGCGCCGGGCTTCGCGCTCCAGATCGTAGAACGAAAGTTTCAGATCGCGGAAGATAATGGCGGTCTTGTCTCCGTACTTCGTGGCCGCCCGCCGCGCCATGTCGCCGATGGTATCACGGTTGATGATGTTGCTCATGGTGCCCTCCTTTGGCATTATCCGGCCCCTCGGCCCTATAGGCTCTGTTCCGGTTACCGAATTATTGAGCTAGTACAACAGCGCCCTTTTATTTACCCATTACTGACTACCAAAAGAAATATGCGACAACTCTATCACGTTTGATTTCCTTGACTTCAGGAAGAACACGGTAACGGCCGAATAGTCTAGAGGTATGTCCACAGTGCCGTGCCGCGCATTGTACGGCGTATATTCTTTGATCTCGTGCGCCCTATTTCATAAGGTGTACTATAGTGGCGATTCCTGCTTTGTTTGAGATGTCCTTTCCGGCCGCCTCGGCCTCGGATCTCGTCGCGTATTTGCCGACCTGAACGGTATGCCACACCCTTTTGCCGGAATCGACTTTCTCGGAGATATACGGGGAAAATCCTTTGCTCTTCAGCAGCGAGATCATCTTGGTCGCGTTCTCTTTTTGAAGAAAAGCGCCGGCCTGCACTGAAAAGATCATGGCTTGACCGTCCGGTTGCGAAGCCGCCTTCGCCTGCGGAGTCGTTTTCTTTTCCACAATGCGTATCTGCGGGGCGGGGGGTTGTTCTGTGGCCTGGCGGCTCTCAGTCGGAGGGGACCCCGCCGCAGCTGGGGTTTTCACGGGGATGGCCGTTTCTTGCGGGGCGGCTTTCTCTTCCGGTGGAGGGGGCGTTTGCGAAGGGGACACAGGGGTATCTCCCGGGGGCGCTGCCGCTTCAGCCATGGAAGCGCCCTTTTTGATCAGCGGAATGGAATCGAGGATGGTGTCTGCGCCGAGTTTCATGACCTCACGAATCGGAGGCGCTGAACGAGCGAAGATGGCCGATCTATAAGCGTAATCCTTTCCCCACACGATATTCCCGGTCGCGGTCTCCATCAGTTTGGCGGAGGCGCTGAACGTCATCGGAAAGCCATAGATCGGGAATCCCTCATTACTGTGCGTCACGGCAATCTCAAGAAAGGCGTCGACCCGTTCCCTCAGATCCGTACCGGCGATGTTCTCCCGGAGAACATACTTCTCTTGAAGCAGAAACGGTCCCATTTTTTCAGAGGCCGATTCCATGAAAATATCTCCGAAAAGGGGATTGTGCCCCCGCTCGTCTTCCAGGACAACGGCCACTTTTTTTATGGCGGTGAACTCAGAACGGTCACCGGAGAGTGATGAGAGATTGGCTTTGGAAGCGCACCCCGCCGACAGCAGGAATGCCGCCGCCAATACAATCCCCAGAGATTGAAATCCTTTCAGCCCCATTTGTGCAATCCGCATATCGCGCTCCTCTCCTCCGTTCTCAGGATTGGCCGACGGAATTCACAGGGAACGGAGAGCCATGGCCGTTCATAGCGTGCTGAAATCCGGCGAGCCTCAGGGAGTATAAGAACCGGGCTCGTGTGTGTCAAGCCCTTTGATTGGGTATCGCTGTCTCCGATGCAAAGTTTACTCCTCGCTGGTAAAGATCTTCCAAATTTGCTATAA
Source organism: Deltaproteobacteria bacterium (assembly GCA_016929555.1). Taxonomy (GTDB): domain Bacteria; phylum Desulfobacterota; class Syntrophia; order Syntrophales; family JAFGIO01; genus JAFGIO01. The sequence continues at coordinate 158 of JAFGIO010000248.1, read as the reverse complement.
GCCCAAGTTCATTTTATTCAGAGGTGTTGCTGTATGAGCGAAACGGCCAAACTGACAGTGGATGGGAAGACCTACGAATTCCCGATCGTCACGGGAACGGAAGGGGAAAAGGCGATCGACATATCGAATCTCCTCAAGGAAACGGGGTACATCACCCT